>DQHP01000015.1 GCA_003524435.1 Microbacterium sp.
CGATGCCGACCCGTGACGACTCGCGCCGGTCGACTGAGTCCGTGCAACCGCCGGCTGGCGACGGCTCTCAGCAGGCGTCAGCATCCCCAGTCCCAGCAGCCCGAGCAGCCCCACCAGCAGCGGCATCGCAACTGCCGGAGTCGTCAATCGCATCAGCGCGGTTCCCCAACCAGCGAGCTGCAATGACGGCTGCCAGACTTCACCCGACACCCCATAGTCGAGTGCGTCCGAATAGGCGTTGTTGTCGCCCTTCATCGTGATCGTGTATCCACCGGCTCCATCGGGCGCGATCGCCTCGATGCGGTGCGTGACCAGATCCTCGGTCAGCTCACTCGGCAGGCTGACGACGTCTCCGACCGACAACTCGGATGCTGCAACACGAGTATCCACGATGAGATCACCGGTCATGATCCCCGGCTCCATAGAGCCGGAGATCACGACCAGTGGTTTGATGATGCCGAGCGCGGTCAGCCCCCAGACCATTCCGCACGCGACGCCGACGGCTGCGAGGGCCCACAGCGCAACCATGGCGACACGGCGAAGTACCTGCATCATCTTTCCTTTCAGCTCCCCTCAGCGAAAGGGGTTCAGGAGGCAGCGGTAGCGGTGGCGTTCAATTCCACGACTACGGTGCCGGATTTGCCGATGTTGCTCGCGTTCCAGTCCGCCGGAGTGGTGATCGTGAGCGTGAACTGGTCCGTACCCGCGGGCGTCAGCTTCGCAGCAAGGTCAGAGACCGTGGCTGTCGGGGCCGCGGCGAAAGTGGAGTTCTTGAAAGTGACCTTGTTGCCGAGCGTGGCATCGACGGAGCTGTCATTGCGCACCCAGAGGTTCACGGTGCGAGTCTGCGCTGGCAGCAGGTTGGCGAAGGTAGCCGCCGGAATCTCAACCGCGAGCGTGGTGACGCCGTCAATGGTCGTGCTGGTGCCCTCGCTCCACGCCTTGCCGTCAAGTGACGCATCCAGGTTGAAGGTGGCAGCAGCTGCCGGAGCGCTGAACCAGGTGTTGTCGGTCCAGGCCGCGCTGGTGGCTGCTGCACCGATTCCGCCGACGGCGAGCACTGCGAGGCCGAACGCGATGATGGGCTGGCGCTTCTTGCGGCGCTCTGGCGTGGGAGCGGTTTCAGCAGAGGAAGAAGTAATGTTCGAAGTCATGCTCTGAGACTAAGAAACCCGACTCAGGGTGCGGCCAAGGTCTCCTGGGCGGCATCCAAAGACTTCGTGAAGATTTCCTCAAGACTCGGCCGTGAGTCGGTAGCCGACCCCGCGCACTGTCTCGATATAGCGCGGCTGCGCGGCGGAATCACCGAGCTTGCGCCGCAGATTCGTCATGTGCGCCTCGACCGTGCGCTTGTCGGCTTCGCTGACGAAATCATCCGCCACATAGGACTCTCCCCGCAGCACGAGGGCGAGTTCCGGCTTGCTGCACACTCGACGCTTGGATTGCATCAGCGCACAGAGAAGATCGAACTCGGTGCGGGTCAGCTCGAGTTCGCCGCCGGCGGTGAGCACGATGCGGGTGTCGCGATTCAGCTGCAGATCGCGGTGCGAGAGCCAGTCGTCCGTCGGGGGCGCGCTTTCGGTAAGCATCGGCGATGGCGACCCCGGCGACGGCAGTGGCCATACCGGCGCTGGCTCTGCCACCTGCGGTTCTGTCACCTGCGGCTCAGTCACCGGAGGTGCTGTCGCCGGAGGCGTCGGTGACAGCGGCGTTTCACCTACCGTGGGCGGACCGGATACCTTCGCAGCCCCCATGCGCGGACGGCGAAGCAGCGCATCGATGCGCGCGCGAAGTTCGCGAGGACGAAACGGCTTGTTCAGGTACTCATCGGCGCCCGAAGTGAGCCCGAGCACCACATCTGCCTCTTCATCGAGGGCCGTGAGCATGATGATGTAGGTGTCGCTTCCTGCGCGGATGCGTCGCGCAGCCTCGAATCCGTCGATCCCCGGCATGTTCACATCGAGCGTGGTGATCAGCGGCTGATGCTCGAGCACAGCGCGCACTCCATCAACCCCGTTCTCGGCCGTCACAGTCGAGAAACCGGCCGCTCCGAGCACCTCCGCGAGCAGATCGCGTACATCCGGATCGTCCTCGACGATCACCGCAGTCCGCAGCGGTGAGCCGGCATCGATCATGATCGGAGGTCACTACTTTCGGGTGACGGTTAAGGAGTGTGTTCTGCCTGCATGATACAGGCCGCGCCCGGCAGCATCCGTCTAATCGGTCGTGTCACGCACGCGCTCCCACCGGTCGCCGCCGTTCGCCTGCGCAACCTTTACGGCAGCGGATGCTGCGGCCAGCAGGTCATCGAACCCATAACCCGCCGTCTGCACCTGCGCCCATCCGATGCTGGCCGACAATCGGATCGGCACTGCCTGGCTCTCGTCCACGTTCGCGAGACGTTCGAGAAGGTCAGCGAGAATCTCGCGCACACCACCCTGCGCTCGCGGCAGGAGGGCGATGACACGGGTGGCGCTCATCTGCTCGAGGTCAGCATCCGCCGGCAGGGCGAGATCCACGTCGCGAGCGAACCGATCGCTCGTCGAATTGAAGGCTGCGGTGCTGGAGGCTCCCCGAATCTCGTCGGGATCGTCGAGGCGGATGTCGAGCACCGACCACCATGGGTCATTGGCAGCCTCGGCACGGTTCAACCGGTCACGCACAGTCGTCTCGAAAGCGCTGTGCGCGGTGCGCTGGCCGCGCTGGCCGCGGGCGGTGAGCAGCATCGTCGTGACCAGAGCGCAGATGACGAAGACGATGATGCCGACCAGGTTGATCGTGCGCAGAAACTGCAGGCTGTCGGGGTTGTCGGTGATGCGACGGGCCACCAGCACACCATCGACGATGCTGACTACGGCGAAGATGATGAACGCGGCGCAGGCACCGAGCAGCGGATACGACTCGTCGCGTTTCTGCTGGCCCAGACGAATGAGTTCGATGATGGTCATTGCGGCGAAGACCGCAGTGACGGCGAGCACCACGCGGAACGTGACGCCGTATGCCGGGGTGAATGCGCTCGCCAGCAGCACCGCGGGCATCACGATCAGGTAGGCGACCGATAACGCGACATACTGCCGTTTCGCACGGCGACGGGCGCGCAGCCCCGACCAGATCAGCGCCATCGGTGCGATGGCCAGGCCAGCACCGAGTGCTCGGAAAGTCGGGAGATCCCAGAGCTCGTACGCGAGCCACATGTACGAGCCGACCATCGCGCTCGAAAATGCCGCCGACCACAGTGCAGCGGCCCGCGAAGGCGTCGGCATGAACCCCAGCGCGATGAAGATGATCGTCGCCAGAGTGGTCGTTGCGATCAGCGGCATCGCCAGGGACGAGGTGATCATACGGATCTCCGTTCAAGTCGGGACGGGAGAGCAAGAGTGACTTCGGTGCCCTGACCCAGTTCGCTTGTGATGTTGAGGCGACCGCCCTGGTCGATCACGATGCGGCGGGAAATACCCAGCCCGAGCCCAGTGCCGGGGATGCCGCGCTCACGCGCAAGTTGGGTGCGGAACTCGGCTTCGAAGATGTGCGGGAGGTCTTCTTCGGAGATGCCGATCCCGGTGTCGGTGATGACGAGGGCGACGTCACCGTCATCAGGGTGCAGACTGCGGACCGTCACCGTCCCGCCGCGCTGGGCGTACTTCACGGCGTTCCCGATCAGGTTGTCCACGACCTGTCGAAGGCGGAACGCGTCTGCGCACAGTGGGAGCACCTCGTCGAGATACACCTTCAGCGTGACACCCTCGGCCTCGGCCATCGGAGCGAAGCCTTCGAGCGACGCGCGCGCGATGTCAGCCAGATCGAATTCCAGATCAGCGTCGTCATAGGCGACGGATGCTGTTCCCAGACCCTCATCGATGAGACGCTCCATTCGCGCTCCGGCGCGCTCGACGACTTCGAGTTGGCGGCGGGCGGAATCGCTGACGTCATCGCGTTCCAGCAGCAGGTCGACGTGACCGAGGATCGCGGTGAGGGGGTTGCGCAGCTCGTGCGAGATCGTGCGTCTGGTCTCGTCACGACCAGCCTGGGGGTCGATCTTCGAGGTGACGTCCTCGAGGATGAGCAGCACACCATCGTTGGTGCCGCCGCCTGATTCGATCACGCGTACAGAGGATTTCACCGCGCGCCACTGTCCGTCGAGGCCGAACAGCCACACCAGTTCGTCGACGAAGAGTTCGCCGCGAGTCGCGCGTGCGATCGACGTCTCATTCCAAGGAATGGGGGAGCCACGGCGAGAGCGATACTCCACAGCTCTGGTCGGGTGGAACCCCGCATTCTCATCGAGTGCAAGCAGCCTGTGGAAGGCGCGGTTGGACACCTCGAGGAGTCCGTTATCGTGCACCCGGGCGATGCCGACATCGAGCGAGTCGATGAGCCGCCGGTTGCGCGCCTTCTGCTCGGTGACCCGGCGCAGGGCATGGGCGATGCGTGTGGACTGCTTCTGCAGCAGTCTCTTGTTCGCGCGGGTTCGGCTCGCGCCGACCTGCATGATCACGCCGACGAACGTGAGCGTGATCAGCAGGACGACGACGTTGATCGCCTCTTCCGGCGTGACGCCGACGAGGAACAGCCGGAGCATCGTGGACGTGCCGATCAGGCCGAGCAGGCCCACCAGTGCGGATTCGGAGTAGTAGCTCGCGACCCACGCGACCGGAAAGACCCAGAGGAACGACAGCGGTGGGGCGCCGCCTGCATCGAGCAGACCGATTGCGATCGTATCGAGCACCGGAAGCACTGCGACAGCCGATGCCCCGAGTCGCTGCCATGGAATGGCGAGGCTGATTACCGTGACGATGATGATCAGAAGCAGTCCGGCGCTGAAGCTCCAACTGCCGAACATCGTGGGGGAGAGCACGGCGATCCCTGCCGCGATCATCACCGCAGTGGATGCGAGGATCAGCTGCCACTGCCAGATCGAGCGGCATCGGCTGTCGCCGAAGTAGCGCACGGACGACGACGCGTGCGCGCTCGCCGATCCCGCCCCCTTCTGCATGAGCGCCAGTGTATCGGGGGCGAGCGGTATTACTGGTGTTGCTCGGTGTAGACGGGCTAGCGTTGCAGGGCTGCGCGGACGATGCGCTCGATCTCATCGATGGCGGGCGTGAGCTGACCTGCGGATTCGATGTAGACCTCGTGTGACTGGCGGTACGGGTCGATGACGTCGTCATCCTCCTGGCCACCGGCCGACATGCCGCGCTGATCCGCGACGGCCTGTACTGCGGCGTTCAGCCGAGCGCGAGGGTCATCGCCCGCCGCAT
>DQHP01000078.1:0-279 GCA_003524435.1 Microbacterium sp.
TCAGTGGCGGCATCCGCAATCGTGGGGGTGCGCAGCCCGCCCTGCGCGTCCAGGTCGATGCGGACCACCCGGCCGTCGCCATAGCAACTGGCGATCAGGGCGGCGCCGCTCGGAGCGACAGCGAGGTGGCAAACGTAAGCTCCTGCTGCGACTGGGCGGCCGAGCGGGGTCAGCTCGCGGTCACCGCTGCGCCGAAACGCCTGCACCATACCCGCGCCCTCGAGCGCCGCATAGACGACATCAAGCGAAGGATGCTGCGCGAGCCACGACGGCGACTCG
>DQHP01000078.1:318-3223 GCA_003524435.1 Microbacterium sp.
GCCCCTCATCGCCTTCGAGGAGGCCGATGCCGGTGGCATCCCCCTCCATCCCGGGCCCGTATCCGCCCACCCAGAATTGCGTCATGCGCGTCTCCTCATCGTCGTGGCGTTGCTCGTGTTGCTCGCGCCATTCGGGCCGCTCGGGGCCACTCGCCGCGGCGGGGGTCGCACTTAGCCGCTATCTGACGATTTAGCGGCCATCCGCGACCCCTCCCGCCCGATTTAACGGCCATCCACGACCCCTCCGCGCGAAGCGACTGCGCTCAGTCCACGAGGTCGTGACGGACGATCACCTGGTCGCGCGCGGGGCCGACGCCGATCACTGAGATGCGCGTGTTGCTCATCTTCTCTAGCGCCAGTACGTAGTCCTGTGCGTTCTGCGGCAGATCGTCGAAGGTGCGAGCCGTGGTGATGTCTTCACTCCAGCCGGGGAAGTTCTCATAGATCGGCTTCGCGTGGTGGAAATCGCTCTGGTTCACCGGCACGTCATCGAAGCGTTTGCCCTCAACGTCGTATGCGACGCAGACCGGAATCTCCTCGAGTCCGGTCAGAACGTCGAGCTTGGTGAGCACAAGGTCAGTGATGCCGTTGATGCGCGTGGCATAGCGCGTGATCGGCGCGTCGTACCAGCCCACCCGGCGCTCGCGGCCCGTGGTCGTACCGAATTCAAAGCCGGTCTGGCGCAGCCATTCACCCGTCTCATCGAACAGTTCGGTCGGGAAGGGTCCTGCGCCGACGCGCGTCGTGTATGCCTTCACGATGCCGACGATGCGGTCGAGCGACCCTGGTCCCACGCCGGAACCGGATGCCGCGCCCGCCGATGTCGCGGTCGACGATGTGACGAACGGGTAGGTGCCGTGGTCGATGTCGAGCATGGTCGCCTGACCAGCCTCAAACACGACGACCTCATTGCGCACCAGTGCTTCGGCGATGAGATGACCGGTGTCGGCCACCATCGGTCGCAGGCGCTCGGCGTAGGAGAGCAGCTCGTCGACGATCTCGTCAACAGTGATGGCACGGCGGTTGAAGATCTTCACCAGCAGGTGGTTCTTCTGATCGAGTGCGCCTTCAACCTTCTGACGCAGAATGTTCTCGTCGAACAGGTCTTGCACGCGGATGCCGACGCGGTTGATCTTGTCGGAGTAGGCCGGCCCGATGCCACGACCCGTGGTGCCGATCTGTCGCTTGCCGAGGAAGCGCTCGGTGACCTTGTCAAGAGTGCGGTGATACTGCGTGATGAGGTGCGCGTTGGCGCTCACGCGCAGACGCGAGACATCAATACCGCGTGCGGTCAGCGCATCGAGTTCTTCGAAGAGCACCTCAGGGTCGACAACGACGCCGTTGCCGATGACCGGGTGCACTCCGGGCGAGAGGATGCCGCTGGGCAGCAGGTGCAGCGCATACTTCTCATCGCCGATGACGACGGTGTGCCCGGCGTTGTTACCGCCGTTGAACTTCACCACCCAGTCGGTGCGCTCACCGAGTAGATCGGTGGCCTTGCCTTTTCCTTCGTCGCCCCACTGAACTCCGACGATTACGATTCCTGGCATGGGTGTACCCCCTGGGTTTGCTTTTCACCGGGTTTGCACCGGTCGATGAGCTGGCCCTTTTCGGGCGGTTCCATCCTACCGAACGCGTATGTGGCCCTACGGGGACTAAAGTGACGTCGGGAGGCAAGATGGTGACGTGGTGGCCGTATGCACGTCTTGCCACGGCATTGCTCGGGCTCGCCGCAATCATCGCGCAGCTGACACGCACTATCCACAATGCCGTCGAGGCCGACACCGACTGGGGAGCACACCTGCCGACCGTGGCCTCGAACTTCCTTAGCTTCTTCACCATCGAGTCCAACCTGCTCGCTGCGATCGTTCTTGCCATCGGCGCGATCTGGGCGTGGACGAGTGGACGCAGAGCAGAACGTGAACCCGGCTGGCTCGCCGTACTTCTCCTCTGCGTGAGCACGTACATGATCGTCACAGGCATCGTCTACAATCTGCTGCTTCGAAACGTCGAGCTTCCGCAGGGTGTCACGGTCGTCTGGGCGAACGAGGTGCTACATGTCATCATCCCGCTGTTCCTCCTGGCCGATGTGCTGTTCGCCCCGAACCGGCGAGCGCTGCCTTGGAGGGCTGTGGCCATCACCGCGATCTTCCCGATCGTCTGGGCGGTCTACACGCTGACCCGAGCGAACATGATCATCGCGCCCGCGACGGGCGAGCCGTGGTGGTATCCGTATCCATTTCTTGACCCGCACATTTCGGGTGGGTACCTCGGTGTCAGTGGCTACATCGTCGGCATCGCCGCCGCGATCGTGGCCGTCGCTGCGCTGGTGGTATTGACGGGACGGCGGCGTGGCTCGATAGGGTGATGGCGTGCCTGATATACCGACACCGCCTCCGAGCGCGTCGCGCCGTGACCGAAAAGCCCAGGCTGCTCCCGGTCTCGTTGCCGCGACGCAGGTGCGAACTTCACGGGTTCCCGGTGCCGTTGCGGTCGGCGTTCGTGGCGGTTGGCTGATCGCTGGCGGCATCGCTGTGGCAGTTGTTGTCGCGCTGTCTGGCACCATCGTGGCCACGGGATTCGGCGGCCCCACCACTGCGATCTCGGCCGAAGCACAGGATCTGCGCGCCGGTGATCTCGCGGATGACCCGTGCACTCAAGCGGCCGCAGGCGAAGCGGGCGGTTCTGTCCATCGGATCAGCACCTGCGAGCACATCGGAGACACCCCTACCATCCAGGACGATGTCGCACAGACGTCAGAAGCAGGTGCGGTGCCGACCCCTCGGGCAACCCCCGGGCCAGGGGCCTCCGATCGCTTCCGACCGCGGCAGACGGCGCCGAACACGCCATCAGCACCCGCGCCAGGAGGGCCGAATGCTCCCGCACCGGCTCCCGCTCCAGGAGA
>DQHP01000167.1 GCA_003524435.1 Microbacterium sp.
TCGGCGGTGCGAGCGACGGCAACTTCACCGCGGGCATCGGTGTGCCCACGCTCGACGGCCTGGGTGCGGTCGGCGGGGGCGCTCACGCCGAATACGAGCATGTCGTGGTCTCGGAGATCGTTCCGCGCGCACGCCTTCTTGCCGCACTGGTCGCCGAGATATTGAGGACGGAAGAGCCATGGCGCAGCTGACACACAATGATGCGATCACTGTTCAGGCCGCGAAGGATGCCGAACGAGCGGCGTCCTTCGCCGACGTGACCATCCGTGAGCTCACCGGGATTGAAGAGCAGGCGGCGGCCATCCGACTTCTCGCTGAAATCTGGAAGCGCACACCGGAGAATCCGCCGGTGCCACCCGAACTGCTGCGGGCGATGAGTAAGGCCGGCAACTACATCGGAGGTGCCTTCGCAGACGACGTCCTCGTCGGTGTCGCGATCGCATTTCACGCGAATCCGGAACGCCACGCGCTGCACAGCCATATCGCAGGAATCTCAGCGGATCACGCCGGCCGCTCCGTCGGCTTCGCTCTGAAGCAGCATCAACGAGCGTGGGCGCTCACCCACGGCATTGACGTCATCGAGTGGACGTTCGATCCGCTTGTCGCACGCAACGCCTACTTCAACATCACGAAGCTCGGCGCACGGCCGGAGGAGTACCTCGCGAACTTCTATGGTGAGATCGCCGACGGCGTCAACAATGATGACGAAACCGACCGCGTCCTGGTGAGTTGGCGTCTGCGGAGCGATGAGGCCATCGCCCGCGCAGCGGGTGCCGCTTCACAGGTCGCTCGCGCACCCGGCGACGTCTCCGTTGCCATACCTCCCGATATCGAGCAGGTACGACGCGAAGACCGTGCGGCGGCGCAGCAGTGGCGACGCAACGTCCGTGACCAGCTCACCGAACTCTTAGACGCTGGCGGGCAGATCGTCGGGTTTAACCGCACCGAGGGCTATCTTGTACGACCACGAAAGGACTCATGATGAAACTTGAAGGCCTGGAGCTGCGGCGCGTGGCGATGCCTCTCATCTCGCCGTTTCGCACGTCGTTCGGCACGCAGACCGCCAAGGACATTCTGCTGGTGAGAGCCGTCACCGAAGCTGGGGAGGGGTGGGGAGAATGCGTCACTCTTCCCGATCCGGTGTACTCCCCCGAGTACACCGATGGCGCCGTCGATGTCATCCGACGTTTCCTTGCTCCCGCGCTGTCAGGAGGCGAGCTTGCCGGTGCGCATATGGTCGGTGAGAAGTTGGCAAAGTTCAAGGGTCATCGTATGGCGAAGGCTGCGGTTGAGATGGCAGTACTCGATGCTGAGCTCCGCGTAGCAAACCGGTCCTTCGCCCGCGAGCTCGGTGCGGTGCACGACCGCGTGCCGTGCGGTGTGTCCGTGGGCATCATGGATGAGATCCCGCAGTTGCTCGACGCGGTCGATGAATACATCGCCGAAGGCTACGTCCGCATTAAGCTGAAGATCGAGCCAGGCTGGGACATCGATGTCGTTCGCGCTGTGCGCGAGCGCATCGGCGATGATGTGCAACTTCAGGTGGATGCGAACACCGCATACACTCTGCGCGACGCACAGCATCTCGCCCGCCTCGACGAGTTCGATCTGCTGCTGATCGAACAGCCGCTGGAGGAAGAGGACATCCTCGGCCATGCCGCTCTCGCCCGCGTGGTGAATACCCCGATCTGTCTCGATGAATCGATTCTCTCTGCACAGACAACCGCCGCCGCTATTCGTCTCGGTGCGACGAGCATCGTCAACATAAAACCGGGGCGTGTGGGTGGATACCTCGAAGCTCGGCGCATCCATGATGTCGCGCTATCGCAGGGGGTGCCCGTGTGGTGCGGCGGCATGGTTGAGTCGGGCCTTGGCCGCGCTGCCAACATCGCGCTGGCGGCTCTTCCTGGCTTCACCCTGCCCGGTGATGTCTCGGCGAGCGACCGTTTCTATCGCACCGACCTCACCGAACCGTTCGTCATGAAAGATGGCCATCTGTCTGTGCCGCAGGGCCCCGGGCTCGGCGTCACACCGATTCCTGAGGTGCTTGACGAGTTGACCACCTGGGTCGAGTGGGTGCCGATGTGAGGTTATGCTCACGGTTATGAGCTCGCTGTCGCGGTCGAGCTGGGGTCATGTCTATGACAACCTCGGCGTCACCCTCCTCGATGTGGCACACGGTGCAATCGATGTCGATCAGCAGATCGGCGGCGTGGTTATTCACGATCCTGTTGACGAGCCGAGTTACCCCCCGCATGCAATCGTCCTCGCTATCGGAATCCAGGATGCGGAAGAGCTCGCAGCGCTTGCGACGATGGCGGGGCTTCAGGATGCTGTCGCCATAGTCGTGCGCGCGGCAGCAGCGCTTCCCGAGGTCGTCACAGAAGCTGCAGAAAAAGCCGGTGTCGCGATTCTGAGCCTCCCGCGCGGGGCAACGTGGACCCAGCTGGCTGCCCTACTGCGCTCAGTTCTCGCCGAAGATGACATCGGCCACACCCCCGCGGAGTCCCTCGGTGGTCTTCCCTCCGGGGACCTGTTCGCCGTGGCAAATGCCATCGCAGCGCTCGTCGACGCTCCCATCACGATCGAGGACCGTTCCTCACGCGTACTCGCCTTCTCTGGCGGACAGGAAGATGCCGACTCGTCGCGAGTGGAGACAATCATCGGCCGTCAGGTGCCAGAGCGCTACGCTCGAGCGCTCGCTGAGCTGGGAGTGTTCCGCCACCTCTATCGCAACGACCTCCCGATCATCATCAACCCGATGGATCTCGGCCAGGGCGTCACCACCCAGCGTGTGGCAATCGCGGTGCGCGCGGGCGACGAGCTGCTCGGTTCCATCTGGGCGGCGATGGACGGCCCCCTCACCCCCGAGCGCACCGCTACGCTCCAAGACGCAGCGAAGCTGGTGGCGCTTCACCTGCTGCGCGTC
>DQHP01000126.1 GCA_003524435.1 Microbacterium sp.
ACGAGGAGGCGTTGAAGGAGCCGCTTTGGGGGCATCGGCCTGCGCTGGTTGCGGAGAAGCGGGCCGCTGCGTACTTCCCGTCGCCGCTCGACGCAAGTCACGCCGCAACTGCGGTCGTGGCGCGTTCGGGGTGGCTGGGGGCTCTGAAGACGCGGTTTCGGGCTCGCGCTCGTCTGGCAGAGAAATCGTGGGGGGTTCCTTCCGAAGGAGCAGATCTGCTCGTTCCTGCGGAGCAGGTTTGCTCGCCGGCCGATCCCTTCGGGTGGGACCGTTACCGATCTGTAACTTACGTGCGAAAATGCGCGCAGTCAAATCGAGTGACGATGCAGGGCGGCCGCAAAAAGGCGAAGGCCCGATCCTGCATCACGCAGAAATCGGGCCTTCGTCGGTGTTAATTCAGAGCGCGGTGATGTTCGTCGCCTGCGGGCCCTTGGGTCCCTGCTCCGTGTCGAACTCGACCTTCTGTGCTTCCTCGAGGTTGCGGTGTCCGCTGCCCTGGATCGCGCTGAAGTGCGCGAAGACATCTGCGGATCCGTCGTCGGGAGCAATGAAGCCGTAGCCCTTGTCGGAGTTGAACCATTTGACAGTGCCAGTGGCCATGCTGTGTTTCCTTTGTGTTCGTGGGCCGAGCTTCGACCCGTAATGCCTCGACGATGTTCGGCTCGGCAGTTTGTGGGGCGCTCAGAGTGGCGGCGAAGTTCGCGGCACCATATGACTGAGTGCGTGAGGTAGGTGGAGGAAAATGATCGAGTGGCCACCATGCCGTGAGGCAATCGGACCAATGAACAGTCGGAGATTCCAAAAGTCATTGTGAAGGTGTCGATCAATGGTAGCCCATCTCACGCTCTTCGTGGTGCCACGGCCTTTTCTTCTCATGAAACGATGGGGCCATGAGCTCAGCGAACCTGACACGAGAAGAGACCTCCGCGCGTTCCGCGGGCATCACCCTTCATTCCGCACGGGTGGCATTAGACCTCAGCGGTGCGCCTAATCAAGAGGCACAGACGTTCGAGGTGACAACCACGCTGATCTTCGATGCCACCGTCGCCGCGACCTGGATCGACTTCATTGGTGAATCCGTCAGTGCCGTCAGCGTCAACGGCACTGAGCAGGAGGTGCGCTACGACGGTGCGCGATTGAGTATCAGCGGGCTCGCAGCATCCAACACGGTCGTTGTTACCGCTCACGGCCGGTACAGCCGCTCGGGGGAAGGACTGCACCGGTTCGTCGATCCCGTTGACGGCGAAACGTATCTGTACACGCAATACGAGCCCGCGGACTCCCGACGAGTAATGGCGTGCTTTGAGCAGCCCGATATGAAGGCCTCGTATACATTCGTCGTGCACGCGCCGGCCGGGTGGCAGGTGCTGTCCAATCAGAGCGCCGTCAGTGTGCGTACTGCAGGGGAGACGCAGACGGTTGAGTTTGCTGCAACGTTGCCGTTGTCGAGCTACATCACCTCAGTGGCGGCAGGCCCATATCACCGGGTCGAGGGAACCTGGACCCGTGGCGAGCAGACCGTTGAACTCGGAGTTCTTTGTCGTCCATCGCTTGCGGAATTCCTGGAAGCGGATGAAATTCTTGACGTGACCCGTCAGGGGCTCGACTTCTTCACCGATGCTTTCGACTTCGCGTACCCCTGGGGCAAGTACGACCAGATCTTCGTGCCCGAGTACAACCTCGGAGCTATGGAGAACCCCGGGCTCGTTACGTTCACTGAGGCATACCTGTCGCGAGGCGCCAGCACTGATGCGCAGCGCGGCGGCCGAGCGAATACGATCCTGCACGAGATGGCTCATATGTGGTTCGGCGACCTCGTCACGATGCGTTGGTGGGACGACCTCTGGTTGAAGGAATCCTTCGCTGACTACATGGGCGCCCATGCGTCGGTCGCGGCGACCCGCTACACCGATGCCTGGGTGCGCTTCGCTGCCAACCGCAAGACCTGGGCTTACCAACAGGATCAGTTGCCGACGACTCATCCAATCGTTGCCGATATCACCGATCTGGAGGCCGCCAAGCTGAATTTTGATGGCATCACCTATGCGAAGGGTGCTGCGGTGCTGAAGCAACTGGTGGCGTTCGTAGGCGAGGAGGCGTTCTTCGACGGCGCGCGACGGTACTTCGCTGCCCACGCTTATGGCAATACGACGCTGGAGGATCTGCTTGTTCAGCTCGAAGCTGCTTCGGGCCGTGATGTGCGGGCCTGGTCGCGGGCTTGGCTGGAGACGAGTGGCATGTCGACACTCTGGATCGAAACAGATGCTGCCGGCGGACGTGCACTGGTGCAAACTGAGCCACGCCCGCACCGGCTGCGCGTTGGCCTGTATGACTTTGTTGAAGGACGTCTGACCCGACGCGATGCTGTTGAGCTCGACATCTCCGATGAACGCACGCCGCTGATGTTTGAGGACACTGATCTCGTGATCATCAATGACGACGACCTCACGTATGCGAAGGCGCGCATCGACGAGCGCTCGCTCGCGGCGGTCGAGCGCTCGCTGTCGACGCTTGAGCCGCTCCCACGCGCGCTCATATGGTCCTCGCTATGGAATGCCACCCGGGATGGTGAGCTGGTCGTCGCTCGATACCTTGCGATCGTCACCGCTCACGCGCCGGCTGAAGAGAATATCGGGTTGTTGTCCGGAGTCCTCGCCAACGCCGCGTATGCGATCGGTCACTACATTCCGGATGCTCAGCGGGCCGAACAGCGGCAGATATGGGCGGAAACGGCCTGGACAGCGCTTCAGGGGTCCGAGGCGGGCAGCGACGCGCAACTGTCGTGGGCGCGGGCCTTCGCCGCAGCAGCTGCGTACGATGGCTCATTCGCGAGGCGAGCGCGTGCACTTCTCAATGGTGATGTCCCTGGGGGACTTCTCGTTGACCCTGACCTGCGATGGGCGTTGTTGACAGCGCTGCGGACGACCGGACACACGACCGGGGAGGATATCTCGGCCGAACTCGAGCGCGATGGGACTGCGAGCGGGCACACAGCGGCGATGCGTGCGCGCTGGTCCAAGCCCACGACTGAGTCGCGTGGTGCCGCTTGGAATGCCGCCTGGCAGGATGAGACGCTCAGCAACGATCACCTCAGCGCGACTATCGGCGGAGTGCGTGCCGGTGGGCGCCGAGACCTCATTGAGAACCTTGACAGCGACTACTTTGAGCGCATTCTGGGCGCCTGGCAGAGCCGCAGTATCGAGTTGGCGCGGCGTCTCGTTCTCGGGTTGTTCCCGGCATCCGAGAATCTGGCACTCGTTGACGCCTGGTTGGCAGAGAATGAGGCGGCGCCTGCTGCCTTGCGCCGCCTCATCATCGAACAGCGCGATCATCTCGCTCGCGACCTGCGGGTGCGCGGCGCGCAGAGCTAGCAGCGTTCGAGTTGCATGCCCATGACCGTGCGCACGATCCAAGGGTGCGCACGGTCATCGGTAACGTGAGTCATTCCGAGGTGCTCGGCAACGAGGAGCGAAGCGACATTGTCGGGATGAATGATCGCTGTGAGAAGCGATGGTGCGAACTCAGCTCGTGCGAGCTCGACACACGATGTCGCCGCTTCCGTCGCGTAGCCACGCCTCGTCACCTCGCGGCGCACGTGGTATCCCACTTCTCGCACAGTGATGCCGTTATAGGACTGCCAGGTCACACCACAGTCGCCGATGAAGACGCCGTCGTGCGTTTCGATGACCCACATGCCATGGCCATCTTGCTTGTAGCGTTGCTGGTTTCGGCTAATCCACGCAGCGCTCTCGGCCCGCGTCTTGGGCGCAGGGTAGAACGCCATGGTTTCAGCATCCCCGAGGAGCCCGGCCATGTTGTCAAGGTCGCTGTCGACCATTTCGCGAAAGCGCAGTCGCGTCGTCGGCTGGGGGAGCAGTCGGGGCGTTATCGACTCGCTCACAAGTCGATGGTGTCGCCGGGGTCAAGCTCGAAGAACTCTCCACCGTTTTGCTCGGTCGCCCACTGCAGACGCTGACGATGCATGTTTCTGCCGATCACCGACAGGGTCATATCGTGTACTCCAAATGCTCGGCGTGGTTTCACGGCGAGGACAAAGTCCATCGCTTCGCCGATCTTCAGCCATGGGGCACCGAGTGGGGCAGCGAGCGTGTCGACCTCGATGCCCTCCGGGACCGCGTAGGAGTCGCCGGGGTAGTAGAGCTCGTCGTTGACCAGCACGCCGACATTCTGTACGGCGGGGAGTGAAGCGTGAATGACCGCATGGTCACCGCCGAAGAAACGCAACGTGAAGCGGCCTACAGTGACCGTGTCGCCGGGGGAGATCACTGTGATCTCGTAGTCACTGGCAGCCGCCGCAACGCCCTCTGGGGCAAATATGGGAATGCCGGGAACTGTCCGCAGGATCCGGTCAAGGTGCTCTGGCGTCCAATGATCAGGATGTTCGTGTGTAATTACCACCGCGATGATGCTGGATAACTCGTCGAGCGGTGTCGTGAACGATCCCGGATCAATGAGCAGGCAGTCTCCGCTCTCGTCGATTCGGAGGGTGGCATGTTCATACTTCGTGACGCGCATAGAGAGAGTCAACTCCGTCTTCCCTCGTGCGGCAAACCCAACTTCACGTCGGACGCGCCCGGGCGTCGCGCGCGCGGCACCGCGATTTTGCGGAGGACAAAAACTCATGGCATACTTGAACGGTTGTCGCGGCGCAGAAATGCTCTGCAAGACCTGGCCCCATCGTATAGCGGCCTAGTACGCTGCCCTCTCACGGCGGTAACGCGGGTTCGAATCCCGCTGGGGTCACCAACAGAGAAAACCCCCGCTCAGGCGGGGGTTTTCGCATATCCGACGATAGCCGCTGAAACGGGGCTAAGCGGCTTTTGGCAACAGATTGGCAACATCCGATTTCATCGCTGCCCGGTCGAGCGCAGTGGCAACGCCGTCGAGGTCGTCATCGAACAGGTCGGCGTACACGTCGAGGGTGACTGCGGCCGAGGCGTGTCCGAGCATCCGCTGCACGGCCTTGACGTTCGCTCCAGCGCTGACCGCGAGTGATGCGGCGGTGTGCCGTAGTTCGTGGGGCGTGAGTCCTTTGAGGCCGATTGCGGTTGCGGCGGTGTCGAACCAGCCGACGCGGTAGACGTGGTTGCGGAGCCAGGTGCCGGTGCGGATGCCGTAGAACACGGGAGCGTCGGCGTCGCGTCCGGTGATCTGCGCGCGGAGCAGGCGGACGAGGAACGCAGGGATCGGGATGCTCCGGTGCTCGTAGTCCTTCGGTGGCTCGATGCGCTGGTACCCCTTGTCGGCGACGACGGTCTGCTCGACGGTCAGGCGAGGATGTTTCGCGTCGAGGTCGAGGTCACAGATTCGCAGCCCGGATAGTTCGCCCCAGCGCAGGCCGCAGTATGCGAGAGTGAGCACGACGAGGCCATAGCCATAGTCTCGACCGTCTTTCATCTCGTCAATGACCTGGGCGAGCGCCGCGACCTGATCGTGCGAGAGATACCGCTTGCGCGTCTTTGTCGGCTTGGGGAGTTTGAGCCTGGCGGCGGGGTTCGACGGCAGGCGCTCGTCCTCGACCGCGAACCGTAGTGCTCCCGAGAGCACGTTGACGATCTTCCGCACTGTCGCGGGTGCGCCTGGTAGTGCGGATGCCCATTCCTGTACTCGGAGCCGGGTGAGGTTGCCGATCGGGATGCTGCCGAGCTCGGGCGTGATGTGCTTATCGATGATGTTCTCGACACGGCTGCGCGTGGTTGCTCGCAGGTCGCCTCGCGCGGCGAGCCAAGTTTGGAGCCAGTCGGCGACGCTCACCTTCGCGAGCGAGGGATCGAGGTAGCGGCCTTGGGCGATGTTGACCTCGGTCGTCGCCAGGAACAGCTCAGCGGCCTTCTTTGTCGTGAAGCCGCGCTTCTGGGTCTGCTTCTTGTCGGGTCGGCGATAGAGGGCACGGTAACGACGGCCTTTCGCCGTCTCGTACGCCTCAATGCTTCCCATGACTCTGTCGCCTACTTCTCCAGCCCGGCGAGGCGCTGCACGTCGATGCGACGGTAGACGCGCTTGTGTCGGGTGAGTCGTACCGGCTCCACCGGAGCCTCGCCTGCGAGGGCAAGAGTTCGAAGCGTCGTGCGGTGGATGCCGAGCAGTGCGGCGGTTTCTTCCTCGGAGTAGAAGAGCGGGGGATGCGGGTGCTCGTCTGTGGGTGCGGCATTCTGACCCATCGTGTCCTCCGATCTAACTCATATCATAGCTGCGATAGCAGCGAGTATCTTAGATTAGATCACAACACGCCGATAACAGCAAGTGTTTTAGTTGCTCGTGTTGCTCGCTAGAATCGGAACATGCCCACACCCTCCGGTCATCGCCCCGGCGACCAGTCCTATGACGGACTGCTCGTACAGGACGACCTGCCTGACGGGTGGCACCTGCCTGACCGCTTTCCGGGGGAGCGGGCCGAGGACGCGAGTGCGTTCCTGGATGAAGCGCTCGGCTATAACGACCAGGCCGTGACTGCGGAGGATCGGCAGGCGCAGCTCGACTCGGAGCAGAACGAGACGATCGACGGCCGTTGGCGTTACATCGAGCACGCGGCGACCGCGACTCGCGTGTTCATTCGGCTCCAGCGTCAGCAGTTCGCCGTGCCGGAGGAAGTGAAGATCACCGGCGTCGTGTACCTTCCGTGGCGACCGGGCGACCCCATCTCCAGCCAAGACCTTCGTACCCTGCCGACCGCTCGGATTGAGGCTGCGATCAACGAGCGGCTGTTCGCAATGAAGCGGACGGTCACGATCACAGGCGGAAAGATCGTGCTGCCGTCTGGTCGGAAGATCAGCGAGCGCGATCTACTCAAGCCGCTCGGGAACCCGAAGCAGACGCCGGACTTCTACGAACTCGTCGCGCTCCAGTACGGCAAGCTCGCGTCACAGGGTGATGAGGCCCCGGCGGTCACTATGGGGAAGATCAACGGCGTCGCTCACGCCACCGCGCAGGGCTGGCTCGTCCGCACCCGCGCGCGCGGACTTCTGCCTCCCGGTCGCCGGGGATAGCTCGCTACGCTGCCCGCTTAGAGGTCTTTGAGTCGTTTCCGCCAGTATCCGGGGCGGCGTCTCTCGTGCGCGTACGCGACAACGATGACCTCGTCGTCTCGAACGAAGTAGATGATGCCGTAGGGGAACACGTCAGTGCCCTTGCGTCGAAGACGAGGGATGCGCTGGCGGCCACGATAGAGCGGCGCGGAATCCGGCCACTCCCTGATGAAGTCCACGCCGTTGTCGAGGTCATCACCCAGTCGGTCGCCCAGCCCGGCTTCCTGATCGTCATACCAGGCGAGGGCGTCGAGATACTCCTCGCGAGCGGCCGGATGCTCGCGCCAGGATAGCGCGCTCACTTGCGGCGAGCCGCCAACATTGCTCGGGCCAAGCGTCGGGTCTCGTCGCCGTCAACAAGTTCGACCTTGCCGGTCAGAATCTCGTCCACCCGAAGGTCGATCTCTTCATCCCATGCGGCATCGACTTCTGCCTGCTCGGTGTCGCTGATCTGCTGGAGCGCGAGCGCAGCAATCTCGCGCTCATCGGCGGAGAGGGTGCGTCCCTCTGCGATGTAGTCTGCGAGCTTCGGCGTCATGCTCCAAGTCTACCGCTGAGGCCTGACGTTCGGGGGAAAGCTCGCTACAGCCTCGACACGTCGTTGTGTGGGCCGGTGCGACGACGGCTCTCGCTGAGCAGATCATGGGACGCGTGGAGCTTGCGCGCGCGGGACTCTCGGGCGAGCCGTGCCCGTTCTGCGGCCTC
>DQHP01000138.1 GCA_003524435.1 Microbacterium sp.
CGGCATCCCCCGCCGTGCGCTGGCCGAAGGCGCCACGTGCACCCTGCTCCGGCGCCGAGGGTGCTTCGCCCTCGGAGGCCGATGCGGATGCGGCCTGAAGACGATCGGTCGCCGACTGCTGCACTTGGCCGCGATCGTTGCGTACCTCGACGTCACCGGAATCGTTCGGCGCCGAGTATTCGAGCTTCTGCTCAACAGCACCGGTTGCCAGGCCCTTGGCCTCAACTTCGGTGGTCTGATCGCCGGCGCGGCGCACCTCGACCTCGAGGTTGTAGAGGTAGCCGACCGACTCTTCCTTGATCTGGCCCATCATCGACTGGAACATCGAGAAGCCCTCGCGCTGATACTCGATCAGAGGATCGCGTTGCGCCATGGCCCGCAGTCCGATGCCGTCCTTCAGGTAGTCCATCTCGTAGAGGTGATCCCGCCAGCGACGATCGAGAACCTGCAGCACCACACGGCGTTCCAGCTCACGAGTGGCCGCTTCCCCGAGCGACTCCTCGCGCGTCTCGTACGCGATCTTCGCGTCGGAGAGCAGCTCACGAGTCAGGCCGTCGGTGGTGATGCCGCCCTTGCGTCCACCGGCTTCGGAAACCACCTCATCGATGGTGACGCCCACCGGATACAGCGTCTTCAGCTCTGTCCAGAGCGCGTCGAAGTCCCAGCTTTCGTTGTGGCCTTCGCCGGTGTGATCCTTGACGACGCCGGTGATGGCATCTTCAATGAAGTGCTGCACCCGGTCTGCGATGTCATCGCCCTGCAGGATGTGCCGGCGGTCGGTGTAGATCGCCTCACGTTGGCGGTTGAGCACGTCATCGTATTTGAGGACGTTCTTGCGCATCTCAGCGTTGCGCGCCTCAACCTGCGACTGTGCGCTGCGAATTGCGCGCGAGACGAGGCCAGATTCAATCGGCACGTCATCGGGGAAGTTCGTGCGTGCAAGGATCGCTTCGGCCGCGCCCGACTGGAACAACCGCATCAGGTCATCGGTGAGGCTGAGGTAGAAACGGCTCTCGCCGGGGTCGCCCTGACGACCAGAGCGTCCACGCAGCTGGTTGTCGATACGGCGAGACTCGTGACGCTCGGTGCCGAGCACGTAGAGGCCACCGGCTTCGGTAACCTTCACGCTCTCTTCAGCGACGACAGCCTTCATGGACTCGTATGCCTCGTCCCAGGCCGCCTCGTATTCCTCTGGAGTCTCTGCAGGGTCAAGACCCTGAGACTTGAGCTCTTGCACGGCGAGGAACTCAGCGTTACCGCCGAGCATGACGTCCGTGCCTCGACCGGCCATATTGGTGGCCACGGTGACGGCGCCCAGTCGGCCTGCACGGGCGACGATCTCGGCCTCTCGCGCGTGGTTCTTCGCATTGAGGACCTCGTGCTTGATGCCCTTCTTTGCCAACAGTCGCGACAGGTACTCGCTCTTTTCAACGCTGACCGTTCCGACCAGCACCGGCTGTCCGGTCTCGTGACGCTCAACGATGTCTTCTACGACCTGGTCGAACTTCACGGTCTCGTTCTTATAGACGAGGTCTGCCTTGTCCTTGCGGATCATCGGCCTATTAGTCGGGATCTGCACGACGCCCAGCTTGTACGTCGACATGAACTCGGCGGCCTCGGTCTCGGCCGTACCTGTCATGCCCGCGATCTTGTCGTAAAGGCGGAAGTAGTTCTGTAGCGTCACAGTGGCCAGTGTCTGGTTTTCTGCCTTCACTGGCACAGCTTCTTTGGCCTCAATGGCCTGGTGGATGCCCTCGTTGTAGCGACGTCCGACCAGGATGCGACCGGTGTGCTCGTCGACGATCATGACCTCGTCGTTCATGACGACATAGTCGGTGTTCTTCTTGAACAGCGCGAGTGCCTTGATCGAGTTGTTGAGGAATGAGATCAGCGGTGTGTTCGCAGACTCGTAGAGGTTGTCGATGCCGAGGTAGTCCTCGACCTTCTCGATCCCGGGCTCGAGCACACCCACTGTGCGCTTCTTCTCATCGACTTCGTAGTCGACCCCGGCCTCAAGAGTACGGGCGATCTTTGCGAACTCGGTGAACCAGCGATTCGCTTCGCCGGATGATGGACCGGAGATGATCAGCGGCGTACGCGCCTCGTCGATGAGGATCGAGTCGACCTCATCAACGATGACGAAGAAGTGCTCGCGCTGAACGAGGTCTTCCTTGCGCCATGCCATGTTGTCTCGGAGGTAGTCAAAGCCGAACTCGTTGTTCGTGCCGTAGGTGATATCAGCGGCGTACTGCTCCCGACGGACGGCGGGGGTCTGGCCCGAAACGATAATTCCAGTGGTCATACCGAGGGCACGGAAGATACGTCCCATGAGCTCTGCCTGGTACGAAGCGAGGAAGTCGTTGACCGTGATGACGTGCACGCCCTGGCCAGCGATCGCGTTCAAGTACGCGGGGAACGTTGCAACGAGAGTCTTACCCTCACCGGTCTTCATCTCGGCGATGTTGCCCAGATGAAGGGCTGCGCCACCCATCAGCTGCACATCGTAGGCGCGCATGCCCAGGGTGCGCTTTGCTGCTTCGCGGACAGCGGCGAACGCCTCTGGCATGAGCTTGTCGAGTGTCTCGCCCTTGTCGTACCGCGCGCGAAGCTCTGTGGTCTCGTTCGCCAGCTCTTCGTCTGTGAGCTTCTCGAAGTCCTCTTCCAGTGCTCCGACGGCCTTCGCGACCTGGTTCAGTCGGCGCAGGACGCGACCTTCACCCGCGCGCAGCAACTTCTCAAGAGGATTCGCCACGTAAGTCATCTCCCTGTTGGGTCAGTTCCGGCCGCTCAGATCGAGCTTCGGTGCCAGGCATACCTTGACATGTTACCGGCCAGTGACCTTTGCGTCGTCTGCATGGTGCGATGTGCGATGCGAAGCGATCAGATTTCCGAGTATGTATATACTCAGAAATGACTTCAGGAGGTCGCCGTGTCCGTTCGCCAAAGCCTGCTTGCCATCCTCGACCAGGGGCCGTGTTACGGCTATCAGCTGCGCCATGAGTTCGACCGTCGCACCGGCTCAACCTGGCCACTGAACGTCGGCCAGATTTACAACACACTGGAGCGCCTTGTGCGCCATGGTCGCGTCGAGCGTGGCGAGCCAGATGACCAGGGCCACGTCTACTGGCAGATCACGGATGCTGGGTCCGCCGAGGTCGCCGAATGGCTCTCCTCCCCCGTCGTACGAACCCAGGCAACGCGCGACGAACTGGCGATCAAGCTGGCTGTGGCGGCCACTCTTCCTGGCGTGGATGTCGCAGCGGTGATTCAAGCGCAGCGGCGAGCGTCACTTGCTCATCTGCAGAGCCTGCAACAGGCAAAGTACGCGGGTGGTGATCCCGAGGGTTCAGCGGAGCTTGCCCGGTCGTTGGTGGTCGACTCGATGATCTTCACCGCAGAGGCCGAGGTGCGCTGGCTCGATCACACCGAGCAGCGTTTGGCCTCGCATCCTCGCCATGCGATGGGCCTGGAACTCGCAACTGAACGGCCGAAACGTGGTCGGCCAACGAATCAAGAGGTCGCGACTGTCATCGCCTAATGCACAGCCGACTGCTCGACAGAGTAAGTAGGATCAATCCATGGCCGGATTCTGGGGTAAGCGCAAGCGCGAACAAGAAGAGCAAGCAGCACACGACGCCAATCTGGCCCGCGATGCCGAGAAGGCGCTCGTCGCGGCAGATGAGCGCATCCGCACAGCAACCGACGAACTCGCGTTCGCCGAAGCCGAGCTCGGAGCCTCACTCACTAAGGATCTGAAGACAGCCTTGGACGCAGTGCGTAAGCACCTTCGCGAGGCCTTCCACCTGCATCAGCTCAATCACGATGAAATCCCCGACACCGACGAAGAATTGCGCACACGCAATGCGCGCATCGCGCAGTTGTGCAACTGGGCGGAAGACCTGCTCGATGAGAAGACCGCCGCGCTTGCGGATGCCATCTCGACGGTGCGCAATGCCCCGAAGGTCCGCGCGAAAGTGCGCGCCGACGCAGAAGCGCTGACTGCTCGCCTCCCCCAGGCACGCAGTGCTATCGAACGCCTCGCCACGCGCTATGCCGATTCAGCTGTGCAGCAGATCCGTAACAGCGCGGCAGAGGCGGAACAACTCATCTCCTTCGCTACCCACGGCGCAGACGTCGCTGAGCGTCGCCGCGCTGCCCAGCAGAACGAAGAAGCCAACCTGGCCCTCGAGACCGCAACCGAAGCTATCCGTCGCACGGGCGCGATCCTGGACGCCGTGGAGGACTTCGAGATCGAAGCACTGCGCGCGGAATCAACGCTCGCAGAGGTCGTCGCTGATTCGCGCGGCGACATCATCACCGCCCGTAATGCACCCAAGCTGCCCGCTGTCACCCAAGCAACTGCCGACCTTGAAGCCGCCCTTGGCGCATTGAGCCCCGCAGGAACCCGCAACGACCCCTTTGCCGAGCTTTCACAGCTGCGCACCGCGAACACTGCTCTTGACGATGCCATCGCCAAGGCGCAGTACCGCGTTCAGCATCCCCTGCCCAGCGTCGCTCAGGTGCAGCATTCGCTCGATGACGCAGACCGCCAGCTTGGCGTCGCGCGCGGACTGATCGCAGGCCACCGCGGTTGGATCGGCGCCGATGCGCGCACTCGCCTTGCGGAGGCAGAGCGCCTGCGCGTTGACATCCCCGAACTCATC
>DQHP01000038.1 GCA_003524435.1 Microbacterium sp.
GCTGGATCGGGGCTCTCCGGCGGCAGCTCAGCTGTCGAGGGCGCGCTCGTCATTTCGCTTGATCGCATGCGCGCGATCGAAGTCGACGCGGCAACGCGCATGGCCACCGTGCAACCCGGGGCCTTCAACGCCGAGGTGAAACAAGCGGCGGCGGCGCACGGGCTCTGGTATCCGCCGGACCCGTCGTCGTTCGAGTTCTGCTCGATCGGGGGGAAC
The DNA here is from genome assembly GCA_003524435.1 of Microbacterium sp. Lineage (GTDB taxonomy): Bacteria > Actinomycetota > Actinomycetes > Actinomycetales > Microbacteriaceae > Microbacterium. The sequence goes on from DQHP01000038.1 coordinate 217, forward strand.
GTCGCCACCAACGCCGGCGGTCTGTGCTGCGTCAAGTACGGCGTCACCACCGACTACGTCCTGGGAATGACCGTTGTTCTCGCCGACGGGCGAGCCGTCACCCTGGGAGGACCGCGGCTGAAGGATGTCGCCGGACTATCGTTGGCCAAGCTCTTCGTCGGCAGCGAGGGCACCCTCGGGATCATCACAGAGGTCGTGCTGCGACTGGTTCCGGCGCAGCGTCAACCATCGACCCTCGTCGCCACCTTCCCCACGCTCACCGGTGCAACCGACGCGGTGCTGACGATCACGCGCACCATGCGTCCGTCGATGCTGGAGTTCATGGATCGTCCGACGATCAACGCTGTCGAAGACGAGACCCGGATGGGCCTCGATCGCGAGGCGGCCGCCATGCTCATCGTGCAGTCCGATGAATCATCAGACACCGCACGCGACGAGATCGCTCGGATCGAGGAGATCTGCGAAGAGTTCGGCGCGACTGAGTGTTATGCGACCGACGATCCCGATGAGAGCGAGGCGTTCGTGGTCGCTCGTCGGATGGCAATCCCCGCGGTCGAGAAGAAAGGCACGCTTCTGCTGGAAGACGTCGGTGTTCCGCTTCCGAGGCTCGGTGACCTCGTTGCGGGGATTGCTGAGATCTCCGCGACCCGCGATGTTCCCATCGCGGTCGTCGCGCACGCCGGTGACGGCAACACCCACCCGCTGCTCGTCTTCGATCCCAATGATCTCGAGCAGAAGGCTCGTGCAGAGATTGCCTACGGAGAAGTGATGGACCTCGCAATCTCTCTGGGCGGCACCATCACCGGGGAACACGGCATCGGCAGGCTCAAACAGCCGTGGCTGTCGTCGTACCTCGGATCTGACGTGCTCGAACTCAATCTCCGCATCAAGAACGCTCTTGACCCACAGAACATCTTTAACCCCGGCGCCGTCTTCGGCGTCATGACCGGAGCATCCTCATGACAACCACACACCTGTCAATGTCGACAGTGACCTATGAGACGGCAGCGCGTGCCGTCGAAGTCGGACTGCGAATCGCTGCAGAAGTCGGCGTGCGTGCTGTGGTCACCGTCGCCGACCCAGCGATGGCGATGGTCGCGTTCGGCCGCGCCGATGGCGCCACCCCGCACAGCGTCGAGACGAGTCGCCGCAAAGCGGCTACCGCCGCATCCACGCGCAAGCCCACTTCGGCGATTGCTCCCGAGCTGGCTGTCGCCCTCGAACACGGCACCGGTGGGCTCTTGACAAGCGTCAAGGGCGGAGTTCCCCTGGTGTTCGACGGCGAGCACATTGGCGGTATTGGCGTTGCGGGTGGTCGTCCTGATCAGGATGCTGAGATCGCCCTTGCTTTGCTGGAAGAATTGGGAGCCAACATGGAGGGCTGCCGATGAATACCCAACGAGTCGAACGCGCGGGTCTGCAGGTCGCTCAGCCGCTGGTGGCGTTCGTCGAAGAAGAAGCGCTCAGTGGTGCTGGCGTTGACTCCAGCACATTCTGGGAAGGTCTGGCCGACATCATTCGCGATCTCGCGCCGGTGAATCGCGAACTGTTGGAAGTGCGCGATCGGATGCAGCAGAGCCTCGACGAGTATCACCGCGCGCACCCTGGCCGGCCGGATGCTGCGGACTATCGCCGCCACCTTGAAGAAATCGGCTACCTCGTTCCGGTGCCCGAATCCGTCCAGGTCGTCACCGACAACGTTGACCCCGAGATCGCCGAGATCGCAGGCCCTCAGCTGGTCGTGCCGTTGTTGAACGCGCGCTTCGCGATCAACGCAGCGAATGCGCGATGGGGATCGCTGTATGACGCGCTCTACGGCACGGATGCGATTTCTGCACACGGTGAGTTGGCACCGGGCGCCGGCTACAACCCCGCCCGCGGCGCCGTCGCGATCGCACGCGGCCGTGACCTTCTCGATGAAGTTGCGCCTTTGGAGAGCGGATCGCACCGCGACTCCACCGGTTATACGGTGGAAGCTGGCGCGCTGCTCGTACAGCTGGCCTCGGGGAAGAGCGTTGCACTCGCCGCCCCGGAGCGTTTCATCGGCTATGCCGGTGAGGCGGCGGATCCGGCATCCATCGTTCTTGTTCATCACGGTCTGCACGTCGAGATCTTCCGCGACCGCGCACACACGATCGGCAGTACTGATCCAGCGGCGATCGCTGACATCGTGATCGAGTCTGCGACGACCACGATCATGGACCTCGAAGATTCCGTCGCCGCAGTGGATGCTGACGACAAGGTGCTCGGCTACCGCAACTGGCATGCGCTGATGCGCGGTGACCTCAGCACAGAGGTGTCCAAGGGTGGATCGACGTTCGTGAGAACCATGAACCCGGATCGCACATTCACTTCTCCCGATGGGGACATGGTTTTGCTTGCGGGGCGTTCGCTGTTGTTGGTGCGCAACGTCGGCCACCTGATGACGACAGATGCTGTTCTCGACGGTGCAGGCGACGAAGTGCCCGAGGGAATCCTCGACGCAGTCATGACGGTGCTCGGCTCTATCGCTGATCTGCGCGGACCGGCCGCGGGCGGCAACTCGCGTGCGGGATCGGTTTATGTCGTCAAGCCGAAGATGCACGGCCCCGCCGAAGTCGCGTACGCTGTCACTCTGTTCGAACGTGTCGAGCAGTTGCTCGGCCTGCCACACGCCACCGTGAAGCTCGGCATCATGGATGAAGAGCGCCGCACCAGTGTGAACCTCGCCGCGTGCATCGATGCCGCTCGTGAGCGCGTCGCTTTTATCAACACTGGTTTCCTCGATCGCACCGGCGATGAACTGCACACATCGATGCAGGCAGGAGTCATGGTTCCCAAAGGTGCCATGCGCGATGAGGCGTGGCTCGCGGCATACGAGCGCTCGAACGTCGACGTGGGAACTGCTTCTGGGCTGCGCGGCCGCGGACAGATCGGCAAGGGAATGTGGGCGATGCCCGATCTGATGCACGACATGCTCGAACAGAAGGCAGGCCAGTTGCGGGCGGGTGCGACCACGGCGTGGGTTCCCTCTCCGACAGCAGCGACCCTGCACGCGCTGCACTACCACCAGGTCGATAGCAAAGCTGTGGCGGCAGAGCTGGCTGATCGTCCCTCTCAGCCAGTCGACGAGATCCTTGAGATCCCGCTCGCAAGCGAGGCGCTGTCGCGGGAGGTCGTTGAGAGCGACCTCGACAACAACGTGCAGTCGATTCTCGGCTACGTCGTGCGATGGGTCGATCAGGGCATCGGATGCTCGAAGGTGCCAGATATCCACGGCGTCGCGCTGATGGAAGACCGCGCCACTCTACGAATCTCCAGCCAGCTGCTGGCGAACTGGCTCACACATGGCGTGATCACTGTCGACGACGTCGATCAGAGTCTGCGCCGAATGGCACCGGTCGTCGACGAGCAGAACGCGGGTGATTCGCTCTATGAGCCGCTGATCGGAGCGGACGGACCAGGGCTCGCGTACGAGGCAGCGCGACTGCTGATCGTTGAAGGGGCGCAGCAACCGAGCGGATACACCGAGCCGCTGCTGCATCGCCTGCGCCGGGAGAAGAAGGCGGTCACCGCTGGAGGCTGACGAGTCGCACTTCTGGCAAAGTAGACGGATGCGCTGCAGCACGAAATTATTGGCACCCTTATTGGGTGTGCTCGCGGTCGGGGCGATCTTGATGAGTGGCTGTGCCCCGGCCTCAGCAGGTGACCCTGCCGCTGACAAGCCAACGGTGAAAGAACCAGTCGCCGCCCCTTCTGTGGCGCCTTCGCCCTCAGCTACGTCAGAATCGGATGCGACGACGAGCTTCCTCGCCTGGCTCACCGCCTCGCGAGTTCCCGAGGTCGACGAGGCCTGCGCGCCGCTCGCGCCCGATCTCGTGGACCGGATGCTCGCCGAGATGCGCAGCGACGGCTTTCCCGAGGTCTCGACATGCGAAGAGATGATCACCGTATCGGCCGAGCTCTATCGTGCATTCGATCAGAGCGCAGAGGTGGACATCGACGTGCAGTCCGAGACGGCAAGCGATGCGGTTCTCTTCGTCACCTACCTCGCCAGCGGCGATTGCGGAACGGTGGTCATGCAGCGACCGGCATCGGAGTGGATCATTACCGAGCAGACCGAAGAGTGCGCCTGAGCCTGGCGGTTCACTGCTTTCTGATCACGTTCTGGCGGTCATGAGTCTTTCGGCTCGTTGGGCGAGTCACACGCCAATAATATGAGTGTGTGACCAATGAGACACCCGATAATGCCCAGCCTGACGCCGCTGACATGAATGCTGGCCAGCACGACTTCGCGGCGACGCTATCATCCGAGGGTGCCGAGGCCGCTACGGCGGGCCACCCTGCGCTTGAGGGCGCCCCTGTTGTTGCGGCTCCGGAGTCTGCTGTGGCGTCGGAAGCGGCCGTCGAGCCGGAGCCCGGCG
>DQHP01000017.1 GCA_003524435.1 Microbacterium sp.
GATGCCATCCGACGAGTTTCGCACAAATCAACTGACTGTCGCGTAACCTCGGTGTCTCATAACGCATGGGATAGGAGACAGTCGCTCACCCACGAGTTGGCTGACACACACGAGTGTTGAGGACTTCGGACAGAAGTGCCGACGACTCCGGACATCGACACGCGGGTCCTCGCGCCCAGAACGGCGAGCCGCGTCTCGCAAACCGTGTCCGTGATCTATGTAACGGAGGCGGCGTTCGCGTTACACTGAGGCATGGCCACGATCGGTTACGCCCGAGTCTCTACTCGAGACCAGAACCCGGACGGTCAGACCGATGCGCTCGAGGCGGCCGGCTGCGACAAGATCTTCGTCGAGCACGCATCCGGCACATTGGCGAAGCGGCCCGCGTTGACGGATGCGCTCACGTATCTGCGCGATGGCGACTCGCTCGTGGTGACGAAGCTTGACCGACTCGGACGGTCCGTGCGGAACCTGAAACAAATCGCGGACGAGCTGCAGCAGCGAGGGGTCGGGCTGAAAGCCCTCTCGCAGGGCATCGACACCACCACTCCTGGTGGCCGCTTGTTCTTCCACATGCTCGCTGCGATCGCGGAGTTCGAGCACGACCTCATCGTGGAGCGCACTCACGACGGCCTCGCGGCCGCCCGCGCCAGGGGCCGGAAGGGTGGGCCGAAGTTCAAGATGACGCCGACGAAGATCCGGCAGGCCCGAGCGATGTATGACGAGGGCGGCCACACCGTCCAAGAGATCGCCGACACGTTCGGAGTATCCCGGCCAACCATCTACCGACACTTGGCCGAGCACGTCGAGCGGTCCTAACGAGGGATCACGACACTGGTAGCTGTCGATACGACCCGGAATTGCCCCTCATCGGACTGCTAAACGTAGCGAGAACATCGACACTTAGCTGCGCAAATCACACCCTAGGCTTACGAGACGTCTCATGTTGAGGACTTCGGACATTAACAACGTTCGCGAGTTTCCATGGCTCGGAAATTCTCACAACTATGTCTCGCAAGTGATTGGCTAGATACGAGTACACACCATTAGTTGCGAGGCACCTGGAGAACCCTGAAATGGCAAAGCTGATCGGCTACGCACGAGTGTCCACCCGTCAGCAGTCGACGGATCGCCAGGAAGCGGATCTCCTGGCTGCCGGGGTCCGCCGCGATGATCTGTGCACCGATCACGGAGTCTCCGGTGCCCGTGCATCTCGCCCCAAGTTTGATCGCGCGATCGAAGCAGTTGAAACCAGCGACACTCTCGTCATCACCACACTGGATCGATTGGGCCGATCGACACAGAACATGCTCGCCTTCGCAGAAGAGCTCCGCGCTCGAGGCGCAGGATTGCGCGTGCTGAACCTAGGAGGCGGCGACGTCGACACTTCCACACCGATGGGCTCGATGGTGTTCACCGTCATGGCAGCACTCGCGCAGATGGAACACCAAATCAAGCGTGAGCGCATCGTTGACTCGATCAGCAAACGACGCATCGCTGGCAAGGATCTCGGCGGACGCCGACAACGACTCACCGACAGCCAGATCCGCAACGCCCTCCGCCTCGTGCAGAGTGGCCAGCCAGCAGCCCAGGTCGCCCGCGACCTCGGAATGTCCCGCGCAACTTTCTACCGCCGCTCACGGACGCTCATCGAGTAGCACTCGGCCACGGATCGAGTACTCACACAACGCCGTCACCACAGCCCGCGGCTGCAAGGCGTCGGTTTGTGCACACCAGTACAGATCACTCAGTGTCCGAAGTCCTCAGCACAAGGCCCCAAAAGACTGGGCCAGCCGTGCCGAGGGCTTCGGCCATTGACACGAACCCAGTCAACAGCAGGGATCGGACCCAATGTCCATCCCCTCGAATACACTTAGCCTCAGTCGGTCCGCATGGACTCTGGAGCTCAACCCGAACTCCACGTTTCTCGCCCTGTATTTATGGGCGGTATTTGGTGTGCGTGCGAATCGGCGCCCTACGGCATTCGTCGTGGGGCAGGCCGGTGCTCCACGCACACTCCTGAAGGAAAATCACATGTCCGTACCTAACCCTCCTGTTTCTCCCGGCGCTCCCGGCACTCCCGCGTACGGGCAGCTTCCGCCTCCTATGCCTCCGGTAGACTCGCAGGCTCCCGCACCGACACCGAAGAAGACGAATGTCCTCGCCCTGATCGCGCTGATCGTCGCCGCTGTCGGCTTCATCTTCGCGTGCATTCCCGGCGCGTTGATCGTCGGCTGGATCCTGCTGCCGATCGCGTTCGTCCTCAGCATCGTTTCGCTGTTCCTCAAGGGCGATCGCAAGTGGATGGGCGTCGTCGGCCTCATCCTCTCGGTCGTCGGCACGATCGTCGGCTTCGTCGTCTTCTTCGCGGTAATGGCGGGCGCGGCCAGCCAGGCGTTTGACGAGGAGTTCGGCGGCAGCGACACCACTGTCACCCAGCCCGCGGATGACGAGGCCGCAGTGGCAGATGAAGAAGAGCCGGCGGATGCTGCCGAGCAGGGCACGCGCGAGAACCCGTACCCCCTCGCCTCGCAGATCAGCACCGACGACTGGACGGTCGTTGTGAACAGCCACACCGCCGATGGTGCGGCTGCCGTTGCCGACGGGAACATGTTCAACGACCCCGCTCCGGCGGGCTCACACTACGAAATCGTGAATTACACGGTGACGTACACAGGGGACGAGTCGGGCCTGGCCGCAGAGGTCGGCGTCGACTTCGTGACGAGCGCAGGCAACGTCGTGAACAGCTACGACGCCATGGTCATGCTGGCGGACGGTTTCGGGCTGGATGAGCTCTACAACGGCGCATCCGCGACCGGCTCTGTGGCCTTCCTCGTGCCGGACGGCGAGACGGCGCTGATCCGGGTTCGCCCCGGGATGCTGGCTGACGAAGTGTTCGTTCAGCCGTAAGCAATGAGCTGCAGCAGGGGCCTGACTGGGGATTCGGGCCCCCGCTGCGTTTACGCATTAGATCAACGTCGACCTAAGGAGAACGATCATGTCGGAGGAAGCACCGAAGGCATCGGCGGGGTGGTACCCCGATCCGAACGGTGGGCGGCGCTATTGGGATGGAGAGCAATGGCTGGATATCCCTGAACCCGAGCAAAATCCGCAGACTCCCGAGAACGCGAAACAACCATCGCGTCGTAGCCGTTGGAGCCGACGACGCAAAATATGGGTAACGCTCGTCATCGTTGGGGTACTGATTCTCGGCGGAGGTGGGACCGGCATCGCTTTGAAGATCCAGGGCGACCAGGCAGCAGCCGAAAAGCTTGCCGCCCAGGAAGCAGTGGAAGCGCAGGAAGCAGCAGATGCCAAGGCCGAGGCGGATGCAGAGAAAGCAGAACAGGACCGGCAAGACGCCGCTGACGAGCTTGAACGTGAAGTACGTGACGAGGCTGTCACTGAGATCGAAACATCGGTGAAGACGATGGCCGAGGGCCACGTGGCTGATGGTGTCGTCGACGCTCCGGTTCTCGAGGTTTCTTGCGACCCCGTTGACGGCGGTTCGACCGACGACCTGACTCAGAAGACAACCGTCTTTCAGTGTTTCGTTGCCAACGAGGACAACGGTGATGGCACCATGTCCGGCTACTACTACAACGCCACGATGAACTGGGACTCCGGGAGCTTTACTTACGGACTCGGTCAGCCGTGACGTCGTAGCTCACCACTCGTGCGACTCCCTGCACATCCTCGACCAACGTCGGGTTTTGCGCAGTTCGCGTTCATGCTGCTGCGCGCAGACGCTAGGACAAACAACTATGAGGTGTTTGGTGTACAGCATGCTGATAGTTTAGGGAGGGTAAACTGCACATGGTCAAGCCGATGAAACATCGTGTCCTTGCCAGACTTCTCACGGATGCTGGATACTCGCGAGCACACGGCAAGGGCGATCACGAAAAGTGGACGAATGGTCCGGAACTGGTCGTCATCACACGAACGCGCGAAGTCTCACCTGGACTTGTCCGACAAGCGTTGCAATCCATCGCGCGGTCGAAGGGAGAGAAGTGAACATCACCATCACTGCCCATCGATGGGCGCGCGGGTGGGAACTCCACCACAATGGCGAACCCATCACTCAGGTGAAGAAGCTCAACAAGGCGGTCGACCAGGTGCGCGACTACTTCGACACGGTCGAATCCGACGTCGATCATTCCGAGTGGCACATTGACGTGCGAGCAGAACTCGGTGAGCTCAGCATCGAAGTGGCTGAAGCCCGAGCAGCAACCTCAGCAGCGTCATTTGCTGCCGAGACCGCGGCAAAACAGTCTCGTGAAGCTGTACGCCATCTCCGAGAAGCGGGACTCTCCGTGGCAGACGCGGCCGAAATTCTCGGCGTTTCGCGCGGGAGAGTGTCACAGCTCGCCAACTCGTAGGTCTCCGTGCGGCGGTGGCAGCGTCGACGACCTCTCACTACACCAGTTCGTTCCTCTTCATGCCGCGCCTCCACCAATCACAACTTTTCTTGAGGACCGGTTTGCAACTTTCTCTGGGAATGAGGCAACAGCTTTTGTTGTGCCGACCTGGTGGCCTTCAAAAACCGGTGTCGACGATGCAGGTAGTCAGTACCCCAGACTGGAACCATGAGCAATATCCTCGACATGCTCCCGCCGAATGCCACGCATCATGACGCGGAGCGCTTCTTCACCGGGGCCGGGTGGACACCGTGCGGCGCCGGAGACTGGGCGATCGCACTGCGCTCTCCCGATGGCACGATGGCCGTGCGAATCAGTCCATTCGATCCCACCGGGCCATACACGGCCGCGCTTTATCGGGACGCGGCGTACACGCACCAGGTACCGCAGCTCTTCGCCCATCGGCGCCTCGTCGGCGGTGGAGATCTACAGGTGATGGAGTGGCTCGAGGCGGTGGACGAGCAGGACGCCACCGACTTCCATCGCGCGATCGAGAATCGTGAGGAGTCTGTCGCAGAGTTGGTCGACATCGTCCGCGGCATCCACGCACGGGCCCTGCAGGAATTGCCGTGGTGCGGACCGCTGGATCAGAACCCGTCGAATGTAATGCGCGGAGCCGACGGCAGACTCGTCGCCTGCGACCTCTTCTACGCCGATGGCCCGGATCTGTATGCGACGGCGGCCACGAATCCACAGTTGGTGGCCGAGCGGATCCCCGAGAACGAACGCCGCTTCATGACCGAGATTCCGCTGGCCGCTTCTGGTCCGTGGGATGCCAAAGAGCGGGAAGCGATGCGGGCGGGTTTGGCGAAGGTGGATGCACGGACCGAGTGAGGCGACCGTCGCTCCTACACGAGACACTGAACGCAGAGCCTTTTCAATCTGAGGAGTGATCATGGATCTCACGAGCATCCAACTCGACCGAGCGATCGGCACCGTGCTCGCATCCGCCGCCGGCGATGCGCTCGGCTCGCAGTATGAGTTCGGACCCGCGTTGCCCGACGCCGTCACCCCGAGATTCGGACGCGGCGTATTCGGACACGCACCGGGTGAGTGGACGGATGACACGAGCATGGCCATTCCGATCCTCGACGTACTCGCGCGCGGAGATCGTATTGATGATGCGGCTTCACGCGAGGAGATCGTCGGTCGGTGGATCGGATGGGCGCGCACCGCGAAGGATGTCGGTGCCCAGACACGGACGGTGCTCTCACGTATTCCGGCGACCTTCACTGAGGCTGACGCGCGCACCGCAGCACGCGAGGTTCACGAGCAGGCCGGCCGCAGCGGAGGCAACGGCGCGCTGATGCGTACGGGTCCGCTCGCTCTCGGCTATCTCAACCGTCCG
>DQHP01000119.1 GCA_003524435.1 Microbacterium sp.
GGCCGCGGTGACTATGCTGCCTACCGCATCGAGGTGGGCCGCCGTCACCGCGTCGAGCCGCGCCAGATCGTCGGGGCACTCGCCAACGAGGGTGGCCTCGGTCGCGACGACTTCGGCGCCATCAACATCAAGCCGGACTTCTCGATCGTCGAACTGCCGTCGAACATGAGCCCCACGGTGCTCGAGAAGCTCAAGGGCACACGGATCTCGGGTCGCCTGATCGAGATCAAGGCTGACCGAGGAAATCCGGGACAACGCAGCGGCGACTCTCGCGATGGTGGCCCGCGCGGTGGGGGCTACGAACGACGAGACCGTCCGGCTCGCGCCGACGGCGACAAGCCGTTCCGCAAGCCGCGCCACAAGGACTGAGCTCGCTCGAGACATGGTTTGCTGCATGAGACATGGCCTGGAATGGCCTGTTTCATGCAGCAAACTGCGTTTCGGCGCCAAATAGTCCGGCATCCTAGAAACATGACTTCACTCAGGGTGATCGTGCGCGGCGATGTCCAGGGCGTCGGCTACCGGTGGTTTACCCGTCGTGCGGCGGCGGACGCGGGAGTCAGCGGCTGGGTGCGCAATAGACGCGACGGCACTGTCGAAGCCGACTTACACGGCACGGATGCCGCCGTCCAATCGGTCCTGGCGTCAATGGCCCAGGGGCCCGCTGGTGCGCGCGTCGACGAAGTCACGAGGTTGGATACTGCCGAGACAGCAGCCATCGGGTTTGAAATTCTCGGGAACGCTTAGGCGATCAGGGGGCTGTATCTCTGGGGCTCACGCATCCAGCGCTGCCGGACCTTTCGTGACGAGAATGTGAAACTGGGCCGCATCGAGGACGCGGATGCCGAGATCCTCAGCTTTTGCGAGCTTGGAGCCCGCACCGGGACCAGCGGCTACAAAGTCCGTCTTTTTAGAGACACTGGATGCGGCCTTGCCGCCCGCCTGGATGATCGCCTCTTGGGCGCCGTCGCGGGTGTAACCATCGAGCGAGCCGGTGGCAACAACAGTGAGACCGTCGAGCACTCCCCCCTCCACGACCGCAGCACCAGGGCCGGGATGTCCGGGAGTGGCCCATTGCACTCCGGCTGCGGCCCATTGGTCGATAATGTCGACGTGCCAGTCGACATTGAACCAAGCGAGCAGCGAATCAGCGATGATGCCACCGACGCCCTCGACTGCCGCCAGCTCTTCACGAGACGCCGCGCGAATAGCATCGAGCGATCCGAACCACTGCGCCAGCGCACGAGCAGCGACCGGGCCGACGTGCCGAATATTCAGTGAGACCAGCAGCCGCCACAGCTCTTTCGTCTTCGCCTTCTCTAGTTCGGCGAGCAGCGTCGTGGCCTGCGATGAGGGTTGCATCGCGTTCAGCCCTTGCTTCTTCTCAGCGGTGGTCGGGTTCCGTCGGAACGGCGAACGCTTCTTGACAACGCCTTCCTCGTCCTCCTTGGGAAGTCCGGTCTCGGCATCCCGCACCACAACCTCGATCGGCACGATCTGCTCGAGCGTCAGTGTGAACAGGCCCGCCTCAGTGTCGAGCGGAGGTTCAGACGGCACGCTCGGCTGAGTCAACGCCGCTGCAGTAACCTCACCCAGAGCTTCGATATCGAGCGCTCCGCGTGAGCCGATGTGCTCGACGCGTCCCCGGACCTGCGCGGGGCATGAACGCGCGTTCGGGCAGCGAAGGTCGATATCGCCCTCTTTCATTGCACGCAATGTTGTGCCGCATTCAGGGCAGTTCTCGGGCATCACGAACTCACGTTCGTTGCCGTCGCGTTTCTCTACGACAGGCCCAAGAACCTCAGGGATCACGTCGCCGGCCTTGCGCAGCACGACGGTGTCACCGATGAGCACGCCTTTGGCCTTGACCACATCTTTGTTGTGGAGCGTTGCCTGACGCACGACGGATCCCGCAACATGCGCTGGCGCCATCACCGCGAACGGCGTCGCGCGACCCGTACGGCCCACCGAGACGACGATGTCGAGCAGCGTCGTCTGCACCTCTTCGGGAGGATATTTGTATGCGATCGCCCACCGTGGAGCACGGCTGGTGAATCCCAATTCATCGTGAAGCGCTAGTTCGTCGACTTTGACGACGATGCCGTCGAGCTCGTGCTCGATATCGTGACGATGCTCACCGAAGTATTCGACAAATTCAGCAACTTCGTCGACGCTGTGACAGACCTTCGAGTGCGGGCTCGTCGGCAGCCCCCATTTAGCCAACAGGTCGTAAACCTCGCTTTGTGCGGCGACGGGAGGATCCGGCCACGCGCCGATTCCATGGACGTACAACGACAGCGAATTCACCCGCAGCAGTCCGGCTTCGAGTTCGAGCCCGTCCTTCTTGTCGATCTGTTGACGAAGGCCGCCACTAGCCGCGTTACGCGGGTTTGCGAAAGAGGGGAATCTTCGTGCCGCTGCCGCGCGCGCCTTCTCTTCTTCAAACGGCTTCTTCGCACCACCACGAGCTTCCCACCGGTAAAGAGTGTCGGCATACGCTCGTTCCCGAAACTCTGCCTGAGCGGCATTTAGCCGTTCGAACGCGGCCACCGGGATAAATACCTCACCGCGCACTTCGACGATCGGCGGATGCCCCTCGCCAGAGAGCCGCCGAGGGATATCCGCGAGGCGCAAGGCATTCTCGGTGACAATCTCGCCTACACGTCCGTCGCCACGAGTCGCGGCTGAGGTCAGCACACCATTCTCGTAGCGCAGGTTGATCGCGAGTCCGTCGATCTTCAGTTCCGTCAACCATGCGACGTCGCGTCCTGAGGCGGCCTGCGCTTTTGCTGCCCACGCGCGTAACTCGTCAAGCGAGAACACGTTGTCCAGGCTCAGCATCCGCTCGGCGTGTTCGATCGTGTCGAGGCCGGTTGTTTCGGCGGCGCCAACCATCTGGGTCGGCGAGTCTTGCCCCTGCAATTCAGGATGCAGCCGCTCGAGTTCTTCGAGCCGGTGCATCCACCCGTCGTAGGTGGCATCGTCGACGAGCGACGTATCGCGCCCATAATAGGCTTCCTTCGCATCAAGGATGCGGTTGGTCAGCTCTTCAGCCTCGGCGCGGGCGTCGTTCAGCGAGATGTTCTCTGGCACCTGGCCAGTCTACGAGCGGGCGTCGACATTCCGGGAGTCGAGAGTCAGGCGTCGACCGGAACCGCCGACACAGTGTGATCGATCGTAAACTGACCGAGCACGCGCGTTCCGAGGTACAGCACCGCTGTCTGGCCAGGTGCAACGCCATCAAGCGGAATCTCGGGCACCACCGTCACGCCGGCAGATGACACCGCCGCGTGAGCAGGAACCGGTTCGGAGTGCGCGCGAATCTGCACGTGACACTCGAACGACTCCGACGTAGGCGCGGCGCCAGCCCAGGAATACCGCTCCCCCGAGATCTCACCGATCGCGAGGGCTTCCTTCGGACCGACAACCACGGTGTTCGATATCGGTCGCACCTCGAGCACAAACCGCGGCTTGCCATCAGATGCTGGAACACCCAGTTTGAGGCCGCGTCGCTGACCCACTGTGAACGCGTGCGCGCCCTCGTGAGATCCGACAACCTCACCGTTTCGATCGAGGATCTCGCCCTGCTCAGCGCCCACCTTCTCGGCCAGCCACCCGCGAGTGTCGCCATCGGGAATGAAACAGATGTCGTGACTGTCGGGCTTCTGCGCAACGCTCAGACCGCGTTCGGCCGCCTCCGCGCGAACAAGCGCCTTCGAAGGCGTCTCGCCGAGCGGGAAGTATGTGTGTGCGAGCTGCTCGGCAGTCAGCACGCCGAGCACATAAGACTGATCCTTCGCGTTGTCTGAGGCTCGATGCAATTCGAGTCCGCCTTCACCATCGACGAGTGTCGCGTAGTGGCCTGTGCAGACAGCATCAAAGCCCAACTCGATCGCCCGCTCCAGTAATGCGGCGAACTTAATCTTCTCGTTGCAGCGCATGCACGGATTCGGCGTGCGCCCTGCCTGATATTCGCTGATGAAGTCGTCGATGACATCATCGCGGAAGCGTTCTGAAAAGTCCCACACGTAGAACGGGATACCGAGCATGTCGGAAGCCCGCCGCGCATCCATTGCATCTTCGATAGTGCAACAGCCGCGGCTGCCTGTGCGCAGTGTTCCGCCCGCGCGCGAGAGGGCCAGGTGCACTCCCGTGACGTCATGTCCTGCCTCGACGGCGCGCGCGGCCGCGACGGCGGAATCAACACCGCCACTCATTGCTGCCAAAACTCGCATTCATCTATTCTACGAGCGCGTTGCTGTACTGGCACCGGATGCCCGCAGATACGCATCCTCGATCGCGGCGAGTACCGCGTCGACATCGGCGTCCGTGGACGTGCGTCCGAGCGTGAAGCGCAGCACGCTGCGCGCATCGCGCTCGCTGCGTCCCATGGCCATCACTACGTGAGATGGCTCCGCGACTCCTGCTTGACAAGCAGACCCTGTGGATGCTGCGACTCCGGCCACATCGAGCATGAAGAGCAGGCTCTCCCCCACAGCGCCGGTGAATAGCACGTGGGCGTTGTTGGGCAATCGACCTGCGGGATCCCCCAGCAGCACCGCAGACGGAACCGCCGAACGGACGCCGTCGACGAGTCGATCACGCAGCGCGGCAAGCCGCACCGATTCCGACTCGCGCTCGGCTTCGGCAAGCTCCAGCGCAACAGCAAATGCCGCAGCACCGGCGACATCCTGTGTTCCTGCGCGAAGCCCCCGCTGCTGTGCGCCGCCGTGCAAAAGCGCCGACAACTTCGCGGTGCGCGCCACGACCAGAGCGCCTATTCCCACCGGGGCTCCGACCTTGTGCCCTGCAACGCTCATCGCGACGAGGCCGACTCCTGCCGCGGCATCCGCCCGCAGGTCTCGAAATGACACCGGAAGATGCCCGACAGCGGCGACCGCGTCGAGATGAAGCGGCACATGTGCGTCGGCCGCGGCAGAGGCAAGCGCGCTCGCGTCATTGACAGTGCCAACCTCGTTGTTCGCCACGAGGGCGGTTGCCAGCGCCGCATCCGCAAGCGCCGCCGAAAACCCGGCCGTATCGATTCGTCCCAGTGGTGACAGCGGCACAGCACGAACGTTTGCCCCCTCGGTGGCCAACGCAGCGACGGTATCCATCGTCGCGTGGTGCTCGCCATTGGGCAGGACTACGGCATTGGCATCCGCTCGACGCGACGCCCACAATCCACGCAGCGCTGTATTGATCGATTCCGTACCGCCCGACGTCAGCACAACCTCGATCGCATCCGATCCGAGCACCGCCGCGATACGTTCGCGCGATTCTTCGAGCAGGCGCCGCGCATCCTGACCTGCGCCGTGGGTGGATGATGCATTACCCACTACCTCGGTGGCAGTGAGCCATGCATCACGAGCCTCGGGGCGCAACGGTGTCGTTGCCGCATGATCGAGATAGAACCGCATAGTTCAATTCTCTCGCATCTAGGACTATGCCGGGCTGAGACCGAGTGCACGCAATCATGAGACTTGGAGCCATCCCGCCTAATGTGTACTCATGCCCGAGTCCAGTGATTTCGCCGCGCCCGGCGGCCGTGCCCTCGACAACCTTGGTATCCGCCTCCACGATGGTAAGGCGACCTTGCGAGTGTGGTCCGAAAATGCCTCCAGCGTCGAACTCGTCACCTTTGATGACGTCGACCTCGACTGGGTGACCGATGAGGTTCCACTCGAGCGCCAGGACGCCAATGTTTGGGAGGTCACCACAGATCTCTTGCAGCCCGGCACGCGCTATGCCCTCCGTGTGGGCGGGCCTCACGGCCCCGGGAACACCTTCAATCCCAAAACTCTTTTGCTCGATCCCTACGCCCGTGGCCTTGCGCAAGGCGATGGCTACGAGGAATGGCGCTCCGTCGTCATCGTGGATGGATTCGACTGGGGCGAGTCGAAGAAGCCGCGAATCCCACTTGATCAGACAGTGATCTATGAGGGACATCTGAAGGGCTTGACCAAACGGCATCCCGACATTCCTCCTGCCCTGCACGGCACCTATGCGGGCCTCGCACACCCGGAGATGATCGCCTATCTCCAGTCGCTTGGCGTCACTTCCATCGAGCTCCTGCCCGTGCACGCGTTCGTCTCCGAGCCTCGGCTCCTTGATCGAGGGCTGAGCAACTACTGGGGCTACAACACGCTCAACTTTTTCACTCCCCACACGGCATACGCCACTGACGAGTCCAGCAAGGCCGGCCCGGAAGCAGTTCTTGCAGAATTCAAGGGGATGGTCCGTTTGCTGCACGAGGCCGGCCTCGAAGTGATCCTGGATGTGGTCTACAACCACACCTCGGAAGAAGGTATCGGCGGACCCCGCTCGAGCCTGCGCGGAATCGACAACGCGAACTATTACCGACAGCAGCCGGACGGCGTGTATATCGATACGACCGGCGTCGGCAACACGCTAAACACGTCGAAGGATGCGGGCGCCAGGCTCGTGCTCGACTCGCTGCGTTACTGGGCCAATGAGATGCAGATCGACGGCTTTCGGTTCGACTTGGCCGTGGCGCTCGGCCGTGACGAGAGCCACGAGTTCACTCCGGAGCATCCGCTCCTCCAAGCGATCCGCAACGACCCCGCCCTGCAAGAGGTCAAGCTCATCGCCGAGCCCTGGGACGTCGGCCTCGGCGGCTGGCAAACAGGAAACTTTGGCGCGGGCTGGCACGAGTGGAACGACCGCTACCGTGACCGCGTACGCAACTTTTGGCTCAGCGATATCGACTACGCGCGCCGTGCGTCGGCGCCGGTCGGCATCGGCGGATTCGCCACACGCCTCGCGGGGTCATCCAACACGTTCAGCGAAGACCGCGGGCCGCTCGCCAGTGTCAACTTCGTCACCGCGCACGATGGCTTCACCCTGCGCGACCTTGTGTCATACAACACCAAACACAACGAGGCCAACGGTGAAGACAACCGTGACGGCAACAGCATGAATCGCTCCTTCAATCACGGTGTCGAAGGCCCCACGGACGATCCTGCAATGCGCGCGGTTCGGCGTAAAGCCATGCGCAATCTCTTGGGCACGCTGCTGCTGTCTGCGGGTATCCCGATGCTCACCGCGGGCGATGAGGTCGGCCGGACCCAACACGGCAACAACAACGCCTACGCACACGACTCTCCGCTCACCTGGTTGAAATGGGAGCATGAAGAATGGCAGCGCGACTTGCGCGCACACGTCTCGACGCTGCTTCGATTGCGGCTCGAGAACCCGGCGCTGCGTCCGAGCCGTTATGCACGCCTCAACGAGCACACTCCTCACTCGTCATCGATGGACTGGTACAACCAGAACGGCGAGAAGATGGAACAGTCGCAGTGGACAGACCCGGGCAACCGCACGCTGCAGTACGTCGCCGAGTCCACACCAGTGACAGGCCCCAGCAACCGCATCCTGCTCATCGTTCACGGCACAGAAGAAGCGATCGATGTGACATTGCCTGATGACATCGAAGGCGCCACCAAATTCGTGTCGTTGTGGTCGAGTGCGGATGAGCATCCTGACGTTGCAGCAGAGACATTCGCGCCGTGTGACGTACTGCCGATACCCGGCACATCGATGAGGCTTTTCCGCGTCGAGTAACAACCTCCCAGCAACTCGCGCCGGACGACTGTCCAAGACATGCTGGGCGCGGTACATTCGGGGTGTGGCTGCACGTTCTGGTATTCGTCCCGCGGCGCTTCGAAGCCCCGCTCAGGTTCCGCTGCGGCCTCGTGCTGCCTATGATGGTGCAGGCACCAAGACGGGACGGATTCCGCTCTCTGAGCCCACTCCGTCCACACCCGGTGGGTTTGTTTCAAAGGCGTTCGCCGGCGAGGTCGTCCCCTTCGGCGTTATCGCCTTTCGCGAAGGACACGATCGCATCGGTGCCCACGTGCGACTTACCGCTCCCGACGGCACCGAAAGCCTGCATCGGTTGGCTGCTCTCCAAGACGGCACCGACCGGTGGCAGACTGAGATTGCGCTCGACATAAAGGGTCTCTGGCGCTACCGCTTCGAAGCGTTCGGCGATGACTTCGCCACTTGGGCGCACGCCGCAGCGGTCAAGATCACAGCCGATGTGGATGTCGCCGTCATGACCGCGCTCGGTCGATCACTGTTCGCACGGGCAGCGGATGAGAAGCTGCGTCCGGTTGCCGAGCGACGTCAACTCGCGGCGGTTGCCGAAGCCCTTCAGACGGCGGATGCTAATGCCGTTCTTGCCGTCGTCGCGGACGACGATGTCGCTGCTATTTTTGCGGCTCGCCCCTTGTTCTCACTGAGTTCCGCGACGCAGGAAAAGTCGATTCTCGTTGAGCGCACCACCGCGGGCGTTGGTGCGTGGTACG
Organism: Microbacterium sp.; assembly: GCA_003524435.1. Lineage (GTDB taxonomy): Bacteria > Actinomycetota > Actinomycetes > Actinomycetales > Microbacteriaceae > Microbacterium. The sequence continues at coordinate 8,331 of DQHP01000119.1, forward strand.
AGTTCTTCCCTCGTTCCGAGGGTGCCAAGCGCCGCAAGGACGGCACAATCGTGAGCGGCACATTCCGTACCGCGGCCAAACATCTTCCGGCAGTTGCGGGGATGGGCTTCGATGTCGTCTACCTCCCTCCCATCCACCCCATCGGTCGCACTCACCGCAAGGGCCCGAACAACACTCTCGATGCCGCTGTGATGGGTCCCGGTTCCCCGTGGGCGATCGGTGCCGGCGAGGGCGGTCACGACGCGGTCCACCCCGATCTCGGTTCCCTGGCAGATTTCCGCTTCTTCGTGCGCGAAGCCCGCAAGCACGACATTGAAATCGCACTCGACCTGGCTCTGCAGGCCTCCCCCGATCACCCGTGGGTCACCAGCCATCCGGAGTGGTTCACCACGCTGCCCGATGGAACAATCGCCTACGCCGAGAATCCGCCAAAGAAGTACCAGGACATCTATCCGCTGAACTTCGACGATGACCCAGCGGGACTGAGTGCGGAGGTACTGCGCGTCGTCCTGCACTGGATCGGCCAGGGCGTGAAGATCTTCCGCGTAGACAACCCACACACCAAGCCGCTGTGGTTCTGGGAATGGCTGATCGCACGTGTCACCGAGATCGATCCGGATATTGTCTTCCTCGCAGAAGCTTTTACCAGGCCCGCTCCCCTACGCGGACTCGCTGCGGTCGGCTTTCAGCAGAGCTACACCTACTTCACGTGGCGAAACACCAAACGCGAATTGGAAGAATTTCTGACGGGGCTCGCCACCGAGACTGCAGATTATCTGCGCCCGAACTTCTTCGTGAATACTCCCGATATCCTCACCGAATATCTGCAATTTGGAGGCCGCGCCGCGTACCGCGTTCGTGCGGCGATCGCGGCAACAGCGGCGCCGACTTACGGTGTCTACGCTGGCTACGAGCTCTTCGAGAACGTCGCGCGTCCTGGCTCGGAGGAGAACATCGACAATGAGAAATACGAGTACAAGTTGCGCGATTTCGCGGCCGCTGAAGAATCAGGCAACTCCCTCGCACCCTATCTTCGCCGGTTGAACGAGATCCGTCGATCGCATCCCTCCCTTCGCCAGCTGCGCAATCTCTCGGTGCACTGGAGCGATGATGACAGCATCCTCGTCTACTCGAAGCACCTCGATGCGGCTTTTACTGCGGACGGCAAATCCGACACGATCATCGTTGTCGCGAACGTCGATCCGCACTCGGTACGTGAAACCACTGTTCATCTCAACACCCGCATCTGGGACGTCGAACCAGGTGATTCTTACGAGGTAGAAGATCTGGTCACGGGCGCTGTGTGGTCCTGGGCAGAACACAACTTCGTACGACTCGACGCCTTTGCCGAGCCCGTACACATCCTGAAGGTAAAGGAGCGATCATGAGTGATACCGAGGTCATCGCATCCGCTGAATGGGAGCTTGTCGCCGCGGGTAGCCATTACGCTCCTCACGATGTGTTGGGCCCACATTCCGTGACGGATGCCGCGGGCAAAACTCTTACGAAAATCCGGGTTGTTCGCCCGCTCGCCACGGCCGTCGCCGCGATCTTCGCCAATGGGACACGGCTCGAGTTCGAACATGCCAAAGACGGCATCTGGGAAGCACAGCATGATGGCGCTCCAGTGCCTTACCGTGTCGGGACTACCTACGACGGTGGTGAAGAACAACTCGCGGGCGACCCGTATCGACATGCACCCTCCGTCGGCGAGCTCGATCTGCATCTGATCGCAGAGGGCCGCCATGAACGACTGTGGGAGGTTCTCGGCGCAAACGCACACTTATACGATGGCGAGATTGGGATCTCTTTTGCCGTGTGGGCACCGAACGCCCAGGCCGTGCGCGTCGTCGGCGATCACAACGGCTGGAACGGCGAAGGCCACAGTATGAGATCGATGGGCGTCAGTGGCATCTGGGATTTGTTCATCCCTGATCTTGCCCCGGGCACGCTATATAAGTACCAGATCCTCACGAGTGACGGGAACTGGATTCTCAAGGCCGACCCGATGGCGCAGCGCACTCAGGTGCCGCCAGAGACCGCATCTGTAGTGCCGTTCTCCGCATACTCTTGGAAAGACGGCGCCTGGATGACGCGGCGCGCGGCCACCCGTGCGGTCGCGCAACCGATGTCGATCTACGAGGTGCATCTGGGCTCTTGGCAGAGCGGACTCGGTTATCGCGAGATCGCCGATCCCCTCATCGCCCATGTGCGCGAGACAGGATTCACCCACGTCGAATTCATGCCCGTTGCGGAGCATCCTTTCGGCGGATCGTGGGGTTATCAGGTCAGCGGTTATTATGCTCCGACCGCACGATTCGGTACGCCCGATGACCTGCGCTATCTCATTGACCGGCTGCACCAGGCTGGCATCGGTGTGCTCCTTGACTGGGTACCCGGGCATTTCCCCAAAGACGAATTCGCTTTGGCCCGCTTCGATGGGCGCACGCTCTACGAGCACCCAGATCCCCGCCGTGGCGAACATCAGGACTGGGGAACGCTCATCTTCGATTACGGGCGCCCAGAAGTCCGCGGGTTCCTCGTCGCGAACGCGCTGTACTGGCTCGACGAATTCCACATCGACGGATTGCGCGTCGACGCGGTCGCATCGATGCTCTACCTGGACTACTCACGCGAAGACGGGCAGTGGGAGCCGAATGTCCACGGCGGCCGCGAGAACCTCGAGGCCATCCGCTTCCTTCAAGAGGTCAACGCCACTGCCTACCGCACACATCCTGGCATCGTCATGATCGCTGAGGAATCCACGAGCTTTCCCGGAGTCACGGGGCGCACCGATCAGGCCGGCCTCGGCTTCGGCTTCAAGTGGAACATGGGCTGGATGAACGATTCACTCCAGTACATTTCCCGCGATCCGATGTACCGCGCCCATCACGAAGGAGAGATGACGTTCTCCTTCGTGTATGGATTTGGCGAAAACTATCTGTTGCCCATCAGCCATGATGAGGTCGTGCATGGCAAGGGCAGCTTGCTCTCCAAGATGCCAGGAGAGCATGCGCAAAAGCTCGCGAATGTGCGCGCTTATCTGGCATATATGTGGGGGCATCCCGGTAAGAATCTGCTCTTCATGGGGCAGGAGTTTGGACAGATCGCGGAGTGGTCAGAGTCGCGAGAGCTGGACTGGTGGCTACTTGAGCAGCCCTCCCATGCACAGCTGCAGCAGTTCGTGGGAGCGATGAATGGGGTCTACCGCGAAACCGCTCCGCTGTGGGAGCGGGACAGCGACAGCACCTGCTTCCGTAGGCTTGGTGCCCCGGAATGGGATCCGAACGTCATTGCCTTCGAGCGGCGAGATGCTCATGGCGGGCGCGTCATCGTGATCAGCAACTTCGCAGGTTCTGAGCGCTCCCGGTTGACGCTTGATCTGCCGGTCGCTGGCGTGTGGACAGAGATTCTCAACACGGATGCCGTCGAGTACGGCGGCGGCGGAGTGGGAAACTACGGGCGCGTCACCGCTCCCGCTGTGGAGGAGCGCGTCACGTTTGCAGAAGGTCGCGACACGCCACAGACGAAGATCACGTTGCCCGCACTCTCTACGATCTGGCTACGCCACCAGGGATAAGCCAGTGAGGTTGTCACTGGTATTGAGTGAAGACCTCACAGGCTCGATCTACGGCGTTAGAACAGCAGCGAGGACAGCCGGTTGCGCGCGGCAATCACACGCGCATCGCTCGCACCGATGAGTCCGAACAGTTCGACGAGGCGCTCGCGGATAGGTGCACGCTCGTCGGCAGGTGAGGCCGCGAACAGCTCCAGTAAACGCAAGAACGCGTCCTCAACGTGGCCACCAGAGATATCAAGGTCAGCGACGGCGAACTGTGCCTGAGCGTCAAGCGGCGCCGCAGCTGCGGCCGCACGCGCTTCTTGAAGGTCGAGTCCTTGGACACGATCGAGGAGCCGCACCTGGCCCAGACCTGCACGCGCATCCTCGTCACGGGGATTCTCAGCCAGGGCCTTTTCATACGCAGTGATCGCAGTGGCGAAATCGCCTGTCTCGATCGCGGCAAATGCCTCAGCGTGAAGTGGCGGCATCGGTGGCTCCGGCGCTTCTTCGTCCGTCGTCTCCGCTTCGCCAGCGGCACCGGCCACAGACCCAGTGACACCGTTCTGTGCTGCTACCTGCAACAGTTGGTCAAAGACCTGACGTACCTGCTCCTCGGGAACTGCCCCGGTGAACATGGGTACTGGCTGACCGGCGATGAGTGCGACAACCATCGGGATCGACTGTGCTTTGAAGCTCTGCGCGAGCTGCGGATTCGCATCGACATCAACCTTGGCAAGGACAACACGTCCGCCGAGTTCGTTGACGACCTTTTCCAGGATCGGGCTGAGCTGCTTGCACGGCCCACACCATTCAGCCCAGAGATCCACGACGATCGGCACCGTGCGTGAAAGTTCCAGAATTTCGCCGAACGTGGCATCCGTCACGTCGACAATGAAACCACCCGGTGCGTCCGCCCCCTCTTGAGGAGCCGACGCAGGATTCGTGGGGGCAGCCGGCCTGTTACGCAGGCTCGAGAGGTCAACGGCGCCCCGGAGGGCGGCTGGAGAGATATCGCTCACTTGATCACTTCCACGTTAAGAATGTCTTGATGCACTGCTAGGAGGCGAACTTGGGCGGTTGATCCTTGCGCGGGTACGGAGAAGAACAACTGCAGTCCGTACTTCGTGACCACGCCTTTCGACGCTTCTTCGACGCCCGTGAGGGTCTTCGCCTCGGGGTTCTCACCGAATCGGATCACCGCATCGCCTGAAGTTGGTTTAATCGTCTCGCTATCGATCATCGAGACCGCGACGATCGCCCCACTATCGAGTGTAGCGAGAGCAACGGGCGCCTCGTTGCTCGGGACGATATCGAACGAGATCGCCGACGTCTTCGCGGCGCCTTTATCGACCAACCCTTGTTTGACCGACTCACGGCTGGCGCTGATTGACTCCGCCAGCGTTATCGAAACCGGGTCAAAGAGACCGTAGTACTCGCTCTTCTCCCCCGCGTCGACGACATCGGCGAAGGCCGCCGAGACCTCATCCGGAGCGAGTGCGAGGAAAGCGGCGGCGTTCTCCGTGATCAAGCTGGTTCCGAGCCACGCGGGTGCCAGCTTGGGCACTTCCGCTGAGGCCTGCATCTCCGCGATGTTGGTGACCTTGTAGTTCGTCCAGGGATCGCTCTGCGTCATCGTGAGCACGACCGGAGGCACAGTGTCATCGCTCTTGCTCTTGCTGAGCGCGAGCACGGTACGTGGCCATTCGTCGGTTGCCTGCGGAAGCAGTACCTCTATGACATCGGTGGGGATCGTGGCCGGAAGCGCACGATCGGTGAGCTTTGCACGTAGCGTGTAGTCGGTCTTGCGCGCATCAAGCGCGGCACCGCTGAGCCTGGTGCTCGCAAGATCGATATCGAGAGCGGCGTCAGCTTCTTCCAGCGTGCCAGCGATGCCCTGCAGAATGCGAGAGGCCTGTGCCTCGGTCACTGCGGGCGGCTTCTGGTTCTCCGGGGCGATGACGGTCGGGCTCGGCGACGGTGACGGCGTTGCCTCACCGAACTGCGGCCAGGAGTCGCTCGAACAGCCCGCGAACATCAGCGCGGCTACGCCCAATGCAGGCAGAGCAAGCAAACGCCTGCGTGTTCTGGGCGCACGACGCTCTGTCTTCGGCGCGCTCGTCTCGTCGCGATCCGGCTCACTGTCTGGCTCGGTCGTAGCTTCAGCAGGGGGAGCCTCAATCGCATCCCGCTCGCGCGCAGGGTCGACGGCGATATCAATCGCCTCGGTCGGAGGGAGCGGTCCGAGGCCCTTTCGCCGGGGACCGCGACCTCGGCGCTGATGACGAATCGCCAGCACATACATAATGACTCCCAGTAAAAGCATCGCCGCGCCCGCAGAGATCAGCGGACCGGCGAGCGGGGTGGAGTTATCCAACGGCCAGGAGATCACGATGTCATCGGGTGCGTCAGCAGTGCCATCTTTGGCAATCAAAACGCTCATTCCCTCGGGAAGTTGCATCTCGGTGATGAGCTGATCAGGCTTGCTGAAGGAGTCAAGCCAGAGGTCAGAACCCGACGGGTTTCGTCCTGGTTCCCCTTCATCGGACGTATCGGTCTCAGAATCTTCTGGGGCTGCAGGGTCTTCGGGAGTATTTTCTTCCTCAGCTGCTGTGTCATCTGCAGCGTCCGTCGCCTCGACGAGAGTGGTCTTCGTGTCGCCTGAATCTGCGACGGTAATTGAGTTGTATGTCGCATCCGACAGCCAGGCCTCAAGGTCTGCCGTTCGACCGTACGCCGCAAAGATCTCACCTTCGCCGCGGATCACCATGCTCTGCTGTCCAGCATGCTGACGCAGTACTGCACCGTCAACGAGCAGATACGGCGTTGGCGACTCGACGCTCAGTTCTGTCTGTTGGGCAGAAGGGCCCATGAATATGGTTCGCTGAGAGATCCCCGCTCCGATGAGAAGCGTGGCCAGGACAAAGGCCACGACGGCCCATACGAAACGCACGAATAGTCTCCTTACGTGATCCAGACGCGTCGTCCAGATCTCCGCTCGACGTTTCAGACTATCGAAATCTCCTGAGTGTTGACTACGAAGGGTTTCGCACTGCCACTTTCGGCACGTCGCCGAATAAGGATGCCCACTGCCGACTACCCTGAGAACAGTCTTGTCAAGGAGTACGCATGAAGGTTCACAACCCGTTTCGCACCGCGCTGGTGGCCACGCTCGGGGTGGGGCTCGGCATTCTGCTCATTGGCAGCGTCGAGTCACTGTCTACCGTGCTGCTGTATATCGGTACAGCGCTGTTCATAAGTCTCGGGCTCGACCCTGTCATCTCCTTCTTCGAGCGCCGTAAGTTTCCGCGATGGCTTGCTGTCCTTGTGACGATTTTGGGCGTGCTGGGTATTTTCGCCGGCATCGTTCTGATCGTCCTGCCGATCATCGTCGAGCAGATCGGCCAACTCGTGCGGCAGATCACCCGATTGGTTCAGAGCAGCAACGATATCTGGGGAGATCTGCGCACGTGGCTGGGCGGCGTCTTTCCCGCACTGGATATTGACCGTGTTCTCAGCGAGGCGCAAGAGTGGCTGCTGGCGAATATGGGCGACATCACCGGCGGAGTGATCACCGCCAGCGTCAGCCTCGTCACCGGCCTCTTCGGCGCGTTCATCGTGCTGATTCTCACTATCTATCTCACAGCGTCCACTCCCTCGTTGAAGCGTTCCGTGTACCAGCTCGTGCCAGCATCGAAGCGACCGCGCTTCGTTGACCTCGCAGAACAGATCACTGACTCGGTCGGGTACTACGTGATGGGCCAGGTCACCCTCGGCGTGATCAATGGAATCCTCAGCGCGATCTACCTCAGCATCATCGACGCGCCATTCGCAGCGGTGCTCGCTGTTGTCGCGTTCTTCTTCTCGCTCATCCCGCTGGTCGGAACTCTAACCGGGTCGACGATCATCGTGTTGGTGTGCTTGCTCCCGGGACTGGGCTCACCCGCGACTGCACTCGCTGCCGGAATCTACTATCTGATCTACATGCAGATCGAGGCGTATGTGATCTCTCCACGCATCATGAGTCGCGCCGTCTCTGTGCCCGGTGCAGTCGTCGTCGTCGCTGCTTTGGCTGGTGGGTCATTACTCGGCCTCCTCGGAGCCCTCATCGCCATTCCCGTGGCCGCCAGCATCCTGATCATCTACCGGCAGGTGCTTATCCCGCGGATGAATGAGCGTTGACGCGAGCCGCATCACGGCCGCGGAGCGGACTCGGCGCAGCACAAGTCAAGGATGAGCGCGCCCTGCGAGTCGAAACCAGCTAGCCCCTTACGCTGCATTCCAGCAGTGCGTGTGCCAATGTCTGCGCGCGGCAAGGTCTGCCGCATCGCCCAGCACCCCGTCGGCACGCCACACCACCAGGTGCGCGGCACCTGCGGACACCGTGCCGCCGCATCCAGGGCAGACATAGTCTTTCTGTGCTTGCTGCCCTGAGATCGGCTGTACGTTCCATTCTCGGCCGCGCCGGGTCTCCGTGCGCTTCCAGCCCGCGAGCAGGCGTTCGAAAGACGCGTCAGCGGCGGGGNNCGCTCGGGGCGCCGTTTGTGCGAGCGTGGCATGTCGAGGCATTACCACCAGTTGTTGTTCTTCCAGAAGGTGACCGCCGCTTGCCAGCTGCCGTAGCGTCCAACAGCGTATCCGTTACCCCAGCGAAGGTTATCTACGGGGTCGTAGCCGTTGCCTGGCACTTTGCTACACGGGTATGCCTGGACGAGGCCGCACGCACCAGAGGAACTGTTGGTGGCGTTCGGATTCCAGCCGCTCTCACGCGAAACGACGTAGTCGACATAGCCCCAATCGCTCGAAGCGATACCTGCCGCGGCCATCCACTCAGCCGGTGCTCCACCGCCGGTGTAGTACATCGGCCCTGCGCCGCCCCCCGAGTCCGAGTCATTCGACTCGGGTTTCGCCGCGTCGGCCGGCGCAGGCTCTGGCTTCGGTGGAGGGGGCGGTGGGGTTACATACACGTCGTACGCCCCACGCTTCGTCGGCTCGATGGTGGCGCCCTCGGCGGTCACAGTGAGGTCTTGGGTGTCCTGGGCAGCGAGAGAAAAAGACGTCTCTAGCTCAGCAATCGGAGGATCTGCCAGCGCCATCCCTGTGGGAGCAACAATCGCGGCAGAGAGCGCCACGACGGCGAATGCGGCGAAAGTACCCGTGAGACGTCGGCGGGAGGTGCGGTGGGAAGAATTCTTCGCCTCCGGTTTCCTAAAAGCGGAACGGGTCACCGCGCCACTGTCGCCAGCGGATTCGAGCTCGTTACCAGAAATCACAATATCCCTAGTGTAACCAGAGCTACCTGAGATGGCTATGACAACACTCAGCGCACCGCAAGGATCACGTCAATGGTGGCATCAAGGAGCGCATCGACTTGTTCTTCACGGTAGCCACCGCGCTGCATGCGAAACGCCGCTGAGCGTAACTGCTCCACCGAAAGCGCATCGCCATCACGTAGATAACGCACAATTCGTGCGGTGACGTGATCGACTTCGTCAATTCGGTAACCAAAGGTCAAAATCCCGGTGCGCCCAAACTTGTTCCGACGAGGGCGAGCCAAGTGGTCGAGAATTATCTGCGCTTCAGATCGCGTTTCTCCGACCCACTTCTCAACGCCCTCCTCGCGCACAACACGTTCGCGACGACGGTTTGCGAATGCATCCTCGATACGCCCCAAAGCCGCATCGACCTCGCTGATGCGGTAGCCGTTCTTCACCAAGGGGAAAGAAGCGATTCGCACATCAGCAGCGGTGAGTTCGTCGAGATCCTGCTCGAAGCTATCGCGCGCGGCGGCGAGGAAAGTTTCTACGGCGGCGCGGTGATAGCCACGCTCACGCCCCTCGGTCACGCTAAACGCCGGCGGGCGCTCATCTCCATCGATCTCAATCACATCGTTTACCGTATCCGAACTCATAGCTACACCGCCCAGGGCGACATCAGCAAGTACAAGCCCAATGCCGGAACAGTCGAGGGAAGGATGCTGTCCACACGGTCAAGAAGACCGCCGTGGCCGGGCAACCAGGAACTCATATCTTTAATGCCAATATCGCGTTTGACCATCGACTCTGCCAGATCACCCAGAGTCGCGGTGATCAAGATCGCCGTACCGAAGATGACCCCGGCCCACCACGGCAGATCAAGGACAAAGAGCGCAAGAAGTACGCCGGCGATGTTCGCGGCGACGACAGCTCCAGCGAAACCTTCCCACGTCTTCTTCGGGCTGATGCGAGGCGCCATCGGATGCTTACCGAAAGTCAGACCAGCCGCATACGCGCCGGTATCTGCTGCGACCGCGATCGCTATCAAAGCGAGTACCCACCACTGTCCGCCGTCCTGCATCAGCAGCATCAGCGCGACGCTGGCGAGGAACGGCACGTAAACAGGAATGAATCCACTGACGAGTGCATCGGTAAGAACGGCACCGTAGGTGCGTCCGTCCTTCACCAGCATCTGCGTCAAGACTCGCCAGACAACAACAAACACGACCGAGGAAAGTAGCGTGACCCAGCCGAGCCAGACCGGCGCGAAAGAGCCGGCGAGCACCAGCGCGACACCGACGATGACCTGCGGCACAATATCGATGCGACGACCGGCCGTGCGCAGAGCACGGGTGATCTCGAAGATCCCGAGCACGGCGATCGCCAGAGCGATCAGGACGAACAGCTCTTTGATGAACAACAACGAGCCCAGCACAACTGCGCCGAAGGCGAGGCCCACGAGAATAGCGAGGATCAGATCGCGTCCGGTACGCGCCTTAATACGCTCGTTGGCCTGGTCCAAGTGTTCCCGAGCCTGAGTAACGTGCGTTTCAAAGTCGCCTCTGGCCTGACGGATTTGTTCACGCATGATCGCAGCGGTGTCGCTGGCCGTGCCTGAGACAACAGGCGCTGGCGGCCGCGGCGGAATCAGCGCTTCATCCACAACAGGAACAGTCCCGTCGATTACGGCTCCTGCGTCCGGGGTCTCACCATCACGAGCTTCGCGCCGCGTCTGCGGGCGTTGCTCTTCGGCGTCTCCGGTAGCGTGACTCATTCCCACTCAAACCTCGAGAAGCTCGGTCTCCTTGCGCTTGAGCGCATCGTCGACGAGGTCGACGTGCTGGCGCGTCAAGGCATCCAGTTCTTTTTCACCGCGAGCGATCTCGTCCTCTCCGACCTCGCTCTTGAGCGCATCAAGTTCGTCCTTGGACTTACGACGGATGCCACGAAGGTGAACCTTCGCGTCTTCACCCTTGGTACGGACAAGCTTGACGTACTCTTTGCGACGTTCTTGAGTCAGCTCCGGCATCGTAACGCGCACGATGTTGCCATCGTTCGTCGGGTTCGCACCCAAGTTCGGCATGTCGCGGATCGCCTGCTCGATCGCTTTGAGGGCAGTCTTGTCGTAGGGAGTAATCACGAGCGAACGCGCTTCGGGGTTCGCCATTGATGCCAGCTGAGCCAGCGGCGTAGGCGAGCCGTAATAGTCGACCATCACCTTCTGAAACATCTGCGGGTTCGCGCGACCTGTACGCACAGTAGCGAAGTCGTCTTTGGCTGCTTCGACAGCGCGCGTCATGCGAGTGGTGGTTTCAGCGAGGACATCCGCGATCACGGGCGACTCCTATCGTCGGGGTGGACTTGCAATTCTATCTGGGAGCACAACTACTCCCCTGGCGCCGCGCGCTCAGGAAGTGACAAGCGTACCGATCGGATCACCGAGCAAAGCACGTGTTACGTTGCCGGCCGGTTCCATACCGAACACGCGCATATCCATATTGTTGTCCATGCACAGGCTGAAAGCAGTGGAATCCACAACTTTGAGACCACGCTGCAGCGCGTCCAAGTAAGTGACCTTCTCGATGCGAGTAGCCGAAGAATCCTTGTTCGGATCGGCGGTGTAGATGCCATCAACACCGTTCTTGGCGACGAGCACTTCCTCTGCCCCAATCTCCAGCGCACGCTGTGCGGCGACGGTATCGGTGGAGAAGTACGGAAGCCCAGCGCCGGCCCCGAAAACGACAACGCGCCCCTTCTGCATATGCCGCTCGGCACGCAGCGGAATATACGGCTCTGCGACCTGTGTCATAGAGATCGCAGACTGCACACGGGTAGGTGCGCCCGCCTGCTCAAGGAAGTCCTGGAGCGCAAGGGCGTTCATCACGGTTCCGAGCATGCCCATGTAGTCGGCGCGACCACGGTCCATGCCACGTTGGCTGAGCTCGGCTCCACGGAAGAAGTTTCCACCGCCAACGACGATGGCGATCTCCACCCGGTCGACTGCTTCTGCGATCTCGCGAGCGATCTGTCCGACAACGTCAGGGTTCACACCGAGTTGTCCGCCTCCGAAGGCTTCACCAGAGAGCTTGAGAAGAACGCGGCGGCGTCCTGTTCGTTCGGTCATAAGTGTGGAGTCCTCTCGTCCCGTTTCAAGATACTGCCTTCCGGGCGGAAAGCCCTTAGGCATGAAAAAGGGGTTCGGATCGCAACCGATCCGAACCCCTTCTCGAACTTACGCTCCGACCTTGAGGCGAGCGAATTCCGTCACGGTGATACCGGCGTCCTTCGCGACCTGAGCCACAGAGAGCTTGTTGTCCTTTGCATAGTCCTGCTCAAACAGAGAAACCTGCTTGATGAACGCAGTAACGCGACCTTCGACGATCTTCGGCAGAGCCGCTTCGGGCTTGCCTTCGTTGCGCGAGATCTCGGTGACGATCTCCCGCTCCTTCTCAACGGCTTCGGACGGAACGTCCTCGCGAGTGAGGTAGGAGGGGTTTGCGAACGAGATGTGCTGCGCGATGCTACGAGCGGTCTCAGCGTCGTCGCCCGAGTAGGCAACGACAACACCGATCTGCGGAGGCAGATCCTTGCTGGTGCGGTGCATGTAGAGCTCGACGGCGTCGCCGGTCACGGTGCGTACCTGACGCAGCTCAACCTTCTCGCCGATGATCGCTGCCTCTTCCGAGATCAGTTCGCTGACGCTCTGGCTACCTGCAGCAGCGGCGAGAGCATCATCAACGGTGTTCGCTTTGACGGCGGCGACTGCTTCGACGACCTTTTCTGCCAGCGCGATGAAGCGCTCGTTCTTCGCAACGAAGTCGGTCTCGCAAGCGAGTTCGATCAGCGTGACGTGACCGTCCTGCTCGCGAGAGGCGATCAGGCCCTCACTGGTGGAGCGGTCAGCGCGCTTTGCGTTGCCCTTTGCACCCTTCAGACGCAGCAGTTCAACTGCCTTCTCGCGGTCGCCATCGGCTTCCTCGAGCGCCTTCTTGGTGTCAACCATTCCGGTGCCGAGCTGTTCGCGCAGCGCCTTGATGTCAGCGATGGTGAAGTTGGCCATGTGTGGTGGCTCCTTGCTTCGAAATGAGTGTGTGTACGCGGATTACTTGGCGTCGGCGGCGTCAGCGGCCTCGGCCGGTGCCTCGGTAGCCTCTGCCTTGGGCTCAGCTTCTTCAGCCTTTGCGTCAGCAGGAGCCTCAGTTGCCTCTGCCGTCGGCTCAGCTTCTTCAGCCTTGGCATCAGCGGCGGGAGCCTCAGCGGCAGCGTCGTCGGAGGGAGCCTGAAGAAGCTCCGCTTCCCACTCAGCCAGCGGCTCTGCTTCGCCCGACTCGGGGTTGTGCTTCTGCTGGAGGCCCTCGGCCGCAGCGTCAGCGATGATGCGAGTCAGCAGCGAGACCGAACGGATCGCGTCATCGTTGCCGGGGATCGGGTACTGGAAGTCATCCGGGTCGGCGTTGGTGTCGAGGATGCCGATCACCGGGATGCCGAGCTTCTTGGCCTCGTCGATTGCGAGGTGCTCACGCTTCGCGTCGATAACCCAGAGAGCCGAAGGCGTCTTGGTCAGGTTACGGATACCGCCCAGTGACTTGTGCAGCTTGTCGAGCTCGCGCTTCTTGAGCAGGAGCTCCTTCTTGGTGAAGCCGCTGTTAGCCGGAACCTCGTAGTCGAGTTCCTCGAGCTCCTTCATGCGTGCAAGACGCTTGGAGATCGTCTGGAAGTTGGTGAGGAGTCCACCGAGCCAGCGCTGGTTCACGAAGGGCTGGCCAACGCGAGTTGCCTGCTCGGCAAGGATTTCCTGAGCCTGCTTCTTCGTTCCGACGAAGAGAATCGTGCCACCGCGGGCAACCGTCTCCTTGACGAAGTCATAGGCGCTGTCGATGTACCCCAGCGACTGCTGCAGGTCGATGATGTGGATGCCGCTGCGCTCAGTAAGGATGAAGCGCTTGACTTTCGGGTTCCACCGGCGAGTCTGGTGTCCGAAGTGCACGCCGCTGTCGAGCAGCTGGCGGATGGTGACCACAGCCATGGTCGTCTCCTAGTTCTGGCGCGAGGCGCCGTTGAGGTTAGTTCGCCGCTCGGTTGAACGGCAGTCCTGGTGCCCGGCGCACTCCCACCCGCTCGCATGAGCAGGACCTGAGGGAGTGGATGCCACGACCTTCGTCATTTCTGATGTCAGTCGCTCTGGGCACGCGTAGTCACCCCGATATCGAGGTGCGACCTCCAGTGTACAGGATCACGGGAGCTCGGACCGCTCTGCACAGCGCATATATTCAACAAGTTCTCCCCCGCTTCTGGATACGACCGCTTGGGGCTTTCGCCAGAGGGCAACATGGCGAGATGCACCTTCAACGACTTCTTACCAACCACCGCGCACTGGCATTCGTCGTGCTGCTCGTTGCGCTGACGGGAGCTACGGGTCAGCCGGACGCCGCGGAAGCAACCGAGTCAGCACCATCCGGAGATCCGTCGTCAGCATCATGGACGTGGCCAGTCGAAGGTGCTCGAGAAGTGACCGAGCCATTCCGCGCACCGTCGCATGAGTATGGTCCTGGACACCGAGGGATAGACATCGCTGCCCCCGTGGGATCACGCGTGAACGCGCCGACCGACGGCGTCGTTGCTTTTCGCGGTGTCGTGGTGGATCGCCCACTACTCACGATTGATCACGGCGAAGGGGTCGTAACGACTTTTGAGCCAATGAGTTCAACACTCACACCGGGCTCTGTTGTTTCCGCTGGTGATCAGATCGGCACAGTCGCGACCGGTGGACACTCGCCTGCAGGTGATCTACACCTGGGTGTGCGGTGGAACGATGTCTACATCAATCCGCTACTGATGTTCGGTGAGGTACCCCGTGCCATCCTGCTGCCCTGCTGTGAATAACTGCGACGAGGAATGATCAGGCTCGGGGGTGCGCCAAGCGGTAGGTCGCAGCAAGACGCTCAGACGAGACGTGTGTGTAGATCTGGGTCGTTCCCAAACTCGCATGCCCCAGGATCTCTTGCACCGCACGAAGGTCTGCTCCACCGTCAAGGAGATGGGTTGCAGCCGAGTGTCGGAGCGCGTGCGGCCCCACCGCATCCACACCGACAATCGGTCCCAGCGCCTTAGCGACCAGGGTGTACACCGTTCGCGGCCCCAGCCTCCCCCCGCGCGTGCCGAGGAACATCGCCGGAGAAGCATTGGCGGCACGTGCGATCAGGGCGGGGCGCGCACGTGTCAGGTATGCAGCTACTGCGTCGCGAGCAGGGATGCCAAAGGGGACGACTCGCTCCTTCGATCCTTTTCCGAGCACCCGGACAGTTGCGCGGTCCTGATCAACATCATCGACGTCGATGTTGCAGAGCTCAGAAACGCGCATTCCAGATCCATAAAGAAGCTCAAGGATCGCGTAGTCCCGCAGTGAGATGACATCCCCACCCGATGCTTCTTCGCGCTTCTCGTCAAGCAGCGTCCGCATGCCGCCTGCAGAGGCAACAGTCGGCAAGGTCCGCCCACGTTTAGGAGCGATCAGTCGCAGACTGGGGTCGAGGGCAATGAACTCTTCGTCCTTCGCCCAGGAGAAGAACGACCGCGCCGACGCGGCTCTTCGGGCGAGTGTGGCGCGGGCGTCTCCGCGCTGCGTCGCAGCCCATAGCCACTCACGAAGCCCTTCCAGGTCGATATCTCGCAACGAGACATCACCCACCGATTGCTCTAAGTCCCTGAGATCTGCGCCATAAGCACGGATCGTGGCTGGCGACAGTCGGCGCACATGCTGCAGGTGCGCCGCGAATGCCTTTGCCGCAGCGGAGAGCTTCATACTTCCAGGATGCCGCTACGACACGACTCGGGACACACGCCTCGCCGCGTGGGCACAACGATGCCCCCGAGAGGGGGATCTCGGGGGCATCCGGGGGGAACTAGTTGATTAGTTCGATGCTGCCGATGCTACCGAGGCGGCGCTCGGGGCCGATACGGGGCTCGGGGCCGACGTCGGGCTCGGGGCAGAGGCAGGGCTCGGAGCGGATGCCGCGGACGGGGCTGTTGCGGGGCTCGGAACCGATGTCGCAGAGTCGACGTTTGCAGCGCTGGGAGCGCTGACCACGGTGACCGCCGAGTTTGTTTCGCGAAGCTGAACGGTGTTTCCGTCGAGTACGCCGCCACGCTCGTTGATCGCGCCACCAGGGATCACGGTTCCGTCGGTGGTGTGCAAGCTCATGGTGCTGGCAGTCGCCGCTGCGGCACCGCCGACAATGCCGAGGCCAACCACTCCGGCGATTCCGGTGACGATCCATTTCTTGTTCATCTTTGTCTCCTCTAAGTGAGTGCGGAGCCGAATGCGATCTGCTCCGCTGTGGGGATGATTCAAGTCTGCCGATGAGGACTAAGGAGTTTCCTAAGCGTGCATGAGAGGTTTCTTAGCTGCCTCCTGCCGATGGAGCGACACCGTCCAACACCGCATCGGCAGCGGCGAGCGATTGTTCGGCCGCGCCATGCGCCGCGCGGTCAGTTGCCGATATCGAGTGACCGACAAGGTGCACCGCCGTCAACGCGCGTACGAGCTCGTCATCGCCCCACCGCTGCGCTGCAGCATCGGCTAGTGCCCACACACGGTGCTCGTTGACGGCAACAGTCAAGCCCGCACTGACGATAGCGTGCGAGAGAAAGGCGGCGGAATCTTCCGCAGGATCGGCAATACCCAATGTGTCGACATCGATCACAGAGCACACGTCGCCTTGCTCGTCGAGAAACAGTTGACCGTAGTGCAGGTCGCCGTGCACGACAGTGTGTGCGCGATGAGAAGAGGCCTTATCGATGGCGATACGAGCGCGTGCCAGGATGGCGCTCGCGCGCCGGCTGGCTCGGGACTCGTACCAGCGAATTCGCTGTGCTGCGCCCGCGACCGGCCGGTCCCACTGAACCGTCGCAATTCGCTCACGCAGGAGATCGACCTCGTCAAGCAATCGTTCTGGGTCCCAAAGAAAATCGCTGGCCGGAATGCCCGCTGCGTCCGCCATGATCACGAGGCCCTCAGGCGACCAACCGTGCACGTGCGGCACGGGAACACCTGCCTCGGCCACCGCGGTCTGAGCTTGCACGACGGTATGAACCCGCGAAGGGCGTACGACTTTGACCCAGACGGCGCCTTCGGCTGTCTGCGCGCGAAGCACAGCGCGACGCCCGGGGCGATACGCAATAATCTGCGGTATCCCCGACGCGGTAAATCCCATGCGCGACAGAATGGTATCCGCCGCATGATCGAAGGCAATGGGTGCGAGCGCGGGCAGGTGCGGGTCGGCCGGATGCATCCAGATCCGTGCGTCCTCACTCACCCATCCTGTCTCCACCCGCACTTTGAGTTGAGATGTGTCGACGTAATACTGCATCGATTGCTCGCCGGCGATGTTGAATCCCGTCACCGAACCTGCACCGAGCGGCTCACGCGAGTGCAGCGTGATCGACGCTGGAGCGGCGTCCAGAGCACCGCTGAGAAGCATCCGCTCGAGGTTCTGAGAAGAATCAGTCACCTACCGATTCCACCATGTGAGCGACGAATGTGGGATGAGAGATCTCTTAGGATGTGCAGTCTGGCCTCCGCTGTCGCGATACTTGAAATGTGAGTCAGAACACGAGCACGCCGGACCGGCGACGATTCGGAATCTCGGTACGCACTCGCATCGTGGCCACGATCACCGCGGTGACAGCGATCGGGCTCTTCGCGGTGTGCTTTTCGGTGTACATCGTCGAGCGTCAGAGGATTCTCGAACAGGTGGATTCTCGATTGCACGACAATCTCGACTCCGCCCGCTTCATCGTGGGCGCGGGCAACCCGAAGACTCCTGCTGATCCCGCGTGGGAATCGTCTTCGGGTGCGCTCGAATCAGTCGTGCAACGAATGAGTCCAGATGACAACTCCGGGGCGATGGGCATGGTCAACGGCGTCGTCACCTTCGTACCAGGATTCGAGCTCGACCTTGATCTGCAGCATGAGGACGTTTTCGCTCTGCATGTGGACCGCACGCTTGGCGACGACAAGGCGATCGTGGGTACTTATGCCGAGGGCGGAGTGGGCTGGCGTTATCTCGCCACCACGATCTCCGTCGAAGGGTCGGCTGCGCCCAAGGATGTCGTCTTTGTCATGGTGTATGACTTGGAAGCGGAACTCGCGGAGTTCGATGGCGCTGTGCAGATGTTCGCCATCGCTTCTGTGATCGTCCTCATCGTGGTCGCGGCCACAGGCACCATCGTGGCGACACGGTTGCTACGCCCACTGCGACAGATGCGTAAAACCGCAGAACGTATCTCCGCCCAGGACCTTGATGAACGGCTCACTGTCGTGGGCAACGATGACGTCGCCGAACTCGCTGAGACAATGAATGACATGCTCGATCGCATCGATTCTGCGCTGGATTCCCAGCGCCAACTCCTCAGCGATGTCGGACACGAGCTGAAAACCCCCATCACAATCGTTCGCGGCTATGTCGAGGTGATGGACCCGGACAATCCCACGGATGCACGTGAGACGCAGGAGCTCGCCATCGATGAACTCGATCGAATGGGCACGCTCGTTCAAGACCTTGCGAGCGCTGCTTCCCTGCACGGCCCCAGTCCGGTCCGTCTGCAACCGGTCGATGCGGGCGATCTCGTCACGCAGATCGTGCGTAAAGCGCAAGGCATCGAGGGCGCAGAGGTGTTGTCCGCCCCGGTGGCCGAATGCGTTGCCGAGATCGATTCCGCCCGCATTACGCAGGCGGTGCTGCAGCTCGCGCAGAACGCCGTCACTCACGGTGGTGGACGGATGTCCATCGGCAGTGCGATCGCCGTCGACCAGCTGGAGTTCCACGTGCGTGACTTCGGCAGCGGGGTGCCCGACAGCGCGAAAGAGCATATCTTCGAGCGTTTTCAGCGCGGTATTGCCGCCTCCAGTCGAAGCGGAAGCGGTCTCGGATTGAACATCGTGCAGGTCATCGCCCGAGCCCACGGAGGATCGGTACGCGTAGAAGATGCAGAGGGCGGTGGCGCGGAGTTCATTCTCAGCGTGCCCCGCGGGGCGACAGAAACTTTTTCCTTCGGTGGCAATACGGCAATCCCTGCGAGGCCGCCGCTTCCCGAAGCACAGCTTGACGAAGGGAACTAATCCCGTGGTATCCATCTTGATCGCCGACGATGAGCCCCGGATCTCCGGATTCATCGATAAGGGACTGCGCGCAGCAGGATTCGCCACCCGGGTAGCGGCAACTGGGCCAGAGGCTCTCGAGTTGGCGCAGACAGATGAGTTTGACCTTATGGTGCTCGACGTAAATCTCCCCGGTTTCGACGGCTTTCATGTGCTTGAGCAGTTGCGCGGTTCCGGCTCGCGTATGCCTGTGATCATGCTCACCGCGCGCGTCGAACTGCACGACACAATTGCAGGTCTGGAAGGCGGCGCCGACGACTACCTTGGCAAGCCCTTCCGCTTTGACGAGCTTCTCGCACGCATCCGGTTGCGGATGCGTCGCGACGAAGGTGGAGCCGCGCCCGAACTGTCACACGGTGAGCTGAATCTGGACATACGCACGCGCCGTGCGCGAGTGCGGGAGCGCGATGTTGAGCTCAGTGCTCGTGAGTTCGCGCTCGCCGAGGAACTGGTGCGCAACGCAGGGCAAGTTCTCAGCAGGGAACAGTTGCTCAGCAGGGTCTGGGGATATGACTTTGATCCCGGGTCAAACGTCGTCGACGTGTACGTCGGGTATCTGCGCCAGAAACTGGGTACCTCGCAGATTGAAACGGTGCGCGGCGTCGGATACCGACTGAACTGATCCGTGCGGAGCACTCCCCTCCCTTCGCTCTCACATTCTTCGCCAGCCCGAATCGGTGTGAGTAACCCTGTTCTCTAGGGCCATCATCCCCAGGAGAGCGGCAACTTTTTCGGTCGCAAGTCCGGCACGCGCGGCGAGGTCTTGCGCGGGCCGGGCTGTTCGCGTGCTCAGTGCGTCGAGCAAGCGGATTTGATCGGGATCGGTTCTTACGTCGGTCGCAGGTACCTGCTGTGCTTCGCCGAAGAGCTCCCGCACCTCGGCCGCGTTCGTCACACAACGTGCGTCATACTCGCGCATCAAACGGTGACAGCCCGCCGATGCCGCCGACGTCACTGGACCGGGCACCGCGCCAAGCGGGCGCCCCAGTGCCGCCGCGTGTCCCGCAGTATTCAACGAGCCGCTGCGCCAACCCGCTTCGACGACCACAGTGGCTGCTCCCATCGCGGCGATGAGCCTATTTCGAGCCAAAAACCTCCATTTCGTTGGTGCCGTACCGCACGGCACCTCGCTGATGACCGCACCGGAATCTCTGATGCGACCGAAGAGCTGCTGGTGGCCACTGGGATACGCCCGATCGACACCGCCGGCGAGGAACGCGATAGTGGCACCGCCGACCCCCAACGCGGCACGGTGTGCTGCTCCGTCGATACCGTAGGCGCCTCCTGACACGATCACGGTCCCGGTCGTCGCAAGGTCCCCCGACAGGTCTGCTGCAATGTGGTCGCCATATGAGGTCGCAGCTCGCGCGCCAACCATTGCGACGCTCTCGTCGGTAGCGAGATGGAGCGCGTCGCCACGCACCCAAAGAAGCAACGGAGCATGCGCCTCGAGATCGTCGAGCGCGAGCGGCCACTCAGGATCCCCCGGCAACACAAGTTGTGCCGACACTTCGGCAGCGCTGCGCAGGGCGTCATGAACCGCTTTCGCGTCGGCGCGCGGAATCCATCGCTTGCGTCCCTCCCGCAGCACCTGTCGCGTGCGTGCTGTCGTCTCGTCGACGGTGTCAAGCCCCGATGTCATGAGGGCCTCTGGCGTGAGCGCGAGCCGCAGCGCATCGCCAGCGCCAAGTTGAGAGATCAGCGCACCAGCGACGCCGTCCCCTGGCTCGGCCAGAACATTCCAGGCCACCCTGGCTAGGGAGTCGGTCGGATCGCCCTCCGGGCGGAGATGCATTATCGCTGCCCTGATCCTCGCATCGGCGAGAAGATCGTCGATCATGCCATGAGTCCTTTCTTCAAAAACAGCGCCCGTCCCAATTCGTCACGACCGGGCTTATCCACGCCCGAGAGATCGGCCATCGTCCACGCGAGTCGCAGCACCCTGTCGTATCCGCGCAGCGTGAGTTGTCCACGCTCCAGCGCACGATCCAGCGCCGAACGCACGTCGGCATCCAATCTCACGTCGCCTTGCCGTAGCCAGGCACCCTCAACTTCGGCGTTGATGTGCCAGGGCGTTTCCGCCCATCGTCGTGCTGCCCGCTCTCGTGCCCCCAACACCCTTTCCCTGGCCTCAGCCGTGGTCATTCCCGTCCGCTCCGCTGACGTCGCCCGTGAGGCGGCGACGCGTGAAACCTGCAGGTCGATGTCGATGCGATCACGTAGCGGGCCTGACAGACGCGACGAATAACGGCGAATCGCAATCGGCGGGCAAATACATTCAGCACCGCGCACACCGTAATTGCCACAAGGGCAAGGATTGGTCGCTAGCGCTAATTGGAACTGCGCCGGATACCGAGCCCGGAAGCCGGCACGATCGATCTCAATACTTCCGGACTCAAGAGGCTGTCGCAGCGCATCCAACGCGACGCGTGAGAATTCGGCAGCTTCGTCCAAGAACAACACTCCCCTATGCGCCCGCACGATTGCGCCAGGACGAGCCACCCGTGATCCTCCCCCGACAAGCGCTGCCACAGAGGCACTGTGGTGCGGTGCCTCCATCGGCGGCAGGTCATCGAGGACGTTCACGGATGCTCCTGCCAACGATCGGATCGCCGCGACTTCGAGCGCCGCTCCTTCCGTCAATGGCGGCAGAATGCCAGGGAGCCGACGTGCCAGCATTGTTTTGCCTGCACCGGGTGGGCCGCTCATGAGCAAATGGTGCCCACCTGCCGCCGCAACGATGAGAGCTTCAACGGCTTCTTCCTGCCCCGTGACATCGGCGAGGTCCAGGAGTGCGGGTTCCGCGTCAACAGGCGAAGCAGCGGCGACCGGCTCTACCTCAGCAAAAGAAATATCTGCACCGTGCCACATCGCGACCTCAGCAAGCGTGGTCGCCGCCTGCACTTGCATTCCCGGGACCAGCCGCGCTTCAGCCTCGTTCGCATGCGGGACGATCACTCGATCGAAACCCGCACGTGAGGCGGCAAACACTGCCGGAAGCACTCCAGGAACCGGACGCACTCGCCCGTCCAGTCCCAACTCGCCGATGTGCACCGTACGTGCAATGGACGCAGCGTCCAGGACTCCCCCGGTTGCCACCGCGGAAATTGCAATACCGAGATCGAATCCGCTTCCGTGCTTGGGCAGGCTCGCTGGCGACAAGTTCACGGTCAGCCGTCGCCGTGACAACTCGAGATTCGCGTTGGTCACCGCGTTGTGGACGCGCTGTGCAGCTTCGCCGAGTGCCTTATCCGGCAGCCCGACGATTTTGAATCCAGGAGTCTGGTTCGAGACATCCGCTTCAATCTCGACCAGATGCCCGTCCACGCCAGTAAGAGCAACCGCCCAGGTGCGCGCGGTCCTCATCGCAGGTCCAATAGATGCTCAAGTGCGCCCTGCATCGGATCTGCGCCGATGATGCCAATAAGTTCCAGTCGCAGATTCCGATTTCCAGCCAGGCCGGGATGAGTCTTACACCAGGCATACGCAAGGCGCCACAGCCGCTCACGTTTTCGTTCGTCTACCGCGTCAAACGGGTGGCCAAACGCCACACTGCGTCTGGTCTTGACCTCGACGATGCAGATTGTGTTGTCTCGCTCAGCGACGATGTCAATCTCGCCCTGTGAGCACCGCCAGTTGCGGTCCAGGATTTCGTATCTGTGGGATGTCAGATACAGTGCTGCGCGCTCTTCACCCACACGCCCGAGGTCGTCTTTTGCTGCCATAAAGCCAGCATGGTCGCCGCGCTAAATCCGTGAATGCGAGAATCACACGACCTGGGTATACATGCCAAAGCAAGTTTTTGGTGCAGGATCACTTGTCGTCGAGAGATGCCTTCTTGACACTGAGCCGAGCATACGAATCGGGAGTTCACCAGCAAGCACGAGATCCTCGACGCGCTCTTGACCCGCTCGATGGAGCGAATGGCCGACGTTAGTCGGGCGCTCCTCGAAGAGACGGAGCATCCATCGCTGAGCAGGGCGTACGCGGTGGGTGTTCAGGTGCTCCTGGATGACCCCCTCATGACCGCAGCGTTCTTGGGTGATCACGGCGTGCTCGGCTCCTGTATTGGTGCCGTCCACGACGACCGATACCGTGCTCGCCACCACCTCGCAGTGGAGTGGATCGCAACGCTCCAAGATCGAGGCGCGTTGAGTACACGGGTGGGGCCGCTGACGAGGCACGACCTGCGATCGGCGATCGAGGCTCTTGCCGTGCTCGTATCATCGATCGAAATGGACTAGGCAATAGACAGCTATCGATGCAGCCAGATAGTGTGCTGAGCATGAATTTCGCGAATGTGGGGACGTTGGGTGTCGTCTCGATTCGAAGGTAAACAGGTTCAGCTGCTCGCCAAAGGATCGGCACCGACTCAGAAGGACGACGGATGAGCATTGCATTTCTGTTGACCACGCTCGTGGTGGTCGCTACCCCCGGCACCGGTGCGGTGTACTCGATCGCCGCGGGCCTTTCCCGCGGTACCAAGGCCGGCATTATCGCCGCGTTCGGCTGCACTCTCGGTGTCATCCCACATATGGTGGCTGCGATCACCGGGCTCGCGGCGATTCTGAACGCGTCCGCGATCGCGTTCCAGACCATCAAGTGGCTGGGCGTCGCGTATCTGCTCTACCTCGCGTGGCAGACGCTTCGTGACAAGTCCGCGATCCAGATCGATAAGGTCGCTGCGCCAGTGTCCTTCTGGCGAGTCATCCGCACGGCGGTGCTCATCAACCTGCTCAACCCGAAGCTGACGATCTTCTTCTTTGCCTTCCTGCCCCAGTTCGTCCGCGCCGGGGAGCCGAGCGGCACCTGGCACATGGTGTGGCTCAGCCTCGTCTTCATGGCGCTCACTTTCGTCGTGTTCGCTCTCTACGGTGTGTTCGCGGCCACGATGCGCAATCACGTCATCACCCGCCCGAAGGTCATGGCGTGGTTGCGCCGCACCTTCGCCGCGACCTACGTCCTGCTCGCCGGCCGCCTCGCCCTCGAAACCCGATAGTCACGGATGCGTTTCAGCGACGACCCGCAGTTGCTCTATTACCAGCGCTACCGTTCGCTCGCCGTCTCGCCGTCGTGGTCACCGACTCGGAGGGGCTCACGCAGAAGACTCTGGTGTATGGCCTGCACCTCCGTGGAAGGGGCGATCCCCAATTCGGACGCGAGCAGGACCCTGAGCGTCTCGTAGCGATCCAAGGCTTCGGCTCTTCGACCCGATGCCTGCAGCGCTCGCAAGAGTCGCGCCCAGAGTGTCTCGCGCAGCGGGAAACGGTCGGTGAGGGTGCGAAGCTCGCTGACCAGCGCTGGGTGTCGATCAGTGGCCAGGTCGAGGTCTATGCGTCGTTCAAACGCCCACAGGTAGCGCTCGACGAGGCCGGGCGACTCATAGCGCCGGAGCCATTCGGTTAGCGCCTCCCCCGTAGGGCCGTCCGGCCAGAGTGAGAGCGCTGCGTGGAGAAGCTGCCGTTGATCCGACGGAACTGTGCACTCTTCACCTGCCTCGACGAGCCGCCGGAACTCGACAGCGTCCACCGAGACAGGCGGGATGCTCAGTCGGTAGCCGGAGGGACCGGTTTCGATCACTTTGTCGCCCAACACCCGACGGAGTCGACCTACGTATGTCTGCAGGCTGCCGCGCACATTGACGGGCGGCGTGTCGTCCCACATGCCTGCGGCAAGCCGCTCGAACGTTACGATGCGTCCGCCGCCCAGAGCCAGGAGCACCAGTAGAGTTCGCGCCCGTTGGCCAGGCAGCTCGACGGGTCGATCGTCGAGTACGACCTCGAGCGGGCCCAGCAGCCGGATCTCTAGGCCCGCCATTGCACACCCCCGATCGTTCGGCTCCTCAAAACACATTATCGAGTTCTGCCGAGGTGCACCATTGGCCCAACGACGGGGTTGACAGAGAAACGACAGCGGTACGGCACCGGTATGGCAGCCCGGACACTTAGCTTTGACGCACCAGATCGGGCCGCCTCGGCTCGTCGGCGCCGTCGATCGGGGAAACATGCCAACCGCTGTCACCATGCTGGGTTTCTGCGTCGCCACCCTGGTGATTCTGGTCGTCCCGGGACCGTCCGTGATGTATGTCGTCGCGCGCAGCATTGCGCAGGGTCGACGCGCCGGCCTGTACTCCATGCTTGGCCTGGAGGTGGGCGCCCTGCTGCATGTCGCTGGCGCGGCCGTGGGTCTCGGGGCTCTGCTGGCCTCTTCCGAACTTGCGTTCACTATGCTCCGCTACGCCGGTGCTGCCTACCTGTTCTACCTCGGGGTCCGACAGTTCCGGGTGCGCCACGAACGGCTCGACAAGCCCGCCCAGCCCACTTCGTCGGCGTCGCTGCTGCGTCTCTTCCGGGACGGCGTCCTGGTCGACTTACTCAACCCGAAGACGGCACTTTTCTTCGTTGCTTTTCTGCCCCAGTTCGTGGATGTGGGACAAGGCGCGGCGGCAATCCAGGTCGTTGTGCTCGGCCTGTGCTTCGTCTTCCTGGCTGCCTTGTGCGATACCGCCTACGCGCTTGTGGCCGGGCAACTTGGCGCACGGATCCGTAACTCGCACCGCGCGCAACGTCGTATCGACCAAGCGAGTGCTGGGGTATACATCTGTTTGGCCGGGGCTGCGGTGCTCCTGTGAAGGTCCGCTCGCCGCTGTCCGACCGGGTCCGCCATAAGTCAGACTGGAGGAAGAACCTGTGAACCCTGCGGAATCATCCCAATTGATCGAAGCGCATGCGATTACGAAGTCGTATCGCGGAAGCGTGCACGCGCTCGATGACGTCACCCTGCACGTCGCAGCCGGAGAGGTGTATGGGCTCGTCGGCCCGAACGGAGCCGGGAAGACGACCCTCATGCGCGTTCTCACGGGGCTCGTCTCGCCGACGAGCGGAGACTTCCTGATCGGTCACGACAAAGGGGCCGCGGCGATTGGTTCGCTGATCGAGGCTCCGACGTTCTACCCTTCAATGTCCGGCCGCGGAAACCTCACCCTGCTCTGCGACTACTGGAGTATCCGTCGCGCTGCAGCCGACCAGGCGCTCGACCAGGTGGGACTGGATTCCCACAATCGATGCCGCCCCTACCGTGAATACTCGCTCGGAATGAAGCAACGTCTCGGCGTCGCGGCAGCGCTGGTCGGTGAACCGCAAGTCATCGTGCTCGATGAGCCGACGAATGGCCTCGATCCCGAGTCAATCGTGGGCATGCGAGATATCGTGCAGGAGCTACGCAACAACGGATGCGCCGTCTTGTTGTCAAGTCACCTGCTCAGCGAGGTCGAGCTGATCGCCGACCGCATCGGCCTCCTCGTGGACGGGAAACTGGTGGCCGAAGGCAGCGTCGACGAGCTGCGACACGGCCTTCCCACCAAACGATGGGTTGAAGTCGAGGTCAATGAACCGGAGCAAGCCATCACCGTTATGCAGGAGCTCGGCCTGACCATCGAGGATGACAGGGGCGGACGGCTGCGGATTCTGCTAAACGGGCTGGTCGAACCGCACCAGATCAACGGTGCGCTGGTTGGCGCGGGGATCAAAGTCGGAGCTTTCGCCGAAGTGCAGAACTCGTTGGAGACGACTTTTCTCGCTCTGCTCGCAGAGCCCATCCAGCCCGAAAAGAGCACGTCATGAGCAGCACCACCACCCCGACCTTCGCTCCTACGCACTCACCCGGCTTCACAAGCGCACTTCGCGGTGAGCTTACGCTCGCTCGGCGAAGAGTTATGGTGTGGGTGTCCCTCGGCGTCTGGGCGCTGTGTATCGCGGTCTTCGCTTACCTGGCCAGCTACCTCTCGACTGCCGGCGCAGAGTGGTACACCGCCGAGCAACAAGACACGTTGGTAAATGCGATGCTCCCCCAGGGAACGTCGTACTACGTTCTCGCCTCTCTCCCTCTCTATGGGGCACCCCAGCTGGCGATCCTCGGCGCGGTGCTCGGCGCATCCGACTACGGTCGAGGCACAATCCGCAACATTGCCTCACGCTTCCCGAACCGCACACCGTTCATCACGGCGCGCCTCGCGAACCTGCTCATCATCGGAGCTCTCGCCGCAGTCGTCACACTACTCACCAGCATCCTCAGTAGTCTTGCGGTAGCCGCCTTCTCCGGCCGCGCCTCAGAGTTCCCGCTGCCGTCAGACCTCGCCGTTGCCCTACTGTTCATTTGGGTCGTGACGGTCACCTTCATCGCGCTCGGCTTCGCTATCGGCACACTGACTCGGAACACGCTCACCGCGGTGGTGATCGCCGTCGCATGGGTCCTGGGCGTGGAATCCCTGTTCATCGGCATGCTCGCGCCCGTTATCCCTTTCCTGGATAGCGCGCAGGGCTTCCTTCCGGTGGGAGCCACCTCGTCCCTCGCGGCAGCCCTCATTCCTGCCGGCCACCAGACGGTCCCCGCACTTACGGCCGCGACGACCCCGGGAGTCAGCGTCGCCGTACTCGTTGCCTGGGCCGCCCTCGCCAGCACGGTGGCCTACGTCCTCTTCCGGAGGCGTGACCTTGCTTGAACAGACTTGAGCGACTTATTTGCCGTCGAGAGACAAGTCCTCAGGCAATTCCAGCTCTTGACGCTGCAACTCTTCAATGTTGACGTCCTTGAAAGTCAGCACACGAACGGCCTTCACGAATCGATCAGCGCGGTATATGTCCCAGACCCAGACATCCGTCATGGCGATCTCAAAGTAAAAATCGTGTTCGGTGTCCTTGCGGACGACATTCACCTCGTTCGCAAGATAGAACCGACGTTCCGTCTCAACGACGTACTGAAACTGTCCTACGACGTCGCGATATTCGCGGAACAGCGCGAGTTCTAGCTCGCGGTCGTAGTCGTCAAATGCCTCTTCGTCCATGATGACTCCATCCTACGAGTTCAGAACAGAGTAGGCGCATCGGCGATCGCCCATGATGCGCGGTGAAACGGCGACAGCCCCCCAGATCTGATCGCGGCCCGGTGTTCCGCGCTGGCGTAGCCCTTGTTTCGGTCCCACTGGTAAAGCGGATGATCCGCGTGAAGTTCTGCCATATACGTGTCACGCGCGACTTTCGCAATCACCGACGCCGCAGACACAGAGGCACAGTCTCGGTCTCCCTTGACCACTGAGCGCACCTGCAGAGGAACGGCATGCACGCGCGATACGTAGTCGTGGTTGCCATCCAGGATCACCAGTGTGCGCTCGAGCGCAGCCCCCTGCGCGACGACGCCGTCAATCGCACGTGAAGCGGCCAGACCCAGCGCCCGCATGATTCCGCCAGCGTCGACCTCCGCGGCACTCGCCCACCCGACTGCGGATGCCTGGACCCAGGCTGCCGCGCGTAAAGCGACGTCCGGGCGGCGTTTCTCTGAGACCAACTTCGAGTC
>DQHP01000062.1 GCA_003524435.1 Microbacterium sp.
AGGTAGGGGCGCTGGAACGCGTCGGACTCGATGTCGGTGTGCTCACGCCGACACTCTCAATCCCGTCGCCGCCCATCACGCCGGGTCTCCGCCCAGCGGGCCGACGGCGGGGATGGGGCCGCCATCGTCTGCACCGGTCTTGCGCCAGCGGGCGATCGCATTGCCCACGTGATAGATCAGCAGTGCTGCGACCGTGCCGACGACGATGGCGCCGAGTTGGAATGCTCCCCAGTTCATCGCGAAGCCGCCCACGGCGATGACGAACGACACGGCGACGGTGTACTGGTTCACGGGGCGCGAGAAGTCCACGCGGTTGTCGACCCAGATCTTGATGCCGATGACGCCGATGAGGCCGTACAGAGCGGTGGTCACGCCACCCAGCACTCCCGGAGGGATCGTGTTGAAGATGACGCCAATCTTCGGTGAGAAGGCCAGCAGAATCGCGGCGAAGCCGGCCACCCAGTACGCGGCGGTCGAGTACACGCGGGTTGCCGCCATGACGCCGATGTTCTCGCCATAGGTCGTGGTGGCAGAACCACCGAAGCCGCCGGCGAGGGTCGTCGCAATGCCGTCGGCGACGAGGGCACGACCGGTGTGCTTGTTGATCGAGGGGTCATTCGTCATCGTGGCAACGCCGCGCACGTGGCCGACGTTTTCCGCAATGAGCACCAGGACGACAGGGAGGAACATTGGCACGGTCACCCAGGAGTCGGGATTCGTCACGGCCGCGAGGTGGAAGTCGGGCAGCCCGATCCACGCCGCCTCTTCCACGCCGTCGAACTTCACCTGGTTCGTGAACAGGGCGACGATGTAGCCGACGATCACGCCGAGGAAGATTGAGATGCGCCCGAGGAACCCGCGAAAGAGCACGCTGAACAGCACAACGGCCGAAAGTGTGACGGTGGCGAGTTCAGGCTGCAGGTTGAAGTTGTTCCACGCGGTGGGGGCGAGGTTGAACCCGATGAGAGCGACGATGGAACCCGCGACGACCGGTGGCATGAACCGGTCGATCCAGCCGGCGCCGACAGCCTGCACGAGAAAGCCGATGCCGGCCAGCAGAACGCCTACAACGAGAACTCCGACGAGCGCCTGCGTGATCTGCTCCGGCGTCTCAAGGGCATTGCCGCCGTTGAGCGCCGTGATCGGGGCGAGGAATGCGAAGGAGGAACCCAGGTAGCTGGGCAGCTTGTTGCGCGTGAGCAACAGAAACAGCAACGTGCCAACGCCTGAGAAGAGCAGCGTCGTCGACACCGGGAAGCCGGTGATGATCGGCACCAGGAAGGTCGCGCCGAACATGGCGACGATGTGCTGTGCGCCGATGGCGAAGGTCGCCGGCCAGTTCAGTCGTTCTTCGGGCCTGACGACCTCACCGGGGGCAACAGTGTGTCCATTGCCATGAATTTTCCACACGGGCATGCGGGGCTCCTCATTTTCGGGGTCGGAGCAACATTACCGATTCCTGAGCGTTCGCTGAATTCGGGCGCTCCGGCGCGCTTAGTATCCGGAAGCATCCCAGAGTTCAGCGAAGCGGTCTTCGGCGTCTTGGGCTGAGCTGTCCTGCGCGGGATAGCTGTCCTCGAACGTCACCACATCGGTCGCGGTGAACCACCCAACGAATGATCCTGCATTCACAAACGTCGTCCAGTCACCGGCGACCAGCCCGGGTTTGACTGCGTCGATGAAAGCCGCCAGCTCGCCATCCGTTATGTCCTTCAACCAGAACTTGTATCCCTCGGCGCTGGCTTCAATCCTCGAAGTAGTACGCGTCTCGAGTGCGGCTTCAGCGATCAGCAGCGTGTTCTCGAATGAGCCGGGAGAGTTTTGCACTTTCGCGTCGGCAGAATGGATGCTGAAAAAACGCAGCGCCGTGAAATCTGGCGAACGCTGTGCGGCGGCAAAGGCCTCGCGGGCGTCGCGAAAATCGCTGACCGTGATCCTCACCGTGTCGTCACCGGCGGTGACCGTTCCCCATGCGCCGATCTCGCTTGCGACGCTCTGTGCCGCCGGTGAGGTGGATGCTGAGGTCGTGACGTTTCCGCCCTGCACATCAACTTCGAGCGCTGCGGCAGACGGGATCCCGGCCAGGAATCCCTGAACCTCAGGCACCAGTTCTTCTTGCACAGCGCGCACCATGATGCTCTGCGGCGTGACGTGTGCGCCGCTCAGGTCGTACCTGGCCGACACCGCGGCAAAGCTGTCAAGGGCATCAGCAAACGGAGCAGCGTCGGCTTGACCTGATTCATCGTCGAGCACGAATGCGCCGTCCGCAGTCATCGCCACGGCATTCTGGTCGTGTTGCTCCGTGTTCACTGACTGCATCGCCGCGGCCGCAACCTCATAGCCATCGATCAGCGATGTGGACTCATCCATGGCGACGGCGATAAGCGCGGGTGTCGTATCGATCGGATCGCCGCCGACACCGGGCACGCGTTGTGTGTCGACCGCCACCGACGCTGCAACTGCATGCTCTGTCGCCGTCAGATCACGCGCGACCGAGAGCCGCGTGGAATTCTCGTCGTCATCGGAGCTGAGGCCGACTCTGATGGCATCCGCGTCGAGCACGACCGCATCCCAGCTCGCGCTTCCGTGCGACGAGGTGTACTCGGTGATCTGGCGCGCAAGCTCATCGACTCGTTCGTCGACGAGTCCAGATTCCGCGACGACGAGGACCGACACGGAACCGGCAAATGGCAGGGTGTTCGAACCTTGAGTGGTGACGGATGCCACGCCTTCAGCATTCGCGAATTCGTCCTCAAACGCCGATGCTGCAGAGCTGCCAGCGTTGATCGAGCACCCGCTCAGCAAAGAGACGGCGACGAGCGTCGTCACGATTGCCGTCGTGCCTCGTCGGCGAGATGTCCTGGTGCGCATACTGCGGTGGTTCAGCTCGTCAAGCGTTCAATAAGTTCGCGGTAGCGCTCCGCGGTGCGCTCGACGATGTGCTGGGGCAGCACCGGCGGCTCGCCCTGCTGATCCCAATTCGCGGCGAGCCAGTCGCGGACGATCTGTTTGTCGAAGCTCGCCATCCGCTCGGCGGGGGTGGTGCCAGATTCCCAAGTCGCCGCATCCCAGTAGCGAGAAGAGTCGCTCGTGAGGACTTCGTCGGCCAGGCGCAGCACGCCGTCGGCGTCGACGCCGAACTCGAATTTTGTGTCGGCGAGGAGCAGTCCGTGCTGTTCGGCAACCTCGGCCGCACGCGCGTAGATCGTGAGTGACGTGTCGCGCAGCTCGGCCGCGCGCTCGGCGCCGACGAGTTCGACCACCCGCTCGAACGTGATGTTCTCGTCGTGCTCGCCCATCGGCGCTTTATATGCCGGCGTAAACAGTGGCTCCGGCAGGCGGTCGCCGTTATTCAGACCAGCGGGCAGAGGGATGCCGCACACCGTGCCGCTTTCTTGATATTCGGCCCAGCCTGAGCCGGTGATGTATCCGCGAACGACGCACTCGATCGGCAGCATCTCCAGCGACTGGGCAAGCATGGCGCGGTCGGCGACAGTTGCCGGAATCTCGCCGTCAACGAGGTGATTAGGAAAGTCCAGTTGCGCGAACCACCAGCGGCTGAGCTGCGTGAGTAGTGCGCCCTTCTCAGGAATTCCGGGTTCAAGCACGAAGTCAAAGGCGCTCACACGATCGGATGCGACGACGAGGATGCGTGTATCAGCAGCATCCTCCGAGGCATACAGGTCACGGACTTTGCCGGAGTAGAGGTGTCGCCAGCCGGGGATGCTCACAGGAGTGCTCATTGGCCCATTATCCCGGTTCAAGCGTGTGCGGGTGAGCCGGCGATGCCAGCACACCCGCACACGAAAATTTTTATGCCTGCGGAATCGCGGCGACGACGTCGATCTCGACGAGGATGTTCGCCAGCTGTGACCCGACGGTCGTGCGCACCGGGTACGGCTCGGAGAAGAACTCTTTATAGGCCTCATTGAACTCGGCGAAGTCAGCGAGGTCGGCGAGGTGCACTGTGGTCTTCACGCTGTCGTCGAGGGTGAGTCCCTGCTCGGCGAGGACGGCGCTGATGTTGCGCAGCACCTGACGGGTCTGCTCGCCCACGTTCTCGGACTTCTCACCGGTGGTGGGATCCTGCGGGCCGAAACCGGCCGTGTAGAAGAACCCGTTGGCGCTGACGCCTTGGCTGTAGGGGCCTGCGGGCTGGGGGGCGTTCGCGGTGTGGACAGCGGTCTTGCTCATATTTGCTCCGTTATTGGATGGGTGATGGTCAGGGGTCGGGGAGGTGCTCAAGACGCGCGGCGCAGGCCGCGGCCGGGAAGCGGTGAAGCGGATGCTGCGCCGACGAGTTCGCCGCCGGTGAGCACGGCTGTTCCGGCCACGAAGACATCGTCGATACCGACCGCATCGTGCAGCGGCTCTTCGTACGTGGCGACGTCGGCGACGGCATCCGGTTGCACGATGATCACATCGGCGACAGCTCCGGGGGTGA
>DQHP01000142.1 GCA_003524435.1 Microbacterium sp.
GCGACGAGGATGCCGCCGCCGATGAGCATGACGAGCGCGATCCCGAGGATCGTGAGCGGCAGTTCCGCACCTGTCGTGGCGAGGCCACCGCCGGCTGCGCCAGCCGCCACCGTGAACGTGCCGGTGACGGTGGAGCCATCGGCCAACGTGACGATGACCGAGTGGTCACCCGTGGCGAAGTCCGCCGGGATGGTCCACGCAATGCTCAGCGTGCCGTCGGACGCGACGACGAACTTGCCGAGGTCGACAGGCTCGGAGTGTACCACGGCGGTCACGGACTCACCGGCGGTGAAGCCCTTGCCTGCGACGGTGATCTTCCCGCCCTGGACGGCATCCCCGGAGACCGTGATCACGGCGTCGCCCGCGGGAGGCGTGACGACCGGAGCCTCGACGACGGTCACGGTGCGCGCGGCCGACGTCTCGTTGCCCGCAGCATCCGACACCGTGTAGACGAGCTCATAGTCGCCGAGTGTGTCGACGTCGACGGTGCCCTCGACCTCGATCGACGATGTCAGGTCGCCGTCGCGGTCATCGATGGCAGTCACGCCCGAGAGCGGGTCGAAGTCTTCACCTTGAGCGACCTCGTCGTTCTCGGGCAGGGTGATCTCCGGAGCGGTGACGTCATCGCGAACGAGAGTGACCTCGTCGACGACGCTGTTCACCGCATCGCCTGCATGCACTTCACTGCGCAGCGTCTTCACGGTGATCGACGAGCTTGTCACCTCGATGTGCGAGTAGTTGCGCACCTTCTCCTGGTTGATGACCGAGCCGTACCAGGAATCAGGAGCCTTCACGTCGTAGTACTTAGAGCCGCTCGCCGAGTTGGCGGTGACGTAGAGCACCTCGCCCTCGCCTGCCGAGACCTCCGACTGCCCCGCAACCTCTTCGGCATCGGCGAGCTCACCGTCCTTGATGAGGTACGACCGGGTGTAGCTGTGGTCGTGGCCCTGCAGCACGAGGTCGAAGCCGAGGTCAGAGATCGTGGTCGGCAACGCGTTGCGCAGCCGCTCGATCTGGGTGTCGTACACGTGAGATGCCACAGAGTAGATGGAGTGATGGAACGCCAAGACCTTCCAGGTGGCTTCGTCGCCGTGCTCCGCGATGACCTTCTCCATGAAGTCGATGTGGCTCTGGTCATCGTCGCTGTTGGTGTTCAGCACGACGTACAGGACGTCCTTGTAGGTGAACCAGTAGTCACCGCCCGACGACGATCCGCTGGTGGCTGCGCCGGCGTTCGGGTCGAGGTTCGGCACCGTGTAGTGCTGCTCGTAGGCCTTGGAGCCGACATCGTGGTTGCCGTTGACCGGAACCGTGGGGATCTGCGTCAACTGCTCCGGCGCGAGGTAGTAGTCGTACTCCGACTCGCTCGCCGCCGTATTCACCTGGTCGCCGGCGGAGAACAGCAGTTCGCTGTCGGGGTACGCTTCTGTGGCGACATCGAGGGTGTCAGCCCAGCCCTCGCCATCGCGCCGCGCATCGCCGGAGGCACCGATCTGCGGATCGCCGAAGAACAGGAATTCGTAGTCGCCGGTGAAATCGGCGGTGGTGAAGACGTGGGGCTCCGACCACCCGCCCGAATCCGAACCGACCCGATACATGTATGAGCTGTTCTCATCGAGGTCTGTGATGGCCGCGCGACGGTTGAACTCACCGCTCGTGGTCGCAGCTCCCGTCGCATCGACCGTGGTCACTCCCGTGGTCGGGAAGCTCGCGGCATCCGCCCCCTTCGCGTACTGCAGAGTCTGCGCGCTGTCGGTGTTCGTGTACCAGGTGACGTTGCGGCTCGTCTCATCCGAGCCGATGCTCAGCACGAGATCGTCGTACGCGGTCGCGGGTTCTTCACCCTCGATGACGGGAGTGAGGCTCTGGAAGTCGAAGTAAATGTCCGAGCTGCTGACGCGGTCCTGATAGAGCGCGACGGCGACGGTGTTCTCGCCTTCGACGAGGTCGGCGGCGTCGATCGTGAACGTCGAGGTGACCGGGTCACCGTTGCTGTTGCCGGCGTACGTCAGATTGCGCTCGGTCTCCGGTGCCGCCTCGACCCGCTCGTCGACGAAGCCCGCGACCTTCTCGCCGTTGACGAACACCTGCAGGGCGTCGTCGTAGGTGACGGTGGCGCTCAGGCCGCTGAGCTCTGCGAGCTGCTCACTGTCAACGTCGAACGACGTGCGGAAGTGGAAGGTGGGAACGTCATCGGTCGTGCCCGAGATGTACTGCGAGAGCAGCGTTGTCACGGGGAACGATGATCCGAGGCCGGTGGGCTGGCCGTTCTTCGCGCCGAAGGCGCCGGTGGCGCTCTTCCAGGACGAGGCATCGTAGTCGGCGCCGGTCCAGACGAGACGGTCGGATGTCCCGGCTGCCGGATCGACGTTGGTGTCGGAGTAGTTCCACGCGGTGGATGCCGAGTCGATGAAGCTCTCCGGCAGGTCGGCGGCATTCGCTGCCGCCGTGCCGAACGTGATGCACGCGGTCGCGGCCAGTGCAGTCGCGACGAATCCGGCACCGGCTCGTCGTAGGGATGTTCGTGGAATGGACATGTCGTCGGGGGACTCCATCTCGGATGGCTCTGCGGAGGGGGACCCCACGAGGCTATGGAGCGCGCGCTCCCTCTCTCTGACCGGCCGGTGACCGCCGGGTGAACGGGAGGAGACGCGCGGGATTCGCGGCGCGTGACTCGGCGAAGCGCACCCTTTCAACTTGCACACTGATGTGCAAGTTAGGTATTCTGGGGACGTGAATCAGCCACGCACCCGCGCTCCCCGCCGTGACGCGCAGGCCAACCGCGACAGCATCCTCGCCGCCGCACGCACCGCGCTCGCCCAGGATCCCGGCGCCTCGATCGATCTGATCGCCCATACTGCCGGGCTCTCGCGACGTGCCCTCTACGGACACTTCAACGATCGTTCCGCTCTCATCACTGAGCTCGTCCGCACCGGAGCGCAGCGCTTCAACGCGATCGCCGAGCGGCCACTCAATGACGATGCCCGCATCGCGCTTGCACAGCTCGCCTCGCGACTCTGGCACGAGGTCGCACATATCCAGACCGTGACAGCCATCGCACTCGACGACGCCCACGTGGCAGACACCGCTGCCGCGCTGGCACCACTGCGTCAGATCGTGTCCGATATCGTCGCGCGTGGGCGCCACACGAACGCGCTGCGCACGGACATCCCGGACGACGTTCTCGCCCGCCTCATCGAAGAGACCGCCCGCATGGTCGTGCGCGTCGACGTCGTCGGGCCGGATGCCGGCGCCACTGCGGTGCGCGCTGTGTTGAGCATCGCCGGCCTCTCCTGGCGCGAAGCAGACGCACTGCTTTCCGCCCACCCCGAAATCACGGGGGCCGCCGCGTGAGGTCCTATGCTCGACATGCCGCACACCGCCCGGAGGAGGTCTGATGCCCAACGCCTGGAGCGTCTTCAGGCGCGACGTCGGCCGACTCGCGCGGGTGAGTAAGGCGTGGATCATCATCATCGGCGTCATCGTCACGCCCTCCCTCTACGCCTGGTTCAACATCGTCGCCTTCTGGGATCCGTATTCGAACACGCAGAACGTCAGCGTCGCGATCGTCAATCAGGACGAAGGAGCCACCTCCGACCTCACCGGAGACATCAATGTGGGCGGAGAACTCGTCAGCGAGCTCAAGACGAATGACCAGCTCGGGTGGGAGTTCGTGGATGAAGACGAGGCGATGGATGCCGTCAAGAGCGGGCGCAGCTACGCCGCGATCATCATCCCCGAAGATTTCAGCCGCGACTTCATCAGCATCACCACCGGCGAGTTCACGCGCCCCGTCCTGCAGTACTTCGTCAACGAGAAGGCGAACGCGATCGCCCCGAAGATCACGGATGTCGGCGCCTCGACACTCGACACTCAGATCAACAGCACCTTCGTATCGGTGGTCGCCGAGACCGTCACCGACCAGTTGAAGGATGCCGGCGAGGATGCTGAGGGCCGACTCACCGATGCGCGCGACACGACCGTCACCGCCCTCGACGACGCCGCAGGCAAGGTCGCCACCGCCCGAACGCGCATCACCGAACTGCAGACCGGACTGACCGATGCCCAGACCCGGCTCGACAGCGCCGTGTCGACGCTGGGCGATGTGGACGCCACGCTCGGCGACGTGCAGAGCGCCGTCGCCCAAGCCCAGAAGATCGCCGCCGAAGCGCAGCAGGAACTGTTGACGTTCACCGACAAAGTGACATCCGCGTATGTCTCGGGAGCCACTCTTCTCGCCGATGCATCGTCGAAGATGAACGCGTCGATCGCGACGCTGTCGACCAGCCTGCAACAGGCGAACGTCGCAGTGAGCACGGCGATCGATGATCTCTCCGCCGTGATCGAGGCGAACGGCACGGCACTCGACGAGTTGCAGGCGATACTCGACGCCACGGATCCCGGGTCGGAGGCGGCGCAGCGACTCAGTGCAGTAATCGATGCGCTGAAGGAACGCAACACCGCCGACCAAGAGGTGCTCAACCAGCTGACTCAGCTGAACACCGATGTCTCGGGCACGATCGATTCCGTCAAGACGTCGGCGGATACGATCAACTCCGCCGTCAGCAGTGCGTCGACATCGGCAGGTGGCATCCGTGATGCGCTCATGCAGAGCATCCCCGCACTCAACAGTGCGATGTCGGCACTGTCCTCGAGCGCCGATGCGTTCTCGTCCGCGCTGGGCGCGCAGCGAACCCAGGTGACGCAGGCTCAGAACCTGCTGGCGGGCCTGAAGACGCAGCTCGCGGCGACCACGACTGCGCTCACCGCACTCGACGACAACCTCGCGACCGCGCAGTCCGGCCTGGGAGGCGTACGCACCGACATCCTCGCCCTCAGCGCCGCAGACGTGTGGGACCGGCTCAGCACGATCAGTGGACTGGATGCCGATCAGATCGCCCAGTTCATGGCCTCCCCCGTCGAGGTCGATGAGAACGTCCTGTTCCCCACCAAGGCGTACGGCTCCGCGATGGCGGCCCTCTTCACGAACCTGTCACTGTGGATCGGCGCGTTCGTGCTGATGGTCATCATGCGGCTCGAAGTCGACACCGAAGGCGTGGAAGGCGTGTCTGTGCGTCAGGCGTACCTAGGGCGCTGGATGCTGCTGGCTTCGATCGCCGTGTTCCAGGCCGTGCTCGTCTGCGTGGGCAACCTGATCATCGGCGTTCAGACCGCGAACCCGTTCGCGTTCGTCGGGACCAGTGTGCTCATCGGCATGGCTTACCTCAGCATCATCTACGCACTGTCGGTCTGCTTCGGCATCGTCGGCAAGGGGCTGTGCATCCTTCTGGTGATCTTCCAGATCCCCGGAGCATCCGGACTGTATCCGATCGAGATGATGCCGGACTTCTTCCGAGGGCTGTACCCGTTCCTGCCGTTCACCTACGGCATCGACGCGCTGCGCGAGACCATCGGCGGCTTCTACGACGGCCACTACTGGCAGTTCATGGGAGCGCTCGCGCTCTTCGTCGTGCTCGCGTTCGTGCTGGGGCTGTTCCTTCGCCGTCGACTGGGGAACTTCGCGCTGCTGTTCAACCGTCGGCTCGCCGACACCCAGCTGCTGGTGAGCGAGGACGTGCAGATCACCGGCCGCCGTCGCACGCCGGAGGTCATCCGCGCGCTGACGGACGGGGACGGCTACCGCGCGGAGGTC
>DQHP01000168.1 GCA_003524435.1 Microbacterium sp.
AGCGAGCCCGGCGAGGAGATCAGGGTGAGAGCCAGCAGATCAGCCGCGACGACGGCGAGGCCGCCGGCGACGTGCGCAGCGTCGATGACGGCGCTCGGATCCCAGACGAGACCGGATGCCGCGGGGTACTGCACGAACACGCCGAACAGTTCTTCCGGCAGTGCTTCACGGCCGGACAGATCACGCTCCACCAATTCGATACCGAGGGCGGCCGCACGTGTGCTGAGCAGCGCCTTGGTCTGCGGGAACGCATCGGCGTCAACAACGAACACATTCGACTTCGACTTCGAGGCGCGCCGGGCCAGTAGCATCCCCTCGGCGACTGCCGTGGACTCATCCAGCATCGACGCGTTCGCGGTCGAGAGGCCGGTGAGATCAGCGACCATCGTCTGGAAGTTAATCAGCGCCTCCAGGCGCCCCTGAGAGATCTCCGGCTGGTATGGCGTGTACGCCGTGTACCAGGACGGGTTCTCCAGCACGTTCCGCTGAATCACACTCGGGGTGATGGTGCCGTAATAGCCGAGGCCGATCATCGGTCGGTTCACTGTGTTGCGGGATGCGAAGCCGCGAAGCTCGGCGAGTGCTTCCGCCTCGGTTGCAGCGTGCGGGATGCTCGACGAAACCTCAGCCTCAGTAAAGATAGCGGCCGGAACAGCGCTACGCATCAGCGTTTCCACGGGGGCATCGGCATCCGAGATACCCAGTGCGTCCAGCATCGTGCGCTGGGTCTCGAGGGTGGTTCCGATATGGCGATCGGCGAATGTTGACACTACGAAATCAACCCTCTGTCAGAGCGACGTATGCATCGCGGTCGAGCAGACCGTCGGCGGCGCCATCGGCGATCGCGATCTTGATGAGCCAGCCGCCTTCGAAGGGCGCACTGTTGACCAGGGACGGGTCATCGACGGCGGCGTCGTTGATCTCGGTGACAGTACCCACCAGCGGTGCGTAGAGCTCGCCCACCGACTTGGTCGATTCGATCTCGCCGACAATGGTGCCAGCGGTGAGCTCCGCGCCGACCTCGGGCAACTCCACGAAAACGACGTCGCCAAGCTTCTCCGCGGCGAAGTCGGTGATGCCGATGGTGGCGACACCGTCTGTGATCGAGAGCCACTCGTGCTCTTCGGTGTACTTGAGTGCGTTGAGATCAGTCATTTCTTCCTCCGGTAGAAAGGCAGGGCGGTTACGGTCGCGGGGATCTTAGTTCCGCGCACATCCAGGAATACTGCGGTTCCCTCTTCCGCAGAAGATGAGTCGACGAAGGCCATCGCAATCGGGTGGCCCAGGGTCGGGCTGAGAGCGCCACTGGTGATCTCACCGAGGGCCTTGCCCGCGGCATCCACGACCGCGTAGCCGGCGCGGCCTGCGCGCTTGCCCTCAGCGGCGAGACCGACAAGGACGCGAGCATCATCGTCGGCGGTGGCAGCGTCCTTGCCGACGAAGGCTTCCTTATCGGATGCCACGACCCGGCCGAGCCCCGCCTGAGCAGGCTTGATATCGAGCGACAATTCGTGACCGTACAACGGCATGCCCGCCTCAAGACGCAGAGTGTCACGAGCAGCGAGACCAGCCGGAACGATGCCGTGCTGCTCCCCCGCTGCGAGGACAGCATCCCAGAGCGCCACGGCGTCTTCGCTGCGAACGAGGAGCTCGAAGCCGTCCTCGCCGGTGTACCCGGTGCGGGCGATGAGCAGAGGCGCGTCGTTGTAGCGGGCTGACGCCCAGGCGTAGTACTTCTGCTCATCCCACGGGACACTGAGATCGGTGATCCCTTCGATCGCTGCGGCGATCGATTCGGATGCGGGCCCTTGGATCGCCAGGAGCGCGTATGTGTCGGAGACATCTTGCACCGCGGTAGCGAAATCGCCCGCACGAGCACTGAGCGCTGGGGCCACGGCATCCCGGTTTCCCGCGTTCGAAATGATCAGGAAACGGTCCTCAGCCAGGCGATACACGATGACGTCATCGATGATGCCGCCGCTCTCTGCCAGCAGCAACGAGTATTTCGCCTTGCCGATCGTCATCTTGGAAAGGCGGCCGGCGAGCGCGTAGTCGAGGTACGCCGCGGCGTCGGCACCCTCGACGGTGAACTCCGCCATGTGCGAGATGTCGAACAGACCGGCTGCACCTCGCACGGCGTGATGCTCGGCGAGATCGGACGTGTAGCGCACCGGCATCTGCCAGCCGCCAAAATCAGTAAAGGATGCTCCCAGCGACTCATGTCGCTCGCGCAGTGGGGTGAAGCGTGCCTCAGTCATGGAGTTCTCCCGTGTCGATCGGAAGGATGCCGTACGGAATGCACGGTATCCGAGAACTCCCCCTCTGTCATAGGCCTGAGAGTTTCGCCCCTTGAAATGGGGCTTTCACCGTCGGCGGACGCGAGCGTCGCTTTTCAGAGTGGCCTGACCGGCGCGGTACGCGGTACCTGAGAGATTGGCGGGGAGGCTTGCTCCTTCGGTGCTCGACTGAAATCGCCGAGGCTCTCCCGCACAGGTCGTGGGGCCTGTCTTCAGTTGTGCGGCTCAGTCTACCCGGTCGCACACGTAGCTAAAGGTGCTCCACGGGCATTTACCCCTTGACGGCGCCCGCCACCAGACCGCTGGTCATCCGTCCCTGCACGATAACGAAGAAAATGATCACCGGGATGGCGACAATCGCCGAGGCGGCCATCACCTGCCCCCAGTTGATGGCCTCGGTCGAACTCTGTTGCACGAAACCGCGCAGCCACAGCGGGAGCGTGCGGTTATTCTCCATGATCACCAGGGCGACGGTGAACTCATTCCAGCACTGCAAAAACGCGAACACTCCGGATGCGACGAGCCCCGGTGCGAGTAGCGGCAATGTGATCCGCATGAACGCCTGCGTGCGACTCAGCCCGTCAACCATCGCCGCTTCTTCGAGTTCGAGCGGAATGCCGGTGACGAAGCCGCGCAGCATCCAAATGGTGAATGGCACAACTGCTGCGACATACAGGATGCTGAGGCCCAGCACGTTGCTGAGCAAGCCGAGGCTCGACATCATTTTGTACTGCGCAATGAACAGCCCCTCTGCGGGCAGCATCTGGATCAGCAGAATCGTCACGATAAAACTGACCCGCCCGCGGAATCGGAACCGGCTAATGGCAACTGACGCGAGGAAGGCAAAGAGCAAACAGACCGCAACCGACAGCAGCGTCACTGAAACGCTGACCGTCAATGCGGAGAAAAACTCAGGCGTCAGCACCTGCGCGAAGTTGTTCAGAGACCCGCCGAAGGGAACGAAGGTCGGCGTTGCTGACTCGAGCGTTGCGGACCCGAGCATGGAGGAGTTGATCATCCAGTACACCGGGAAAGCCCATGCCACGGCGAGCACGAGTGCAAGCAGGCTGAGCAGCCACATTCCCAGGCGGAAACGCTGGCGACGCACCGGAATCACAGTGCCGTCCGCGCTGGAAACGGTGCGCGCTGACGTGACGGCTTTAGGCGCGACGTCGTGAGAAGCGAGTGTAGAGGTCAATTCGACTCCTCCTTGATGAGGCCTCGCACATAGAACCAACTCAGTGCGATCGTGATGGCGAGAACGAAGATCGACATCGCCGCTCCTCCGCCGAAGTCCATGCCGGCAACACCGGTCTTATAGATGTAGGTGCCGAGGAGGTCATAGTCGGTCGATTGCGGCCCCGCATCTTGCAAGAGCGTGATCTGCGCAAACACCCGCAGATCCCAGATCAGGTTGAGCAGCAACACAATAGCGATCACCGGCTTGAGCACCGGAAAGATGATGAAGCGGAACCGCTCGAATGCACTCGCCCCGTCGAGTTGTCCCGCCTCAAGGACTTCCCCACTGACCTGGGTGAGTCCGGCGTACGCCGAGAACGCGACAAAGGGCACTGACATCCAGGTAACGATGATCGAGGCCACCAAGAAGAACAGCACCGGCGACGTGCCGATCCAGTTGAAGTCCCCGATGTCCACTCCTGGAATCAGATTCAGCAGGTAATTGATGACCCCGCGGCGGCGGTCAAAGAGCCAAATCCACACTGTCATCGCAGCGATCACTGGCATCGCCCAGGCCAGCAACAACGCGATCTGCAGCACAAACCGCGCGACCGGATGCACCTTAGTCATCAGCAACGCCAGCAGCACGCCGACGACGACAGTGACGAACGCGGTGATCAGGCAGAACAGGATCGAACGGATCGTCACTTCCCAGAATGTGACGTCCTGGACAATCGCGATGTAGTTATCGAACCAAACGAAATCAGGCGCCTTGCCGCCCAACTGCTGCATGGCACCGTACTTCTGGAACGAAGTGATTGCCTGCCAGATAACCGGGTACCCCATGCCAAGAAGGAGCACAAGAGCGGCGCCGAGAATTAGTGCATACGGCGCCAGCTTCGCACGGCGTGCGGGTGCTTCTTTGCGGCCGTTCGACGCGCTCTTCGGAGCGGCCTTCGGTGGGGATTTAGTGGTAGTCATGTTC
This sequence comes from Microbacterium sp., assembly GCA_003524435.1. Classification (GTDB taxonomy): domain Bacteria; phylum Actinomycetota; class Actinomycetes; order Actinomycetales; family Microbacteriaceae; genus Microbacterium. The sequence continues at coordinate 4,462 of DQHP01000168.1, forward strand.
ATGCGCCAGTCTTTGAAGAGGTGCGGGGGGCGGGCCTGGGACGACCCGAACCCCCGTGAATGTGTCAGCCGTTGATGATCTTGTCCACCTTGGCGTCATACTCCTCTGCCAGCGCGGGGATGTCGCCGCCCTCGGCTACCTTCCCAAAGAACTCCTCGAGAATCTTCTGGCCTTCAACCGCTGCCCACCCCGGAGCTGCCGGGGTGAGCTTAGAGTTCAGCGCAGAATCCACCAACGCGTTAGCGAACTGGTCGTCCCCGAGTGTGTCGACGAAGTCGGTGTTCGCCGGCCCCAGGCCGTTCTTACCGAGCAGTGTCTGGTACTCGTCGGAGAAGATGATCCTCAGCAACTCCTTGGCACCCGCCTGGTTCTCGCTCTTCGCCGAGATAGCGATGTTCGAGCCACCAGCAAAGACCGGGGCGAATGTGCCCTCTTCAGCGCCGGGCAGCGGGAAGACACCGAAGGTGGCGTCGTTCCACTCGCGAACCTCCGCGCCCTCTTCGTTGTCGCCGGTGTAGTCGCCGATTGACCAGTGCGCCCATCCGGGAGCGATGATCGTTGCTGCGCTGGGAGGCGCGCCCGTCTTGTCATCGTTGATGTTCACCCAGGGTGTCGAGTCCTGCTCTGTCGCCGGGGCGTTCGAGGCGTTCTCGAACAGATCCTGGAACTGTTCGAGCCCCTCGATCGTCTTCGGGTCAGACAGGGCGGAGCTCCACTTGTCGCCGTCCTTCGTCGCGAGTTCGCCGCCGTTGGCGAAGATCCACGAGACGCCGTTGCGCCAGTCCTGACCACCGATGTAGAAGCCAGCCTGGTCAGCGGTCTTGAGCTGCTTGACTGAGTCGTTGAACTCGGCGAGGGTCGTGGGCACTTCTAGCCCCGCAGCATCCCAGATGTCCTTGCGGTAGGTGATGTAGCGCGAGCCGAAGTAGTACGGCAGTGCGTACTGCTTGCCGTCAACTTCGCCGACCTCGACGAATGACTCGAGCAGTTTGTCGCCGCCGAGGTCTTCGTAGATTGGGCTCAGGTCGCTGAAGGCACCCGCCGTGGTGAACGTCGGAGACCAGGTGTTGCCGATCTCGGTGACATCAGGAGTGTTCTTCGAGTCTGGAAGCTGATTGGTGAGCTTGGTGAGTGCGTCGCCCCAGTCCTGCTGCTCGATGCTCAGCTTTCCACCGGTCGCCTCTTCATACGCGGTGACGAGATACTCGCGGGCTTCTTCCGGAGTGTCACCACCCATAACCCAGAACGTGATGTCTTGGTTTTGCGCTGCATCGGCGTCGAATCCGGTCGCGGCCTCGCCGCCACCGGTGTCGCCACTCGCACATCCGGCGAGCACGACGGCTGCCGCGCTGACGAGAGCGAGAGCTCCGAGCTTTCTCTTCATGATCTTCCTGTCTCTCAGTGAAGGCATCGACGTGGACGTCGGCGCCCTACTCGGGTGTTCGGGTCGGGACTGCGTCGCAGTTGACAGGAGCAGGTGTGAGGGCCGAGTCTTCTTTGACGTGTTTGTTAGTAAACCGTCCGAATTAATTATTCGCAAGCATTTTCTGATGTCGCGCACGAATTTTATGCAACCGTTACGCTTCGTCGCGTCATCCAGTCGACTTCTGGTCACACTGACCCTAAGATCGAATCGGAGGTTAAGGTCACCATGACACGAACTCAACAAGATCGTGAGCAGATCCGCGTGGCCGTCTCGACGGTCATCCTCACGCTGCGTCGTGACGGTGATGATGTCCGACCGCGCATCGTCCTCCCGCTCGTCAAGCGCACCCGCGCGCCGCACCAGAACAGCTGGTCGCTTCCTGGTGGGTGGCTCGGCGCAGAGGAGAATCTTGAGGATGCTGCGGCACGCACTCTCCACGAAACCACTGGCCTCTCCCCCAGCTATCTCGAACAGCTCTACGCCTTCGGTGCGGTGAACCGCTCCCCCAGCCGCGTCGTCTCGATCGTGTACTGGGCGCTGCTGCGCTCAGACGAAGTCGATGCGCAGAGCGCCGCACACGTGGCGTCGGGTCTTGCGCCAGAAAATGTGCGGTGGTTCGACGCAGGAGCTCTCCCTGAGCTGGCGTTCGACCACACACAGATCTTGGATTACGCCCAATGGCGGCTGCGAAACAAGGTCGGCTACTCGCGCATTGCCAACGGATTTTTGCCGCCGATGTTCACGCTCGCCGATTTGCGCGAGGCCTACGAGGCGATTCTCGGCAACCGTCTGGATCCCGCTAATTTCCGACGTCAGGTCGAAGCGTCAGGCACGCTGCTGCCGACCGAAGAATTCCGCACCGGAAGCCACCGACCCGCCCGCTTATACCGCTACAACGACGCCGTAGAACTCGCCGACCGCGGCCCACTCAGCACAGAAGAGAAGAGGACCCGATGACCCTTCAGCAGACACTGCGCATCGACGCATCCGTTGATCACCTGATCCAGTCCGCCCCCGAGGACTCGTGCACCACGGACCTCGCTGAAACGCCTTGGACATTCGACAGTGTTCCTGGTTACGGACCGGGCTCGTCAATGGGCGATGTCATCCCGACGGGGGCGCCCCGCCAAGGCGAGTTGCCCATCGAATATCGCGAGGCAACTGAGGAAGAGCTTGACCGGCGCATCCGCGACGCGAAAGCGACTCTGGGCGATCGCGCAGTGATTCTCGGCCACTTTTACCAGCGCGAAGAGGTCGTTCAACACGCAGACTATGTCGGCGATTCTTTCCAGCTTGCAAACGCCGCTCTGGAGCATCCGCACGCCGAGGCGATCATTTTCTGCGGCGTGCACTTTATGGCCGAGACCGCCGATCTCCTCTCAACGCCCGAGCAAGCTGTCATCCTTCCGAACCTCGCTGCCGGGTGCTCTATGGCCGATATGGCCAACATCGACCAGGTCGAGGACTGCTGGGAGCAGCTCGCTGAGGTTCTCGGACCGCTCGATGTCCCCGATTCCAAGGGCAGAGTGCCGGTCATCCCGGTGACCTATATGAACTCCTCGGCCGCGATCAAAGGTTTCGTCGGACGCCATGGCGGCATCGTCTGCACATCGTCGAACGCCCAGACCGTTCTGGAGTGGGCGTTCGAGCGCGGGCAGCGGGTGCTGTTCTTCCCTGATCAGCACCTCGGGCGCAACACCGCCAAAGCGATGGGCGTGCCGTTGGAGCAGATGCCGATGTGGAATCCTCGCCAGTCGTTGGGTGGATCTTCCGCTTCTGAGTTGGCCGATTCGAAGGTCATCCTCTGGCACGGATTCTGCTCTGTGCACCGCCGTTTTTCGGTCGCGCAGATCGATCAGGCTCGCGCGGACCACCCGGACGTGCGCGTGATTGTGCACCCGGAGTGCCCGATGGAGGTTGTGGATGCCGCCGACGAGGCAGGCTCAACCGATTACATTCGCCGTGCGATTGACGGCGCCACCGAGCCCACGACTTTCGCGATCGGCACCGAGATCAACCTCGTCCGGCGACTGGCAGCACAATATCCGCAACACGAGATCTTCTGTCTCGATCCCGTGGTGTGCCCGTGCTCGACTATGTACCGTATTCACCCCGGCTATCTCGCCTGGGTACTCGAGGAATTGGTCGCCGGGCGCGTTGTCAATCAGATCTCGGTGACCGCCGATGTGGCAGATCCGGCCCGGCTCGCCCTTGAGCGGATGCTGGCCGCAAAGCCCCGCGTATGAACGGAGCCCCGCCTATGAACGTCATCGTTGTCGGCTCCGGCATCGCCGGCCTCACCGCTGCGCTGCACGCCGCTGAATCCGCTCACACTGTCACACTCATCACAAAAGACGCACTCGGCGGCGGTTGCACCGTGCTCGCACAGGGCGGCGTCGCCGGGGTCTACGTGCCGGGCGACTCCCCAGAAGTGCACGCAGCAGATACCCGCGCTGCAGGGGCAGGGCTCTCGGATGCGGCTGCCATCGATGTGCTCGTCGGTGAGGGATCGGCGCGCATCGCCGAACTGATCGCTCGCGGAGTCGGGTTCGATCGCCACGCAGACGGGATGCTTCGGCTGGGTCGCGAGGCCGCACACACTCACGCGCGAATCGCGCATGCCGGTGGCGATGCAACAGGAGCCGCGATTTCGCGTGCGCTGGTAGCTCAGGTACGAGCAAGCAACATCGATGTGATCGAGCGCGGATTACTCATCGACATACTCATCGCGGACGGTGCGGTGTACGGCATCCGAATGCTGCGTGATGAGGCGTACGTCGACATTCACGCGGATGCTGTGATCCTCGCAACCGGCGGCGCAGGTCAGTTGTACGCGCACACGACGAATCCAATGGGTGCCACCGGCGACGGCATCGCCGCGGCGATTCGAGCGGGCGCGGCCGTCGCCGATCTAGAGTTTGTCCAATTCCACCCGACCGTTCTCGATGCTGGTGCGGCGTTCCTCATCTCCGAAGCCGTGCGCGGAGAGGGCGCGACACTCATCGATGGTGACGGTCACCGCTTCGTCTTCGACACTCACCCGGATGGCGAGCTCGCCCCCCGCGATGTCGTCGCCCGTGCTGTGGCCAGGCAGGCCACCACACAGGGAATACCCGTGCGGCTGGATGCCACCAAGATCGGCGCTTCGCGCCTCGCCGAGCGGTTCCCGACAATCGATCGTGTCACGCGCAAACGTGGCTTTGATTGGGCACAAGAGCCGATTCCGGTGACGCCGGCGGCGCACTACCTCATGGGTGGAATCTTCACCGATCTGCACGGTCGCACGTCTGTTCCCGGGTTATTTGCCGCCGGCGAGGTCGCTCGCACCGGAGTGCACGGTGCGAACCGCCTGGCGTCCAACAGCCTGCTCGAGGCGGCGGTCTTTGGTGCCCGTGCGGCGGCTGCGGTTCGGTCGCGATCTGGACTCCCTTCAGTCGCTCAGCTTGTTTCACTTGCCGCGGCTTCGCCTCACTCGATCAACGTTCCGCAAGCAGGCGAGACGAAACCGCTCGCTCTCCGCGAGCAGCTCCAGCAACTGATGTGGGACCACGTCGGGCTCCTACGCACACACGACGGGCTTGCCGACGCCCTTGGCGCGATCCGTTCCTGGCTCACGGCGATGCCAGCCCCCACCGCCCGGGCCGAACACGAAGACGCCAATCTTCTCGTGCTGGCGGAGGCCGTTGCATCCGCCGCTCTGAACCGCACCGAATCCGTCGGTGCGCACTTCCTCTCCCCCGAACCCGCCCTGATCGGAGCCTGATGCTCACTACTGCCACCCTCACCCGCGTCATCGGCGCCGCCCTCGAAGAGGATGCCCCCTGGGGCGACCTCACGAGTACCGCGCTGCTGCCCGCAGATGCAACGGCAACTGCTGATCTTGCCGCCCGCGAACACGGCGTCTTCAGCGGCGGCGATGTCTTTGCTACCGCGTTCTCGCTTACTGACCCCTCGCTCACGGTTGATCTGCATGTCGGTGACGGCGACGAGTTCGCGCCGGGGGATGTTCTCGCATCCGTGAACGGCGCTGCGCGCAGCATCCTCACCGCGGAACGCGTGGCGCTGAACTTCAGCCAGCGGATGAGTGGGATCGCCACGCTGACCGCGCAGTACGTCCGCGCGGTCGACGGCACCGGGGCGCGCATCGCAGACACACGCAAGACGACACCGGGGCTCCGCGCGTTCGAGCGCCACGCTGTTGTCTCAGGCGGCGGGAGCAATCACCGCTTCTCGCTCTCGGACGCGGTGATGGCCAAGGACAACCATCTCGCCGTGCTGCAGCGTTCAGCAACGGATCTCGCTACAGCGCTTCGCGAGGCGCTGTCCCGCCTGCCACACACCACCCACGTCATCGTCGAGGTCGATCGACTCGATCAGATCGAATCGGTACTCGACGGCGGTGCGCACACGGTGTTGCTCGATAACTTCTCGCTCGATGATCTGCGCGCAGGCGTCGCAATGATCGGCGACAGCGCAACCGTAGAAGCATCCGGCGGAGTGAACCTCGACACGGTACGCGACATCGCCGAGACCGGAGTCGATGTCATCTCCGTCGGTGCGCTCACACACTCGGCGCGCGCACTCGATCTCGGACTCGACGTACGGATCAACTAGTGCTCTATTTGGATCACGCGGCGACATCTCCGGTGCGTCCGGAGGTGCTCGCGGCGATGCATCCGTTCCTCACCGGAGTGTTCGGCAATCCGTCAAGTCACCACACCGCCGGCGAGGCTGCGGCGAGCGCGCTCGAGGATGCACGCACACGCGTCGCGCGAGTCTTGGGGATGCGTGCGGGTGACGTGATCTTCACCGCTGGCGGCACGGAGGCGAACAATCTCGCGATCAAGGGCATCGTGCTTGCTGCGCTTTCGCGGGATCGACGTAACCTGGTGACGACGCCGATCGAACATGAATCGATCATCGAGTCGGCTGATTTTCTGCGCAGGTTCCACGGGGTTTCGGCGACACACGTGCCGGTCGATTCTGCGGGACGCATCAGCACAGATGCTGTCGCCGATGCCCTCCGTCCCGACACCGCGCTTGTCTCGCTCGGACACGCGAACAATGAAATCGGGACAGTGCAGGATGTCGCGGCCATCGCCGCAGTGACGAAAGCTGCGCGGGTGCCGCTGCATGTCGACGCCGTGCAATCAGCCGGGTGGCTGCCACTGGCCGATCTCGGCGCCGACGCGATCTCCCTCGCCGGGCATAAGCTCGGGGCGCCGAAAGGCATCGGCGTG
>DQHP01000090.1:0-147 GCA_003524435.1 Microbacterium sp.
CGCGGCCGGGGGTGCGGGAGGCGCCGGAGGAACAACCGGCTGTGCGCGATCAGCCCCGGGCGTTGGCTCCGGTGGCGGGGTCATCTGGCTGTCGGTCATCAGGATCCTTCGGCAGAGTGCAGAACTGTTCGGCGACGAGAGCCGCGA
>DQHP01000090.1:222-6831 GCA_003524435.1 Microbacterium sp.
CCCCTAAGCCCGCGCCCAGCCCCGTCATGATCGCACCCAAAAGGCTGGACGCCCGCGCCAGAGTCGCGGCGCGCAACGCACGGAACGGATCGATGCGTCCGGGAGTCTGCCCGCGGACGCTACGGCGCACCGGCCAGGCGAGCGCGAGCGTCGCTGCGGCCAGCAGCAGCAAGAGCACCGGGAGGAAGCCTGAGGGAGTAAAGGTCGCTCTCCCCGCCACCGTCAACAGATGATCAGCAAGATATCCGATTCCTCCTCCGACGAGCGCGAGCAGGATGAGAACCGTCGCAGAAGTACGCCTCATATGCCGTCCGGACCGTCGTTACCCGCATCCGCCCGCAATCGCGCGGCGAGGTCGGCGACTTTTCCGAGCCCAGGGATCTCAGCATCGGGTGCGACGCTCAACCACGGCTCCAGCACGAACAGTCGCTCGGCCGCACGAGGATGCGGAAGCAGCAGTGTCGGCTCGTCAGAGATGACGTCGCCGTATGTGATCAGATCGAGGTCGAGGGTACGGTCGCCCCAGCGTTCATGTCGCTCGCGTCCATTCTCGTCTTCGATCGCGTGCAGCATCCCCAGCAGGATCTGCGGGTCAAGGCGAGTAATGACCAACGCGACCGCGTTGACGTAGCCAGGTGCATCGGGGTCGGGACCGTCCACGCGCACGGCGACGGTCTCAAAAACCTCTGAAAGTTGAACGTTCTCAACCAGGGGTAGCCGAGAGATCCGCTCAATGGCCCGATCGATGATCGCCCGGCGATCGCCGAGGTTCGATCCGAGCGCCACGACCGCTGTCACGGGCTCGCGCCCTGGACGCGAAGCGGGGCTGGTGAGCGGAGGCATCCGGGTCATTGTGCTGTCGCCTTCTGTCCTCGGTGCACCGTCACTGCAACATCCGAAAAGCTCAATGCTATGGGCGCATGGGGCTTGTGCACGGTCACCGTAACGAACTGCACACGCGGATCTTCGAGTACGACAACCGCGATGCGTTCGGCGAGCGTCTCGATGAGGTCGACGGGATCACCAGAAACAACGGCGGCAACCTTCTCGGCGAGTTCGCCGTAATGCACAGTGTCGGCCACATCATCGGATGCCGCGGCATCCGCCAACGCGAGATGAAGGCGCAGGTCGATGACGAAGTCCTGGCCGTTCTCGCGCTCGTGATCGAAGACGCCGTGCCGGCCAAACACAGTGAGGCCGGTCAGCTGAATCTCATCCAACGGGTGCATCTCAGTCCTCCCAGGCATGCGCGATGGCGAGAGCGTCGCGCGTCGCTTCGACGTTGTGCACGCGAACCGCCCAGACACCGTAGCGAACGGCGAGCGCACTGGTGATGGCGGTCGCAAGATCAAGTCGCGCTTCATCGCTCTCAGCGCCGCCTGTGCCCTGCAACGCCGCGCTCAAGAACCGCTTGCGTGACGTGCCGATGAGCACCCGGTACCCCAGCGCTTTGATGTCGTCCAGGCCGCGTAACACGTCCCAGTTCTGTGTTCCTGCCTTGGCGAAGCCAATGCCTGGGTCGACGATCAGCCGGGCCGGGGCGATGCCCGCTTCGGCGGCTTTGCCGACTCGCTCCCGTAGTTCACTGGCCACTTCACGCGCGGCCTTGCGGTACTCAGCGCGCGCATACATGTCGTCGGATGGTCCCCGCCAGTGTCCGATCGCGAAGTCAGCACCGGATTCAGCGACGGCGACGAGCATCTCTGGGTCAGCGAGGCCACCAGAAACGTCATTCACAATTCGGGCACCCGCCTGCACTGCTGCTACCGCAGTGGATGCGTTCAGAGTGTCAACGCTCACGGGAATGCCGCGGGCAGCAAGTTCTTGAATTACAGGGATCACACGCTGTTGTTCGACAGCAACATCCACACGCTCAGCCCCCGGGCGTGTCGACTCACCGCCCACGTCGAGCACTGTTGCGCCGGCTTCGCACAGACTGATTCCGTGCGCGATAGCGTGTTCCGGCTCTGCGAAGCGCCCGCCGTCACTGAAGGAGTCTGGTGTGACGTTGACGATGCCCCAGATTCCCGTCATTGCGCGGACCCCGCGCTTCGTCCACCGATCAGAGTGATAAGTTCTGCCCGCGCGACCGGTTCGGTGTACACACCGCGAGCCGAGACGGTGAGGGTGGATGCTTCCGGCTGGCGCCCGCCACGCATCGTGACGCAGCCGTGCACGGCGTCGAGCACGACAAGCACGCCCCGGGTATCGAGGTGCTCGGCGATTGTGTCAGCGATCTGCTCGCCGAGGCGCTCCTGCACCTGCGGTCGGGCGGCGAGAGTCTCGACGACCCGCACCAGGGCACCGAGGCCGACGACCTGCTCACCGGGCAGATACGCAATGTGCGCGTGCCCCGCGAACGGCAGTAAGTGGTGCTCGCAGACCGAGCGGAAGCGAATATCGCGCAGCAGCACTGCCCCAGAGGGCAGTGTCTCGGGCGCAGGACCTCGCGACACGCTGATCGTGCGGGAGAGCGGCTCTGCCGCATCCTGTCCGACACCGGCGAAGAACTCCGAATACAGCTCCGCCATACGCGTCGGGGTCTGCTTCAAACCCGGGCGGTCAGGATCCTCGCCGATGGCTTCGAGTAGCTCGCGGGTGAGCCGCTCGACACGTTGCCTGTCGACGACCACGATCAGGCCGTCGCCGGCCGGGCCTGCCCGGATGCCGGATTGCCGTCCGTCGCGCCGCGGGGTGCCGTGGCATCCGCTGATCCTTCGACAGATGCCACAGCATCCGCCGGAATCACACGCTTAGGAACATCAATCGGCGGACGGCTTGATACCGGCCGAGTGTCGCTCGAAAGCCACAGCGGACGCTCTGGCAACTTCTGGATGTCGGTGAAGATCTCGGCGATCCGGTTGTGGTCGAGGGTCTCTTCCTCCAACAACGCCAAAGCGAGGCTGTCAAGAAGATCGCGGTTGTTGCTCAACACCTCGTACGCCTCGTTGTGCGCCTGTTCGATGAGCTGGCGCACCTCGACGTCGACGCGTTCGGCGATCGACTCGGAGTACTCGCGTCCACGCCCCATGTCGCGACCGGCGAAGGGCTCGCCACCTTCGGATCCGAGTTTGACGGGGCCGAGCCCGGTGGTCATGCCGTATTCGATGACCATCTTGCGGGCGATGCTTGTCGCCTTCTCGATGTCGTTGGATGCACCGGTGGTGGGGTCGTGGAAGACGAGCTCTTCGGCGACACGGCCACCCATGGCGTACGTCAGTTGATCCTGCAGCTCATTGCGGGTGACGGAGTACTTGTCATCCAGCGGCATGACCATTGTGTAGCCGAGTGCCTTTCCGCGGGGCAGGATCGTGATTTTCGTCACAGGGTCGGTGTAGTTCATCGCCGCTGCGGCGAGCGCGTGCCCGCCCTCGTGGTACGCCGTGATCAGCCTCTCGCGGTCCTTCATCATGCGCGTACGGCGCTGGGGTCCGGCGATGACGCGGTCGATGGCTTCGTCAAGCGCACGGTTGTCGATCAGCTGCGCGTTCGAACGTGCGGTGAGCAGTGCGGCTTCGTTGAGCACGTTCGCAAGATCGGCACCGGTGAAGCCCGGGGTCTTACGCGCGACGACTTCGAGGTCAACGGTCTGGGCGAGCGGCTTGCCCTTGGCGTGCACGTTGAGGATATGTAGCCGGCCCTTGAGGTCCGGAGCATCCACACCGATCTGGCGGTCAAAACGGCCAGGACGAAGGAGTGCGGGGTCAAGGATGTCGGGACGGTTCGTCGCCGCGATCACAATGACGTTCGCATTGGGGTCGAAGCCGTCCATCTCAACGAGCATCTGGTTCAACGTCTGCTCGCGCTCGTCGTTACCGCCGCCCATGCCGGCGCCGCGGTGGCGGCCGACGGCATCGATCTCGTCGATGAAGATGATCGCGGGGGAGTTTTCCTTGGCCTGGTTGAACAGGTCGCGGACGCGGGATGCTCCGACTCCGACGAACATCTCGACGAAGTCAGAACCCGAAATCGAGTAGAAGGGCGCTCCGGCCTCGCCGGCGACGGCGCGGGCGAGGAGGGTCTTACCTGTTCCTGGAGGGCCGTACAGCAGCACGCCCTTCGGAATGCGAGCACCAATCGCCTGGAACTTCGCGGGGTCCTCGAGGAATTCCTTGATCTCTTCCAGCTCTTCGATGGCTTCGTCCGCGCCAGCGACATCGGCGAAGGTGACCGTCGGGGTCTCCTTGCTGACGAGCTTCGCTTTCGACTTACCGAACTGCATGACCTTTCCGCCGCCGCCTTGCATCGACGACAGCAGCCACCAGAACAGCAGGCCGAGCAGTACCAGGGGAAGAAGAAGAGAGAGGAAACCGTCGAACCAGGTCGCCCGTGGGACGACATCATCGAAGCCGTCCTTCGGGTCGGCGGCGGTGATCGCCTCAACGACGTCGTCGGCGCGGGCGTCTACGTAGTAGAACTGCACCGACTTAGAGCCTTCGAATGCCTTCGACAGTGTCATGTCGACGCGCTGGTCGCCGTCAGTGTTCGTCACCTCAGCTACGGTCTTGCCCTCCAGCAGGTCAAGACCCTGCTGGGTGGTAATCGACTTCGGGGCGCCCAAATTCGACACCAGCAGGAAGCCGCCAAAAAGCAAAACACCGATCAACACTACGTAGAGCAGTGGATTGCGGGTGATCTTCTTCACATCCATGATGCGTTCAGCGTATCGCGCTGGACTTTACGGTCTCCTGTGATTCGCCCACGGCGTACGACTCAGCTGTACACGTGCGGAGCGAGCACTGCGACATCGCGGAGGTTGCGGTAGCGCTCGTCATAGTCGAGGCCGTACCCAACGACGAACTCAACGGGAATGTCGAAGCCGACATACTTGCAGTCGATCTCAACCTTTGCAGCCTCGGGTTTGCGCAACAGGGCAAGAACTTCGATCGACTCAGGGCCGCGTGACTCGAAGTTCTCGAGCAGCCAACTCAGCGTCAGACCAGAATCAATGATGTCTTCGACGATGAGCACGTGCTTGCCGTGCAGGTCGGTGTCGAGGTCCTTACGAATCTGCACGACACCGCTCGACTTCGTGCTGGAGCCGTAACTGGAGACGGCCATCCAATCCATCGGGGCGTGAAACGGCAGCGCACGGGCGAAGTCGGCCATGACCATCACTGCGCCTTTGAGGACACCGACGAGCAACAAGTCTTTGCCGTCGTAGTCTTTTGCGACCCGGACAGCGAGCTCTTCAAGCTTGGCTTTGATCTCCTCCTCTGTGACGAGGATCTCTGCAAGGTCATCCTGAATCTCAGCGGCACGCATGCATTGATTTTAGTCGACGGAAGCTGAGGGTCGCGCACTACTGTAATCATTGACGGGCCGTCGGGCCCGGAAGGAAGGCATCATCATGGCTCTTGACGACATCCTCAAGCAGGTTCCCATCGCCGATGTCGCGGCAAAACTCGGCGTCTCCGAAGACGAGGCGAAGGCTGCTGTCGAGCAGGGCGGCGCCGTTCTGCTGGGCGGACTGGCGAAGAACGCGGAGACCGAAGAAGGCTCAGCGGCAATCCAGAATGCTCTGGAGCGGCACCGTGGCAAGGCTGGTGTTTCCAAGGTCGACGACATCGATCAGGCCGACGGCGGCAAGATCGTCAAGCACGTTCTCGGCAGTAAAGAGAAGGAAGTCACCGAGCAGCTCTCCAAGTCTGACAAGACCGCTGGCATCGACTTCGGCAAGCTTCTGCCTATTCTGGCTCCCATCGTGATGGGGCTGATCGCTAATGCCACCAAGGGCAAGTCCGAGGGTGCCGCTGAAGGTTCCGGCGGCGGACTCGGCGACGTTATCGGCGGCCTGCTCGGCGGTGGAAACAGCTCAGGTGGCGGTATCGGTGACGTCATCGGCGGCCTGCTCGGCGGTGGGTCGGGCGGATCCGGTGGCGGACTCGACATCGGCGGCATCATCGGCAACATCTTCGGCGGCAAGAAGTAGTGATCTAACGCGCCCGAAACACGACCTGCCCGCCCTCGCGTACCGCTGAGCACCCGGGCAGGTCGATCGGCCCTTGGCCTGACCAGTCGGTGACAAGCCGGGCCACCTCCACCGTCTGCGTGCGGGTGAGGCTCGCGCCGAACTCGCTGTGCACGACGAGACGGATGATTCGGTTGCGTAGCGCTGCCGGATTCGCAGCGAGTGCGGCGACGCTGACAGAGATCCCGGCCTCGGCGTGCTCGACGATGTCCTCGATCGTCTCGTGAATCATTTCGTCAAAGGCTTCGGCATCCTCGCGCAGTTGCTCGGCTGTTCTCGCCAACGCCTCGGCGATGCCAGGGCCGAGTTCGGACTCAAGAACGGGAAGCACACGTTCACGGACACGGACACGTGCGAAACGGTCGTCCCGGTTGTGCGGGTCGTCCCAGGGCGTGAGAGCGGATGCTGTGCAAAAGGCCCTTGTGCTCTCGCGTCGGATGCCCAGCATCGGTCGCACCCAGCGGGTCTCATCGTCGTCCACGCGCATGGGGGCCATGCCCTGCAGACTCGCCGCGCCGGAGCCGCGAGAGAGCCCCAGCAGCACAGTCTCGGCCTGGTCGTCGAGAGTGTGTCCGAGCAGCACGGCGCTCACGCTCTCTTCCATCGCAACTCGGCGCAGCGCGGCGTAGCGCGCGTCG
>DQHP01000122.1:0-58190 GCA_003524435.1 Microbacterium sp.
CCCGCCTGTGTAGTCGCAGGCACCTCGGGGAGAACGTCATGCGGTGCTGCTTCGAGAACCGCAGTATCGGCGACAGGCGCCGAACGACCGGTTCTGCGCGCCCGACGCGCTGGGCGACCGCCTGCCGATGGCGCTGCGCCATAGCCAACGAGATTCGGCGGGCTCTTCTCCTCAGCAGCATCTTCCGCGGGAGTTTCAGCCACAGGCGCAGCATCCGCCGGCTCCGCACCTTCCACCTCGAAATCGATCAACGCTGCGCCGACGGCGACGGTCGCGCCCGCCTCCGCATGCAGATTCGAGACGATGCCGTCAAACGGCGACGGCAGCTCGACGACCGCCTTTGCCGTCTCGACTTCGGCGAGGGTCTGATTCAGCGACACAGTGTCGCCTGGCGCAACGAGCCACTGTACAATATCTGCTTCGGCCAGCCCTTCACCAAGATCGGGGAGACGGAACTGTTCGATCATGACTCTGCTCCTGTCAAGCTGTTGGGACGGTCCAAGACGCGATCGATCGCGTCGAGAATCCGATCCAGGTCTGGCAGGTGGAACTTCTCCAACTTCGCCGGTGGGTAGGGCACGTCATGTCCTGTCACACGAAGCGGGGGCGCTTCGAGATATTCGAAACACTGCTCAGTGATACTCGCAATCACTTCAGCCGCAACACCCGCTTCACGAGAAGCTTCGTGGGCAACGACCACACGGCCCGTGCGGCGTACTGACGCGGTGACGGTGTCGTAGTCAATCGGCGAAATCGAGCGCAGATCTATGACCTCCAGCGATATTCCGTCGTCTTCGGCTGCGTCCGCAGCATCCAGAACGGTCGAGAGCATCGCGCCATAGGTAATGACTGTCGCGTCAGTACCTTCGCGCACGACACGAGCGACGCCCATTGGCGGCGCATCGGCAAGAGACGCTTCCAGATCAACCTCGCCTTTGCGGTGATACAGCCGCTTCGGTTCAAAGAAAATCACTGGATCATCCGACGCAATCGCCTGCTGCAGACAACGGTAGGCATCTTCGGGGTTGGAGACGGCGATCACACGCAGTCCCGCAGTGTGCACGAAATAGGCCTCTGGCGATTCGGAGTGGTGTTCGGCAGCGCCGATGCCGCCCGCCCAAGGAATGCGAATGGTGATCGGCATCTTTACGCGGCCCTGAGTTCGGTAATGCAGTTTCGCAACCTGCGAGACGATCTGATCGAATGCCGGATAGACGAACCCATCGAACTGAATCTCAACGATCGGCCGATACCCGCGGTACGCGAGACCGACAGCAGTGCCGACGATGCCGGATTCGGCAAGCGGGGTATCAATCACGCGCGATGCGCCGAATTCATCAAGCAGTCCGTCAGTGATGCGGAACACACCACCGAGCTTGCCGATGTCTTCCCCCAGGATGACGACCTTCTCGTCATCCTTCATGGCCTTATGCAGCCCCGCGTTCAGAGCCTTTCCAAGAGTAATCTGGCTCATCTCACACCTCCTCGAATGTTGCGAGGTACGACGAGTACTCGTCACGCTGACGCTCAAGGCCGATGTGTGGCTCAGCATAGACAGCGTCGAAGACAGCGAGCGGCTCGCGGGTGACCATACCCAGACATTCGGCACGCATCTTGCGCGCGAAGACGTCTGCATCAGCGTGCGCGGCAGCGATCTGCTCATCGTCAAGTTCGCCCGCGGCGCGGAGATACGCTTCCAATCGCGAGATCGGGTCGCGAGTGCGCCATTTCTCGAGCTCGGCAGGATCGCGGTAGCGCGTCGGGTCATCGGCGGTTGTGTGCGGACCCATTCGGTAGGTAACCGCTTCGATGAAGACGGGCCCCTTGCCTGCGCGCGCATGCTCCAGCGCCCAGCGCATTGCGGCCATGCATGCCAACACGTCGTTGCCGTCCACGCGCATGCTCGGGATGCCGAAACCTGGCGCACGTCCGGCGATCGGATGCTGCGACTGCAGCGAGACGGGCTCGGAAATCGCCCAGTGATTGTTCTGGCAGACGAACACAACCGGCGCTTGATAAGACGCCGCAAAGATCATCGCCTCGTTCACATCGCCCTGGCTCGTCGCACCATCGCCGAAGTAGGTGACAGCCACTTCTGGTGCCTTTTCGTGCTTGATACCCATCGCATAGCCGACGGCGTGCAATGTCTGGGCACCGATGATGATCTGGAGCGGCGCGATGCGCATCTCCTGGGGGTCAAAAGGTGCGCCTTCTTCGCCGCGCCAGACGCGCACGAAGTCGCCGGGCTCCGCACCGCGCGCGTAAATCACACCGGTTTCCCGGTAACTCGGAAAGACGAAGTCGATCGGGTCAAGGGCGCGGGCTGTGCCGATCTGCGCGGCTTCCTGCCCGTTGCATGGTGCCCACAGACCCAATTGTCCCTGGCGCTGGAGAGCGATTCCCTCCGCGTCAAGGCGTCGAAGCATCACCATGTCGTGGTGCAACGAGCGCAACTGTGCTGCGTCGACGTCGGCAACGAAGGGATCGAGATCAGGGTTCTTCTGGCGAGTTCCATCCGGAGCGATCAGCCGCTCTGTGAGCTCAAGATCCTGCGCAGTGTCTGCGATCGGAATGATCTGCGGTGACATCATCGTCCTCCTGTCGTCTGTCTCCCTCGTGAGGAGTTCCAGGCTTGCTCCGACAGCATCATCGGATGCTCCGAGGTTACGTCGGTTGATCAGCACGCTCAAGCATTTGGAATCTGCTTGAGCATGTTGCCCAATTCTGAGTTCACGCACCTGGTAATCTTGGGCACTATGTCAGCCCTTGATCGAGTCGACCTCGAACTGCTTGCCGCTCTTGCGGATGATCCACGCACGACGATCGTCGCGCTGGCCGAGGGGCTCGGGCTATCTCGCAACACAATTCAGGCGCGGATGGCACGGTTAGAGCAAACTGGCGTGTTCCTGTCCTATGAGCGCTCGTTCTCACCCGAAGTTCTGGGCTTTCCGTTACAGGCGTTCGTCAGTATCGGCCTTCGCCAGGTCGACCTGCCGCGCATCATCAACGAGCTGTCCCGCATTCCTGAGGTCGTTCAGGCGCATGGCTTGAGCGGAACGATTGATATTCTCGCGCGCGTCGCGTGCCGGGATGCTCGACACCTCTTTGACACCGATGCCCGGATCCTCTCCATTGAAGGCGTAGAGCGCACCGAGACCTCACTCGCGATGGGTGAAGTCATCCCGTTCCGGGTAGCAGGTCTTATTGGCCTCGCCCGACGGGAATCCTGAGGAACTGGCGAACTGCTCCCGCCGCTTCGGCGGGAGTTTCATAGTGAATCAGATGCCCAACGTCGGCAATCTCTACAAGCTCAGCGTTCGTAAACAGCGTGGCCAGTGTGCGTTCTGCTTCGATCGGGGTGATGTCGTCTTTCTGGGCTGCGATCAGCAGCGTGGGCATATCGATCTTCGGGGCAAACGCGCGCACGTCGTGCGACACGCTCGCCACAAAGGCATCACGGAGAACGTCCCGATCGGCGAAATCTGAGAAGTAGGTATCGTGCTGGTTATGGATAAATCGGCGTAGCGACGGGCTCTTCGTCTTTGCCATGGTGACACTCATCACTCGTACGATGAGCTTGTTTCGAAGCAGGGTGGTACCGAGTTTCTCTGGTAGCTTCGCGCCCAGGTCGTAATAGAACACGGCTAGACGCGTCATCACGCCCTTCGGCCCTTCGAGGGCCGGCGCACCAATCGGATTGATCAGAACCAGTTTCGGCGTCTCAAGTCCACCGGCAACGGCTGCTGAGGCGACAATTGAACCGAACGAATGGCCGAGAATCACGGCGCCCGGCGCCACGACCGAAGCAAAATCCTGCAACCACCCCGCGTACTCGTCGAGGTTATGCGTACGTCCAGGCAACGGCGAAGTCTCACCAAACCCCGGCAGGTCAGGAGCGATCACACGCACTTCGGGGAGGTAGGCGAGAACAGGTTCCAACCCGTGGTGCTCACCCCGAAATCCGTGCACGGCGACGATAGTGGTGGCGGCGTCCGCAGGGCCATAGACCCAGTACGCCGTCGTTCCCCCGCGTACTTGCACCTCATGGCGTGCGATTGGAAGACGACTCAATCGGTCGGCGTAGGGCGAAGGCACAGGCATGAAACCAGTCTACGGGCGAGCCTTCGCCGCATTGTCCGAGCTCCTCTCTACGGTTATGGCATGGCAATCGATCTAGAACTCCCGAGTTGGCTCAGCCGTGTCGGCGTCTTTGACCTAGAGACGACGGGGGTTGACGTGGCTACTGACCGCGTCGTGACTGCACACGTCGGCGTACTCGATGCTAAAGGGCGTGAGATCGCTGCCCGCTCGTGGCTTGCTGATCCCGGCATCCCGATTCCGGATGGAGCCGCCGCCGTACACGGGATCACCACAGAACAGGCGCAGCGTGAAGGCCGCCCTGCTGCCGAGGTGGTCGCAGAGATTACCGAGGCACTTCGTGCCCTATTCGCACAGGGCGTCCCCGTTGTCGCATACAACGCCTCGTACGATTTTTCTCTTTTGACATACGAATGCCTGCGTCACGGCATCACGCCGCTCGAAGCGCCAGCTCCGATTATCGACCCACTCGTCATCGACAAAGCAGTCGACCGCTACCGCAAGGGAAAGCGCACGCTCGAGGTCGTCGCTGAGCACTATAAGGTGCGACTCGATGGCGCGCATGAGGCATCCGCTGATGCCATCGCCGCCGGACGAGTCGCCCAGGCCATCGCCCGCACGTTCCCGCTCGCTGCAACGGCGCGCGAACTGCATACCCAGCAAATCGGTTGGGCGCGCACCCAGGCCGAGAGCCTGACCGAATACTTCATTCGTATCGGACGGCTCGACGCCGAAGACGCACTCGACGGAGCATGGCCGGTGCGCGACGCTTCAGCATCGTCTGCGTGATAAGAGCTGCGCTCGATGCCGTGTGATCATCTTCGAATCACGATGCAGCCCCGGAAACGACGAGAGGCCCCGCCGGAGCGGAGCCTCTCGTGGAGCGCAAGCTGGTTACTTGCTGCCGCCGAAGCCCTTGAAGCGCTGGTTGAACTTCTCGACACGACCGGCCGAGTCCATGATGCGCTGCTTGCCCGTGTAGAACGGGTGCGAAGCCGACGAGATCTCAACGTCGATAACGGGATACTCGACGCCGTCGAGTTCCATCGTCTTGTTGCTCGAGACAGTCGAACGGGTGAGGAACGTTTCGCCCGAGCCGAGGTCGCGGAATACAACAGCCTTGTAGTCGGGGTGAATGTCAGTCTTCATGCGGAATCCTTGGCTTGCGGGGTGTGTACAAAAATGAAGTCAGAGGGTGCAGATGCACCAAGGGTCAACTCTATCAGATCTTACGCTGACGACGTGGCGCGTGCCGCGTAGCGGCCACCATCGCTCGTGAGCACGATCGGCATTCCAAACGCTTCGGTGAGGGCATCTGCCGTCAGCGTCTCGGCGATTGGGCCGGCGGCGGTGATCGCACCGTCACGGATCAGCATCACATGGGTGAACCCGACAGGAATCTCTTCCACGTGATGGGTCACCATGACCATCGCGGGTGTCGTCGGTGAAGATGCGTACCCGCTGAGCAAGCTCAGCAGCTCTTCGCGGGACCCAAGATCGAGCGATGCCGTGGGCTCGTCGAGCAACAAAAGTTCAGGGTCAGTCATAACGGCACGCGCGATTTGCACGCGCTTCTGCTCCCCGTCGCTGAGCGTCCCGAACGTGCGATCGGCGAGGTGGTCGAGCTTCCACTCCCCCAGCACACGCAAAGCACGACGCTCGTCAATATTCTCGTACTGCTCATTCCACCGGCCCGTTACCGAGTAGGCAGCAGTAAGCACGACGTTGAGCACGGTCTCATCGCGTGGGAGACGCTTGGCCATCGCAGACGATGCGAACCCGATCCGCGGACGCAGTTCGAAGACGTCAGTACGGCCGAGCGTCTCACCCAAAATCGAGACAGTTCCCGAACTCGGGTGCATAAGCGTGTCAGCGAGTTGTAACAGGGTTGTCTTGCCCGCGCCGTTAGGCCCGAGCACGACCCAGCGCTGGTCGTCTGCGACCTGCCAGGTCACATGATCGACGATATTGCGACCGTCACGGCGCACGACGACATCAGTGAAATCAAGAGCACTCGGCATGCCTCCAGCCTATCGGCTCACGACGTCAGCTCTGCGTAAAGCGCGCGCGTGGTGTCAGCAATCGCATCCCAACTAAATTCCTGGCTCGCACGCGCACGGCCCGCAGCTCCGTACTCGGCCGCCCGCACCGGGTCCATCGCCACCTCTGTGAGTATGCGTGCCAGATCCGCAACGTAGCGGTCGGGATCCACGGGCGTGCCGGTTCCGTCCTGCACCTGTTCAATCGGGACTAAACGACCGGTTACCCCGTCGTCGACGACCTCAGGAATGCCACCAGTCGCAGTGCCCACCACAGCAGCACCGCACGCCATGGCTTCCAGGTTCACGATGCCCAGTGGCTCGTACACCGAGGGACAGACGAACGTCGTCGCAGCGGTCAGGATCGCGGAGAGCTGTTCTCTCGGCAGCATCCGCTCTATCCAGATGACGCCGTCACGTGCCTGCTGCAACAGGCGAACACCCTCTTGCACTTCGACCATGATCTCAGGGGTATCTGGGGCGCCAGCGCACAGCACAAGTTGCACTTGCGGGGGTAGCAGCGCTGCAGCACGCAGAAGGTACGGCAGCCCCTTCTGCCGGGTAATCCGCCCGACAAAGACCACGGACGGTCGTGCCGGATCCATGCCGATGCTCTCTAGGAAAGCCGCATCCTGTACCGGTTGCCACCGATCCACATCGATACCGTTGTGGATCACGCGCACCCGGGCTGGGTCCACGCTCGGATAACTACGCAGAATGTCAGCGCGCATCCCTGCTGACACCGCGATGATGGCGCTCGCGTTCTCGTACGCCAGTTTCTCGATGCCGCGCGAAATGGCATAGCCGCCCCCGAGCTGCTCGGCCTTCCAAGGGCGCAACGGCTCCAGGCTATGAGCGCTGAGTACGTGCGGTATCCCGTGTAGTTGCGCAGCGATATGCCCGGCAAAATTCGCGTACCAAGTGTGGCTGTGCACGAGATCGGCGCCCGCGACATCACCTACCATCGCAAGATCGGTGCCGAGCGTCTGCACGGCAGCATTCGCATCGGCCAGTTCTGCAGGCGTTCGATACGAGCGTGTGCCGTCCTCGTCGCGATCGGCACCGAAGGCGCGCACCTGCACATCGAGGCTCTTGCGCAGCGCACCGACGAGTTCGGCGACGTGCACCCCCGCACCACCGTAGATCTCCGGTGGATATTCCTTGGTGATCATGTCGACTCGCATGGTTGAACGCTAGTACAGCGACGCATTCGGGATCTATGGTGGAGCCATGGCGGTCCCAAAGAAGATTTTCGGCATCATCCTCGCTGGCGGCGAGGGCAAGCGACTTATGCCCCTCACAGCGGATCGGGCGAAACCCGCGGTTCCGTTCGGCGGCCAATACCGATTGATCGATTTCGCCATCTCGAATCTGATCAATTCGGGGTTGCGTCAAGTCGTGGTCCTGACTCAATACAAATCTCACAGCCTCGATAGACACATCTCGCAGACCTGGCGCATGTCCTCGCTGCTCGATTCGTATGTCACCTCGGTCCCGGCGCAGCAGCGTCTCGGAAAGCGGTGGTTCTCTGGCTCGGCCGATGCGATCTTGCAGAGCCTAAATCTCGTCAACGACGAGAAGCCGGACATCGTCATCGTCATCGGCGCAGACCACGTCTATCGCATGGACTTCCAGCAAATGCTCGACGCGCACATCGCCTCGGGCGCAAAGGCCACCGTTGCTGGCATCCGTCAGCCCATCTCAATGGCGAATCAATTCGGCGTTATCGACGCGGAACCGGACGGCTCTGGTCGAATCCGCGCCTTTCTGGAGAAGCCGGCAGATCCTCAGGGTCTGAGTGACTCCCCGCACGAAGTGCTCGCGTCCATGGGCAACTACATTTTCGATGCGGATGCGCTGATCGAGGCGGTAGAGACCGACGGCGAACTGCCGACTTCTAGTCACGATATGGGCGGCGACATCATCCCGTATTTCGTCGATCGTGGCGAAGCAGGCTATTACGACATGAAGGAGAATGACGTTCCGGGCTCTTCCCCGCGCGATCGCGCATACTGGCGCGATGTCGGGACGATCGATTCCTTCTTCGATGCCCACATGGACCTCATCTCCACGTTGCCGGTGTTCAACCTGTACAACACCGAGTGGCCGATCCGAACCCAGAGCGTGAATGCGCCGCCAGCGAAGTTCGTCCGCGATGCGGTCGGACGCATTGGCAACGCCATCGATTCGATCGTCTCGCTGGGGTCCGTGCTCTCTGGAACGCATCTGGAACGGAGCGTCGTTGGGCCTGGAACACTGGCCGCAGGAGGATCAACCATCACCGATTCGGTGTTGTTCGATCACGTGCAAGTGGGGCAGGGCGCACGCGTTCATCGAGCCGTGCTCGATAAGAACGTCGTGCTGTTCGACGGAGCAACAGTTGGAGTCGATCGCGAACGTGATATCGAGCGCGGATTTACTGTGACCGAGTCGGGCATCACCGTGGTGGGCAAGGGCGTGCAGGTCGAACGCTGACGGGCACGCTACGCTCGATCGCGTGACCTCCGCGCGTTTTCTCGTCGTTCTCGATGCCGATTCCACCCTGATTAAGAACGAGGTGATCGAGCTTCTCGCTGATGAAGCTGGCCGCCGCGACGAAGTGCAAGCCGCGACAGAGGCCGCAATGCGTGGCGAGGTAGATTTTTCGGAGAGTTTGCGCTCACGTGTCAAAGCTCTTTCCGGCGTGCCGGTCGAGGCCTTCTCGCGCGTACTCTCTCGTATCGAACCAACTGAAGGCGTGCGGGAGTTGATCGCTGCCATCCACACGCGCGGCGGTGTTGTCGGCGTCGTCTCGGGCGGATTCCACGAGATTCTGGATCACATTGCCCCCGACCTCGGTGTTGATCGCTGGCGGGCGAATCGTCTCCACGTCGAAAACGATGCGCTCTCTGGGTTCGTCGAAGGTGAAATCGTGGATGCCGCCGCCAAAGCGAATTCGCTTCAGGAGTGGGCCGCCGAGCTCGCAGTGCCGATGCGTGCGACATTTGCGATCGGTGATGGCGCAAACGACTTGCAGATGATGGCTGTTGCCGGTCTCGGTCTGGCGTTTAACGCAAAGCCCGCGGTGCGCGAAGCTGCAAGCCTAGTGATCGGCCCGCAGAATCTCAGCGAAGTCATCGCCCTACTCCCCTGACCTGGCTCGACTGCCCGTGCAATGTCGGACGTACGGCGTAGCGTCTTCATATGAGAATCATTCTGATACCAGGGCTTTGGCTGAGCGCTTCCTCGTGGGACGACGTTGTTCCGGCTCTCGAAGCCGCAGGCCACCTCGCGCTACCGCTGACGATGCCGGGCGTCGGCGAGCCCGTCGAGCATTCTGCCGAGATCGGCATGTCTGACTGGGTCGATGCGGTGCTCGCTCAGATCGACGCAGCGCACGGACCCGTGGTCCTTGTCGGACACAGCGGCGGCGGCAACGTCGTCTGGGCAGCAGCCGGCGCTCGCACCGACAAAATCGCACGTGTCATCTTCGTCGACACAGTGCCACCGGCGCCGGGTTCGGGGATCAGCGAGTTCGAGCTCGTTGATGGTGTGGTCCCCTTCCCCGGATGGGATTTCTTCCCCGACGAAGATGTTTATGACCTCGATGAGGCAACACGCGCGCGCACTACGCCATTGACGCGTTCAGTCCCCGCCCGCGTGCCCGTTGACCCGGTGAAACTGGCCGAGGGCCGCCACCAGGTGCCGGTAACGCTGCTCATGGGCGCAATGGTTCAGGAGCAGGTAGAGGCTGCGATCAGCGAGTGGGGCCCGTACGGCGACGAATATCGTGCGATCGATGACGTCACCGTCGAGAAGATCGGCTCCGGCCACTGGCCACAGTTTTCGCAGCCCGAAAAGCTGGCCGCTCTGATCACCTCGTCAGTGGCCCATTCCTAAGCCGCCGTCGACCGGAATCACGGCGCCTGAGATATATGCGGCGTCATCACCGGCGAGCCAGGTGACGACGCCAGCGACCTCATCGGCCGTCGCAAAACGCGCGGCGGGGATGTTGGCCTTGTACTGTTTCTGTGTTTCTTCGGGAAGCGCCGCGGTCATATCAGTCTCGATGAACCCCGGAGCGACCACGTTCGCCGTAATGCCGCGGGCTCCAAGCTCACGCGTAAGCGATCGCGCGAATCCCACGAGGCCGCTCTTGGATGCCGAGTAGTTGACCTGTCCCGCAGAGCCGTAAAGCCCAACGACGCTGGAAATGAGAATCACCCGTCCAAAGCGTGCGCGCAGCATGCTTTTGGAGGCACGTTTGACGACACGGAAGGTGCCGCCAAGGTTGGTGGCGACAACACTGTCGAAGTCGTCCTCGCTCATTCGCATCAGCAGAGTGTCTTTTGTGATGCCTGCGTTCGCGACGACGACCTCTACAGGGCCGAGCTTTTCTTCGACTTCTGCGAAAGCGGCGTCAATGGATTCAGCATCCGTGACATCTGCGCGAACCGTGAGGGAGCCTTCTGGCCCCTCACCGCTTCGGGCGGTGACAGCAACACGATATCCGTCACGCAGGAACCTCTCGGCGATCGCACGGCCGATGCCTCTGTTGCCTCCGGTAACGAGGACGACGCGGTCTGAACTCATGATTCTCGCTCTCAAATGGTGCCTGGTCAGTGCCCGAGCCATCCTATCGGGGCGCTCGGCCGTTGCACGGAATGCGGCGATGGCAATGCCACATGCGGCGTAGGCTGGGAGCACCGTGAAACACACCCGCCGCGCCCCCGCCGTCACCTCCCTGCCTCAGGCTCCGCAGGACGAGGCGACCGCACGCGTGCGTCGATATTGGATCACGATGGGCATCCGTATGGTGTGTTTTGCGCTAACCGTTTTGGTGACACCCTACGGGTGGTACACCTGGGTTTTCGCTGCTGCCGCGGCAGTGCTTCCTTACATCGCTGTAGTTTTCGCGAATGCGATAAGCCCCACCCCAACGCAAGGAGCCGAGTCTCCGACACAGGAGCTGACAGCTCCCTCCGCCCCCACACCGTCCCCAACGGATGATGTGCGCCCTCCGAGCATCATCACGATCGAGGAGCAGTCAAAGGAAGAGGAGCAGTGACCGCCGAGCACGAGTGCTCACGTGCTGGCTGCCGTAGCACCGCCACACAACAAGTCGTGTGGCGTAATCCACGGATCCACGCCGCTGACCGCGAGAAGATCTGGCTCGCGTGCGATGAGCACGTCGGATTTCTCCACGATTACCTCGCCGCGCGTGAATTCCCCGTGACGGTGCGCGAAGGATTGTCAGAATGAACAACAGACTTGTGCGCTGGGGCGTATATGTCCTCATAGCCGCTGCTTTCGCCGTCGCTTGCGCATTTCTGTCGAACTGGCAATTCGAAAGAAACGAGGGTCGTGCCGCCCAACTGGCCCTCATCGAGCAGAACTACGATGCGAAGCCGGTGACGCTCGCGGAAGCAATCAACGACGATGGCTCCTTCGACGCGGCAGATGAGTGGCATCCAGTGATCTTGCGCGGTGAGTACCTCGCAGGCGAGCAAATGCTGGTTAGAAACCGTCCCCACGGAGGCACCAGTGCTTTCGAGGTCCTCGTGCCGTTTCGCGACTCAGACGGCCGCATCATCATTGTCGATCGCGGCTGGGTTGCGCCTGGGGAGGGTGCGAACCCAGATAGCGTTCCTGAGGCTCCGACGGGCACTGTTGAGGTTGTTGTACGCGTGCGTCCTGGCGAAGCCCTTCCCACGTCGGGTCGGAGCGCTCCGGAGGGGCAACTCCCCACGATCCATCTCCCCAGCATGGCCGAGGCAATGGATGCCGATATCGTCACCAGTGCATACGGGCGACTGGTGAGCGAAGACCCGCCCGCCGAGACCGCGCTCGGCGGCTTCGAGTCCCCCACAGATGACCCAGGCCCACATCTGTCCTATGCGATCCAGTGGATCTTGTTCGCTCTGATGGGCTTCATCTTCATCGGGTACATCATCCGCACTGAGATCCAGAAGCATCGCGAAGAGGTTGAAGGCCGACCGCAGCCGACGCAGAAACGTGGCAGGCGAGATCGGGATGCTGACGCCGAAGATGAACTGCTCGACGACGTTGAAGCACGCGTCTGACAGCCGAGACATAACCGGATGCGACGATTCAAGCTACGTCGTATCAAGCTCCGACAGCTCAGTCGCTGAGCAGGTCAGGTCGACGTAGCCGGGTACGTTCAAATTGCTGGTCGCGGCGCCACGTCGCAATCGCACCGTGGTTTCCGCTGAGGAGAACATCCGGAACCGCACGTTCACGCCACTGCGCGGGCTTCGTGTATGACGGATACTCCAGGAGACCGTCCTCGTGCGATTCTTCGACGAGGCTCTCGGGGTTGCCCACAACACCGGGAATCAGCCGGCCGATCGCCTCGATCATCGCCATAGCTGCGACCTCGCCACCGTTGAGCACGTAGTCGCCCAAGCTGACCAGACGCACTTCTCCAAGCGTTGCCGCATACTCAAACACGCGCTCATCGATGCCCTCGTAGCGACCGCATCCGATAATGATGTGATCGCGCTCGGCGAAGTTGCGCGCGCTTGCTTGGCTGAACCGCTCACCTGCTGGCGAAGGAAAAATGATGGTGGGCGCGTTGAACGGTTCGGCCGTCGACGGGCGTCCCGTCAGATCGTCGAGCGCCAGCGCCCAGGGCTCTGGTTTCATGACCATGCCGGCGCCGCCGCCATATGGCGTGTCATCGACCGTTCGATGGCGATCGCTCGTCCAGTCACGCAGATCATGAACCTGAAGATCGAGGATCCCCGATGCTTGGGCCTTACCGAGCAATGACAACGTCAGCCCGTCGAAGTAGGACGGAAAGATCGAGACGACGTCTATACGCATGAGAGGGCGGCCTGCGTCACTCACTCGGTGTTGCAGAAGGAAGCTCTTCGAAGAGCCCCGCGGGTGGCGTAACGATGACTCGGCCACCTGCCACGTCAACAGTGGGCACGATCGCTTCCACGAACGGAACCATAATGTTCTCGCCGGGGGTTCCTGAACCCGTCGAGGGGCTCACGATAAGCAGGTCCTGAGCGGGCATATGCTCAACGCTCACAACCGTGCCAATAACCTGGTCGTCACGGACGACGTCGAGTCCGACAAGCTGGTGGTCGTACCAGGCGTTGTCCTCAACTTCATCAACGTCTTGGTCGATCCAGAGAATCGCCCGGACAAGGCCTTCTGCACCCTCGCGGTCTTCGATGTCTTCGAAGAACACGACAGGGTTGCCATTCATCACGCGATATTCGCGGACAGTGATCGACTTGCCATGCCACGGAGAGGCCTCTGGCACCTGCAACGTGAACTCGGCCCCGGCGACGAAGCGTCGCTCCGGATTGTCGGTATACAGCTCGAGCTTCAACGCGCCTTTGAGCCCGTGGGCCTTAACAAGGCGCCCGACACGCAGCTGGTTCTTACCTTGACTACGGTCTTTCGACACCACGTCAGTCGTCCGCGACATCAACGCGAACGCGTCGCCCATCCGCCAGCGCGGTGATGAGCGTGCGCAGTGCTTTCGCGGTGCGGCCGCCGCGCCCGATCACGCGCCCCCGGTCGTCGGGATGCACATGCACCTCGAGGAGGTCGCCTCGCGGCGACGTGGAAGCGTTGATCTGAACATTGTCCGGGTGATCAACGATCCCCTTGACGATGTGTTCGAGCGCGGCGGCAAGCACAGCGATTATTCGGCGTCGGCGGCGGGAGCCTCAGCGGCCTCCGCATCGGCAGCGGCGGGNNGGCGGGAGCCTCCTCAGCGGGAGCCTCCTTCTTCTCAGCCTTCGGCTTCACGACAGACTTCTTGGCTGCGTCGATCTCGAAGGGAACCTTCGGCTCTGCAACCTGGACGGTGGACTTCGCGTCCTTGTCGCCCTTGAACTTGCCCCAGTCGCCCGTGAGCTTCAGAAGCGCTGCAACCTGCTCAGACGGCTGCGCGCCGACGGAGAGCCAGTACTGCGCGCGGTCCGAGTTGACCTCGATGAACGAGGGCTGCTCGGTGGGGTGGTACTTACCGATCTCCTCGATGACACGACCATCACGCTTGGTGCGCGAGTCGGCAACGACGATGCGGTAATAAGGCGCGCGGATTTTACCCATGCGCTTGAGACGAATCTTGACAGCCACGATTCTCCTGAATGGTGTGGAAAGTAAATGAACCGATCGCCTGGAGAGTGGGGTGCACACCCGGCGGAAGCTCTAAGGGGTGGACGAAATCTGGATAGAGGGTCGAGAACGTCGTCCGACCTTCTATTCTGCCAGATGCTGAGCCGTCTCGCGAACGCACGGCACGCGCGTCATCATTTAGAACTCTCCGCGTGTCAGAATGTGCTCGTGACGATCGAATTCGCCTCATCTCCGCGCTCCACCGTGGGCCTGGAATGGGAGATCATGCTCGCAGATCCTGAAACGGGTGATCTCGTCGGGCGAGCACCCGAACTTCTCACCGCTCTCGAAGCGGAAAGCCATAACGAGCGTCATACGGTCACCGGCGAGTTGCTCACGAACACTATCGAAGTTACCAGCGGTATCGGCGAGACCGTCGCGCACGCTGTCAGCGACGTTGCCGCAGCAATTGCGGCTGTTCGGCGCGCAACGGATCCAATTGGTGTGGAGTTGCTCTCGGCGGGCAGTCATCCGTTCGCGCAGTGGTACGACCAGAAGGTCACCGACAAAAGCCGCTATCACGCGCTCATCGAACGCACGCAGTGGTGGGGACGCAACATGATGATCTGGGGCATTCATGTGCACGTCGGCGTGGATGATCGAGAGAAAGTGATTCCGATCATTAATGCACTTGCGTCCTATCTCCCTCATTTGCAGGCGTTGTCAGCATCGAGCCCATTCTGGGCAGGTGAGCGCACCGGATACGCGTCCAACCGGGTGCTGGTATTCCAACAGCTTCCGACTGCTGGCCTCCCCTGGCCGTTGAAGTCTTGGGACGAGTTCGAGAGTTATCTCAATGACATGATTCGCACGGGTGTAATGGCCGATGCCACCGAGGTCCGCTGGGACATCCGGCCCGCACCGCGGTGGGGCACTATTGAGGTGCGGGCGTGCGATGGGATGTCTACCCTCGCCGAACTTGCATCCGTCGCCGCGCTCGTACAGGTGCTCGTGGAACATTTCTCGCGCGAAATGGATCAAGGACGCCCTCTGCCCACAATGCCCGCGTGGTTTCACCGCGAGAACAAGTGGCGCACCGCACGTTTTGGCCTCGATGCGAGGATTATTGTCGACGCCGATGGCACGCAGGTGCCCGTGCGTGATCACTTGGTCGAAACGATCGGCGCTCTCTCGCCGGTATCTGTCGATTTGAATTGCGTGGCTGAGTTCGCCGGGCTGACCACGATCCTCGACTCTGGTGCCAGTTACCAGCGCCAGCTTGACGTCGCCGAATCAGCCGACTGGAATCTGCGCGAGGTCGTGCATCACCTCATCCGGGAATTCCGAACCGGCCCAGAGACTTCAGTACGCTGACGCCACAGGTCTACGCAGCTTCGGCGAGTAGCCGCGCGAGAGACTCGTCCAGCACCACGTCGGTTATCGTTCCCGCCGCGATTGCCGCACGCAGACTCGCGAGTTTCTTCGCACCAGAAACAATGCACACCCTTCGCGGCACTCGTCGGAGGCGATCCAACCCTGGCCCTGTCGCTCGGGCATTGAGACGAATATCCTTCCAACTTCCGTCCGCGCGGAAGAAGACTGTCGCCACATCTCCGATGGCTTCGTCCTCGCGAAGGCTGCGGTAGTCCTCACCGCTGAGGTACCCGCCCACATACACACGACTGGGAACATCAGCAGCAGGTGAGCCCAGACTGAAAACGGCCAGGTCCATCTTGGATTGATAGTGCAACACGCGTTTCGTACTTCGTTCCTGCCACATCGCCTCGCGGGTTTGCGGATTGTCGAAGAAAGCGGGGACCGGAAACTGCTCTACCTGCGCTCCAAACGCATGGCCAAAGCGTTGCAAAATATCGCTCGAGTATTCGACACCACTGGACTGGGTGTTGCCGGCGCCGTTAAGTTGAACCACGGTTGTGTCGTGGGTGGATTTCTGTACAAGTGCTCGGCTGACAACGCTGAGCGTTGAGCCCCATGCAACACCAACGATCATGTTGGATTCGATGAACTGCGAGAGTAATCGGCCCGCGGTCAAAGCGACGCGCTCTACCCGTTCAAGTTCGCTGACGATCTCTGGCATCGGAACAACGTGCGCGGTGATGTGGAATCGATCACGAATGTTCTGTTCCAGCATCCCGACCCGCTCAAATGGCGAGTTCACACGAATATCGACGAGGCCGGTGGTTCGAGCGTAACTGAGCAATCGCGACACAGACGAGCGCGACGTGCTCAGCTCTCGCGCAATCGCATCCATCGTCTTGTCCTGCATGTAATACAGTTTTGCGGCTGTAAGAGCAGCGGTCAGTTTCCCATCCCGAGCGTGTGAATCCCTTGTCACAATGGCCTCCCATCGACAATAGTTGCACATACGTGCAAGAGGTTTGCGCGGGACGGGGTTCACCCTCGAAGCTGGGCTCAGTCAATGAAAGAGGTCGACGATGATTGATCCGACACGTACGTCGCTCCGCGCCAACGAAATTCAGTCCGTCCGCGAGTCTGGTCACACACCGGTACTCATCATCGGCGGAGGAATCAACGGCATCTCCCTGTTCCGCGATCTCGCGCTGCAGGGTATCGACGCAGTTCTCGTTGAACGCGGTGACTTTGCCTCTGGCGCCTCCTCTGCATCGAGCCATATGATTCACGGTGGCGTCCGCTATCTCGAAAACGGTGAGTTCCGGCTCGTACGTGAATCCGTGCAGGAACGTAACGGCCTCCTCAAGGCAGCACCCCACTTTGTGAAGCCGCTGCAGACCACGATTCCGATCTACTCCACATTCTCGGGCATCCTCTCGGCCCCACTTCGCTTCCTCACGCACCGCAGCGGAAAGCCGCAGGAGCGCGGCGCGATCCTCATCAAAATCGGATTGACGCTGTACGACACTTTCTCTCGTGATGGCGGCACAGTGCCACGGCACCGTTTCCTCGGTCGACGTAAGTCGCTTGCTGAGCTGCCTCATCTGGACCCCGACATCAAGTACACGGCGACCTACTACGATGCCTCAATGCACGATCCAGAGCGGTTGGCGCTCGATGTCCTCCAAGACGGCCGATCGGCTCGAGCAAGCGCTTACGCGCTGAACTATGTGGAAGCTGTCTCTCGCGACGGCGGCGCCGTTGTGCTGCGCGACAACTTCAGCGGAGAAGAGTTCTCCCTCACTGCAGATGTCATCGTCAATACTTCAGGGCCCTGGACTGACCTCACCAACGACGCTCTGGGAACGCAGACCCGCTTCATGGGCGGCACCAAGGGCTCGCACATCGTGCTTGATCACCCCGAGCTGCTGGAGGCGACGCAGGGGCGAGAGATCTTCTTCGAACACTCCGACGGCCGCATCGTTCTGATCTACCCGCTTAAGGGCCGTGTGCTCGTGGGGACGACCGACATCGAAGCTGACCCTCGCGAACCCGCACGCTGCACGGAGGCCGAAGTCGACTACTTCTTCGATCTCATTCATCACGTGTTCCCCCAGATCGCCCTGGATCGGGACCAGATCGTTTATCGCTTCGCGGGTATCCGTCCCCTCCCGCGCCACGAAGACACAGCGCCCGGTTTCGTCTCACGCGACTATCGCGTCGAGGTCGATGAGAGCGGCGCCGTGCCGATGGTGAGCCTTGTCGGCGGGAAGTGGACCACCTTCCGCGCGCTCGGTGCTGCTCTGTCCGAGCGCGTTCTTGAGGTGCTGGGCCGCCCACGTCCCGTTTCCACGGTAGGGCTGCCGATCGGCGGAGGGCGCGGCTTCCCCAAGACTGTACGTGCACGGCAGTCCTGGATCCAGACTCACCTATCTGGTGCGGGCGAGCGAGCCGACCAGATGCTCGCCCGATACGGTACGCGGGCGAGCGAGGTCTGGGAGTTTATCGAGTCCGCGGACGACACACTTCTCGAGGGAACTACGGTCTCTACGCGGGAATTGGAATGGATGGTAAACCGAGAGTTTGTCGTGCATCTCGCCGACGTTGTTCTCAGGCGTACCAGCCTGGCATTTACCGGAGATGTCGACATCTCTGTGCTGGACACACTCGCGCGCGCGCTCGCTCCTCTGCTCGAGTGGGACGAAAAAGAGCGTGACGCAGAAATCGAAGCAACACGCGAGCTCCTCAACGACGCCCATGGGTTGTCGATCCCCACAGCTGCCCGTCGCTAAGCGACGCAGACCCGTCGGCCTCGCGACGGAATATCACTCATAGCCGCGACGACAGTGAGGCCGTCTTGCGGTAAGAAAGGTCAAAGAAGACATGACAGATATCAACCTGGGACTTTACTTTGTCTCAGAACTCGTTGGAACGGCAATGCTGGTCCTGCTCGGCTGTGGCGTTGTTGCCAACGTCGTGCTCACGAAGACGAAGGGCTTCGCCGGCGGGTTCCTCATGATCAACTGGGGCTGGGGCCTGGCAGTCTTCGCCGGTGTGCTCGTCTCGGCATATTCCGGTGCACTCATCAACCCTGCCGTCGCAATCGGCATGCTGATCGCTGGCACCATCACCGCTCCGATGTTCTTCATCGCCATCGCGGCGGAGCTGCTCGGTGGAATCATCGGTGCAATCCTGTGCTGGGCTTCCTACCGTCAGCACTTCGATGAGGAGGAAGACCCGGCAAACAAGCTCGCGGTGTTCTCCACTGGACCGCAGATCCGCTCTTACGCGCACAACCTCATCACCGAGATCATCGCAACCTTCGTACTCGTGTTCGTGATCTTCGCTTTCGCTGACTACGGCGACATCGAGGTAGGCGTACCCGGAGGCCTCGGACCGCTCACGGCTCTTCCCGTTGCCCTGCTTGTCGTCGGAATCGGCGCTTCGCTCGGTGGTCCCACCGGCTATGCGATCAACCCTGCTCGTGACCTCGGCCCGCGCATCGCACACGCCATCTTGCCCATCAAGGGCAAAGGCTCAAGCGACTGGGCATACTCCTGGGTTCCCGTTGCCGGCCCCCTCATCGGTGGTGCACTCGCGGCCTTTGCCGCTCCCGCAATGCTCGCGCTGGTGTAGTTTGCGGCAGAACCCAGCACACGCTTTACCCACGTATTTCAAAGGAGAAGAACAATGGCTGATTACGTCATCGCAATCGATCAGGGCACCACGTCTAGTCGTGCGATCATCTTCGACAAGAAGGGCACAATTGTAGAGACCGGTCAGAAGGAGCACGAGCAGATCCTCCCTAAGGCCGGCTGGGTCGAACACGATGCTTCCGAGATCTGGCGCAACGTGCAGGAGGTCATCGGACTGGCTCTGAGTCGCGCGGATCTTACGCGCCATGACATTGCTGCGGTGGGCATCACAAACCAGCGCGAAACTGCGGTGGTGTGGGATAAGACCACTGGTGAGCCCGTCTACAACGCGATCGTCTGGCAGGACACACGTACCCAGGCGATTGTCGATCGTCTGGCCGGAGATGAGGGCGTCGACCGATTCAAGGAGATCGTAGGACTACCTCTGGCAACCTACTTCTCCGGAACCAAGATCTCGTGGATCCTCGAGAATGTCGATGGCGCCCGCGCCAAGGCGGATGCAGGCGATCTCCTGTTCGGCACGACAGACACATGGGTCCTGTGGAATCTGACCGGTGGTGTTGATGGCGGTGTGCACGTGACCGACGTCACCAACGCCTCACGGACGATGTTTATGGATCTCGAGACGCTCGAATGGCGCGATGACATCTTGGAAGAGTTCGGAGTTCCTCGGTCGATGCTGCCGGAGATCAAGTCGTCCTCCGAGGTATACGGCACGGCGAAGAGCTCGTCGCTGCTGCGTGAGACACCTATCGCTGGCATCCTCGGCGACCAGCAGGCGGCGACGTTCGGCCAGGCCGCGTTCAACGCTGGCGAAAGCAAGAACACCTATGGCACCGGCTGCTTCCTCATCTTCCAGACGGGTGAGGAGATCGTGCGCTCCAAAAACGGGCTGCTCACGACAGTCGGCTACAAGCTCGGTGACGGGCCGACGCACTACGCGCTCGAAGGATCGATCGCGGTTGCGGGTTCGCTGATCCAGTGGCTGCGCGATCAACTGGGGCTTATCTCTTCCGCGCCCGAGGTCGAAAAGCTTGCGTCGTCGGTTGAAGACAACGGTGGCGTCTACATCGTGCCGGCGTTCTCCGGTCTTTTCGCTCCGTACTGGCGACCGGATGCCCGCGGTGCGATCGTCGGCCTGACGCGCTTCGCGAACAAGAATCACATTGCACGGGCAGCACTCGAAGCCGTCGCGTTCCAGACACGCGACGTGCTCGATGCGGTCAACGCTGATGCCGGTGTTGACCTGACCGAGCTCAAGGTCGATGGCGGAATGGTTGCCAACGACGCTCTGATGCAGTTCCAGGCTGACATCCTCGGCGTTCCCGTTGTGCGACCTGAGGTTGCAGAAACCACCGCGCTAGGTGCCGCGTACGCGGCTGGCCTCGCGGTCGGATTCTGGAGTGGCCTCGATGACCTCAGTGCCAACTGGAGAGAGGACCGTCGTTGGGAGCCCACGATGGATGAGGCAGAGCGTGATCGGCTTCTGCGTCAGTGGCGCAAGGCCGTCACCAAGTCGATGGACTGGGTCGACGAAGACGTCGCGTAATCTCGCGAAAATGCGGGGCCGGGGATTTTCCCCGGCCCCGCATTTGTACGTCCGTAAGACTTAGTTCTTCCCGAAGAGCTTCTGGATCTCTGCGAGGTCAGCCTCGGATGGCGCTTGCTGACTCCCAAGGCCAAAACCACTTCCCGACCCTGTCGAAGAACCGGCCTGCAATCCTGCGTTTTCAGCAGCACGCTTTGCGGGGTTCCCCGAGCGCGAAACGCTCTTGTTCTTGCCCTTCTTCCCTCGCTTCGACGAGGCGCCGGGACGGCCCATGCCTGGCATCGTGCCCATCCCCGGAATGTTCGGGGTACCGCCGCGCGCGACGGTCTTCATCATCTTTGCGGCCTGATCGAATCGCTGCACAAGCTGGTTAACATCGGTAACCGTCATGCCAGCGCCCTTGGCAATACGCAAACGGCGTGAGCCGTTGAGCAACTTGGGGTTTTGCCTCTCCCCCGGCGTCATCGAGCGAATGATCGCTTCGGTGCGATCAATTTCTTTCTCGTCGAAGTCATCGAGCTGCTGTTTCATCTGCCCCATGCCAGGGAGCATCCCCAGCATCTTCTTCATCGAGCCCATCTTCTTCATCTGCTGAAGCTGGTCGAGGAAGTCTTCGAGGGTGAACTGATCAGTCGCGAACTTTTCAGCGACCTTCTGCGCCTCTTCTTCATCGAAGGCCTGCTGCGCCTGCTCGATGAGCGTGAGGATGTCACCGAGGTCGAGAATACGGCTTGCCATCCGGTCCGGATAGAACGGCTCGAGATCATCGAGTCCTTCACCGGTAGAAGCGAAGATAATCGGGCGACCTGTGACGGATGCGACCGAAAGTGCCGCACCGCCTCGGGCGTCACCGTCCAGCTTCGACAGCACGACACCTGTGAAGTCGACACCTTCTTGGAACGCCTTTGCCGTGTTGACGGCATCCTGACCGATCATCGCGTCGATGACGAACAGGACCTCATCAGGATCGACCGCTTTGCGGATATCGGATGCCTGCTTCATGAGTTCTGCGTCAACGCCCAGGCGTCCGGCCGTGTCGATGATGACCACGTCATGCTGCTGGCGGCGGGCATGCTCAACGCCGTCGCGGGACACCTTAACGGGATCGCCGACGCCTTTACCCGGTTCGGGAGCGTAGACCGTCGCGCCAGCCTGCTCAGCAACGACCTGCAGCTGATTCACTGCGTTCGGGCGCTGGAGGTCAGCGGCTACCAGCAGTGGGGTGTGGCCGTCCTTCTCAAGCTGCTTTGCGAGCTTTCCGGCGAACGTGGTCTTACCTGACCCCTGGAGACCGGCGAGCATAATCACCGTCGGCGGCGTCTTTGCGAACTCAAGACGACGCTGCTCGCCACCAAGAATGCCGACGAGCTCTTCGTTGACGATCTGGACGACCTGCTGCGCAGGGTTCAGCGCTTTGCTGACCTCGTCGCCGAGGGCACGCTCACGCACCTTCGCGGTGAAGTCCTTCACGACGACGAGCGCGACGTCGGCATCAAGCAGTGCGCGACGAATCTCGCGCACTGTGCCGTCGACGTCGGCGGCAGTCAGCTTTCCCTTCGTACGAAGGTTGCGGAAAGTCTCGGTAAGTCGATCAGAGAGGGTGCCAAAAGTAGCCATGGTGCTCTTGATTCTACGCGAGCGGATGCCAGGGGTGATGCCGCGGCGTCAGCCCCGCCAGGGAAGATCATGAATAGCGGTTAGAGCGTGGCGAAACAGCGTCTCAGGGCTCGCCTGTCCTGCGCCCTGCTCAGCCCATACCCGCAGGGATGACAGCACGGCCGCCGCGTGGGCAGCGCCCAAGATGTCGGCACGAATCTCACCGATACCGGCGCGCCGTGCAGCATCCGCGACTCCGGCGGCGAGTCGCGCGTGTCGCAAGCCGCTGTCTCTCTCAAGTTCTGTCACGAGACCCATGGCGTTCGCGTTCCGCAGTGCGAGAGCCAGGGGATCTGGGGCGAAATCGACGACGATCGCCGCTAATGCATCCCGTACCGGCTCACCCCCGGCCTCCGTTCCCAGAGATTCCAATTGGATGAGTGCTCCGTCGATCCTCGCGTCAAAGCCGCTCCACAACACGTCGCTCTTCGAAGAGAAGTAGTTGAAGAAGCTCGATCTGCTGACGCCCGCGCGCTGCGTAATGTCTGCGATCGAGGTCGCCTCGTAACCCTGCTCTAAGAAAAGCTCACAGGCCGCCTCGGCAAGCGTCTCGCGTGATGACGCGCGAGGGCGTCCGGCACGAGGTTCTATCTTCATCACATCACCGTATCGTGCGGGACACTTTTCATGCGCGAGGTGTTGTTAGACTCGATCCAACAATACCGAAAGGTCATCATGCTGGACATCCTTACACCTGGCCTTGCACCGGCCCTCGTGCCGTACCTCGACGGATGGGACCTGCAACGACGCGTCCACGCAGAGGTCGCCGCAGATACTCGCCCCGACACGCTGATCCTGCTCGAGCA
The DNA here is from genome assembly GCA_003524435.1 of Microbacterium sp. GTDB lineage: Bacteria > Actinomycetota > Actinomycetes > Actinomycetales > Microbacteriaceae > Microbacterium. The sequence goes on from DQHP01000122.1 coordinate 23,261, forward strand.
CGAAGCCGTCTACACTGCGGGGAAGCGCACCGAGCCTCAGGAGCGCCCACAAGATGGCACGCCAGTGGTTGATGTGGATCGCGGCGGAAAGATCACCTGGCACGGCCCGGGCCAACTCGTCGGATATCCGATCGTGCACTTACCGGAACCGATGGATGTCGTGGCGCATGTGCGTCGACTTGAGAGAATTCTCATAGACGTCCTCCGGCCGGTCGGCGTCGACGGCTATCAGGTCGAGGGACGCAGCGGCGTGTGGGTGCGTCGCCCTCTCTCTGAAGACAAAGTCGCCGCAATCGGTGTGCGAGTGCAGCGCGGTGTGACGATGCACGGCTTCGCGATCAACTGCAACAGCTCGTTGTCGGGCTTTCGCGGAATCATCCCCTGCGGAATCACCGATGCTGGCGTGACCACCATCAGCGAGGTGATCGGTAAAGAGGTCTCCCCCGCAGACATCCTCGATGCGGTCACCGCGGCCTTCGTCGCTGAATATTCAACACCCGTAGCCACGTCAGGGGCGGCCGCATGAGCGCTCCAGAAGGACGTAAGCTCCTGCGTCTTGAAGTTCGCAATGCGGAAACTCCGATTGAGCGCAAGCCGGAGTGGATCAAGACCAAGGCGAAGATGGGTCCCGAGTACACGGCCCTTCATTCGCTCGTCAAAGAGGAAGGGTTGCATACCGTCTGCCAGGAAGCCGGGTGCCCCAACATCTTCGAGTGCTGGGAAGACCGCGAAGCGACATTCTTGATCGGCGGCTCCCAGTGCACGCGCCGCTGCGACTTCTGTCAGATCGACACCGGCAAGCCTGCAGACTATGACACCGATGAGCCTCGCCGCGTTGCCGAGAGCGTGACACGCATGGGCCTTCGCTACGCGACCGTGACCAGTGTCGCGCGCGACGATCTGTCCGATACGGGCGCCTGGCTCAACGCCGAGACCGTTCGGCAGATCCACGCGCAGAACCCGAATACCGGGGTGGAGTTGCTCGCGAACGATCACAATGGCGATCCTGCCTATCTGGGCCAGATCTTTGATGCGCGCCCTGAAGTGTTCGCGCATAATGTGGAGACAGTCCCCCGGATCTTCAAGCGCATCCGGCCCGCCTTCCGGTACGAACGCTCACTCGACGTCCTTACCCAGGGCCGAGCAGCTGGCCTGATCACCAAGTCCAACCTGATCTTGGGTATGGGCGAGGAGCCGGAAGAGGTCATTCAAGCGCTGCAAGATCTTCACGACGCCGGATGCGACATCATCACGATCACGCAGTATCTGCGTCCGTCACCGCGGCATTTGCCGGTAGCACGATGGGTGAAGCCTGCTGAGTTCGTCGAGTTCAAGGAGGAAGCCGAGCAGATCGGGTTCCTCGGCGTCCTCGCGGGTCCGCTCGTGCGCTCGTCCTATCGTGCCGGGCGTCTCTGGGCGCAGTCGATGAGGTCAAAGGGGCGCGAGATCCCCTCGCATCTGTCGCATATCGCTGAGTCGGCGGATTTGGGCTTCGCTCAGGCTGTGTAGCCCGTCGTCGCAGCATCCCGAGATCAGGACAAAGGGCCGAAATCAGGAGAATTCTGCAGAAATCTCCTGATTTCGGGCTGACGTCCTGTTTTCAGTGCAAGAAGACGGCTAGTCGGCACTCATCACCGACTGAACGGTGCCATCAGATGCGAGATTCACCAGCAGCGCTTCATCGGCATCGTCCGCATCAAGCGCATACTCCAGCACGGCAAACGGTTCTGATCCGCCATGCTCGTCGGCAAGAATTGTCATACTGATCAGTTGTAGCGAGCGGATGATGTCGACCGCGGCGTCGCCGCTGACATCAACGAGAACCTCCTCCAGCTCATCACCGTAGGCTTCCTGCTGCTGCAAGATGTACTCGGTCACTTCACTCGTGCGGTCATCCACTTCGGCGAGCATTGCACGGCGTGCCGTGTCATCGACGTCCTCCAGCCCAGAGATGAGCGCGGCGGCAATGTCGAGCGCGTCTGGTGACACGTCATCCTGGTCTGGTGCGGTGAGGTCGACCGTCACCACTTGGTCGCCAAGATCTACCGTCTCGGACCAGAAGATCGATCCGTCTGGCCCTGACGCGAGAAGCCCGAAGTAATCATGTTCGATCGCCATAACGCTATGAAACCAGTCCAATCACTGCCCGACAAGGGATGCTACGAACACATGCGGCGTGAAACCGGTGAGGTCATCGATTCCTTCGCCCTGTCCAAGGAGTTTGACGGGGATACCGGTGCGCTCCTGAACCGCGAGAACGAAGCCGCCCTTCGCTGAACCGTCGAGCTTTGTCAGCACGAGCCCGGTAACACCGGCATGCTCAAGAAATGCCTCTGCCTGCAGGACACCGTTCTGACCTGTGGTCGCATCGAGCACGAGTAACACCTCGCTGATGGGTGCTTGCTTCTCGATGACCCGGCGGACTTTGCCGAGTTCATCCATCAAGCCGCCCTTGGTGTGAAGGCGTCCAGCGGTGTCGATGATCGCGATCTCAATGCCCTCGCGCTGCGCATATTCGACGGTCTGGTAAGCCACGGACGCGGGATCCTGACCCTCGTGCTGCGGTCGCACGATCGCTGCTCCCCCGCGCTGTGCCCAGGTGGCAAGCTGCTCGACAGCCGCGGCACGGAACGTGTCAGCAGCACCGACGACGACACTGCGCTGGAATCCGCGCAGGAATTTCGTGAACTTGCCTATTGTCGTGGTCTTACCCACGCCGTTGACCCCGACCACGAGAACGACAGCGGGGCGCTCGGTCAGTTTCAACGTGGTGTCAAACTTCGCGAAGTGCTCTTCCAGCGTCTCGCGGAGCATCCGCTGCAAGTCTTTCGGATCTGTCGTGCGGAAGCGAGAAACCTTCTCGCGCAGCTCCTCCACGATGCGCTCAGAGATTTCGGGGCCGAAGTCGGCTGTGATCAACGCGGTCTCCAGATCGTCCCACGTGCTCTCATCGATCGTGGGCTTGACGAACATGCCGCGCAGCGCGCGACCCAGGGACCAAGACTTCTCCGCCATGCCTCCAGCCTACGTCGCTGGCCGCGTCTCTGAGGCCGCGGCTCGATAGCATCGCAACATGCCCGCTGACCGCCCCAACCGTTTGTTCATTCATGGCGCCGGTCGGCGCGGACACATGGCTTGGCCGAACATGAGCACCGACCGCAGCGAGCTTCTCAGCTTTACACCCGGATCATCCATCCACGAACAGACCAAGACGATTCTTCAGACGTGCGGCACACGGCGCATCACACTTTTCGCGCATTCCATCGGCGCTGTACCGGCGACTCTCGCCGCGAACAATCTGAACCTCGCCGCGATCGTGCTGGTCGAGCCCGCCTTCTATGACATCGTGCGCGGGGATCCTGCCGTCGAGCGCCATATCTCGGCGGTCGTTGAAGCGCAGGCCCAGGCTGCCGACGGTAATCTTCCTGGATGCTGGGCGATACTGCGGCCGCTGATGTTCGGCGGTCCCTTTGACGAACAGCGCTGGGATCAAGAAAGACCCGTCGCCGAGCACTGGTCACGCGCGAATGTGCCCTGGGGCCACGGCATACGCTCAGGAATGCTCGCTGGTGTTCCCACACTCGTCATCACGGGCGGCTGGAATGACGAGTACGAGGCGATCGCTCAGGTGCTCGTCTCCGACGGTGCCGAGCATCGTGTCCTCGCTGGTGCAGCACACCGTCCGCAGGATCTGCCGGAGTTTCGCACACTGCTGGATGAGTTCGAGCGCACTCAAGCGGATGCCGCAGCGCGATCCCCCACGCGCTGACCCACCACAGCCGAGACACCGTCCTGGCGCATCGAAACGCCGTACAGGGCGTCTGCGATCTCCATCGTGCGCTTTTGGTGCGTGATGACGAGGAGCTGTGAGCTTTCGCGTAGTTGCTCGAACACCGTCAAAAGACGCCCGAGGTTTGCGTCATCAAGCGCCGCCTCTACTTCGTCGAGAATGTAGAACGGACTCGGCCGTGCTTTGAAGATCGCGACGAGCAACGCCACTGCGGCAAGAGAGCGCTCGCCGCCAGAGAGCAAAGATAACCGTTCGATCTTCTTGCCGACGGGCCGCACCGATACCTCGATGCCGGTCGTGAGCATATTGTCCGGATCGGTGAGAGAGATGCTGCCCGCCCCGCCGGGGAACAACAGCGGGAATACTTGGCCGAAGGCTTCCTTCGTGTCCTCGAAAGCACTTGCGAAAATCGTTTGCATACGCTCATCAAGATCGCCAATGATCGTCAGCAGATCCTCACGCGTTTGAGTGAGGTCAGCAAGCTGTTCCGTGAGGAAGGCGTGACGCTGCTCAAGCGCGGAGAATTCCTCAAGTGCGAGCGGGTTGACTCGGCCGAGCTGATTGAGCTTTCGCTGCGCATCTGCAAGCCGGCGCTCTTGCACGCGACGGTCGTACGGCACTGCTGTTGCATCGATGCCGTCGACGGCATTCACATCTGCTTCTGCCAACGGATCGCGTGGGACATCCTGATCCGGACCATATTCCGCAATAAGAATATCTTCTTCGAGCGCCAGCTCAGATGCCACGCGCTCCAGCAGACTGGTCAGGTGGAGTTTCTTTTCGTGAATCTGCAACTCAAGGCCGTGCACGCTTTCGGTCAGACCAGACAGCCGCTCACGCAAGGACGACTCCTGAGCGCGCAGCGCGGTCAACTCTTCGTTCTGCGCAGATCGAGCGCTCTCGGCTTCGCTGAGACCGATTCGAGCTTCGGTGACAGATTTATCTAGCGAATCCAAGATGCGCGGAAGCTCATCCGCGACACCCGCCGCGGCCTCGCGCTGGGTACGCCGGATGACCGCGCGTCGTGCTGCCTCAGCAGCCGCATCCCGCTCTTGTTCGCGCTGACGCTCCAAGCTCGCCACTCGAGCCTGCGCGGAACGCACACGCTCTCGGAGAGTCTCGATCTCGAGCCGGGCTCGCAATTCTCCTTCGCGCGCAGCTTCCAGTGTCTCCAGCAGGCCGTCACGAGCTGAGGCATCGAGCACTGGCCTCGGCGTTGCCTCGGCCTCGTCCAGTTGGACCTGCGCAGCGGAGGCGGAAGTTTCCGCATCAGACACCGCCGACTGCGCCTGGGCAAGCCCTGATTCGAGACGCTCACATTCCGCCACAGCGGATTCGTGTCGCACCGTGACGCGGTTGGCGTGCTCCGCGTGCGCAGCCAGTGCCGCATCGTGTTCGCGCAAAGCGCGCAGCGCGTCCTTTGCCTGTCGGCGTGTGCTCTCCACGCGATCGTTTGCTTCGGCACGTTCTTCGCGCAGGCTGGCGACGATGACGTTCACCTCTGCGAGCCGCTCGGCAGCGGCATCGCGTTCAGCGGTCAACTCCAGCCGTGAACGCTCTCCGCCAGAACCCGTGCGTAGTGTCTGCGCCGTGACAACATCACCGCCAGTGGTGACGATCGTGATCCAGCGATCCCCGAGCGCGTCCAGCGCGGCCCGTGCATCGCGGGCAGCGACGAGATCGTCAGCGATCAGCACATGCGAGAGCACACCCAACACACCGTTCGGCGCCGTCACCACCGAGCTCGCCGGAGTTACCCCGCTCACCTCAGGGAGCGTAATGTCAGGCCGTAACGCCTCTGCCATCACAAAATCGACGATTCCGCGCTTTTGCTCAGCGGAATCGTGCGCCAACGAGAACGCCGCGTCAGCGTCGTCGACGAGCACTCCCTCAGCGAGAGGGCCCAATACGGCGGCAATGGCGGCTTCGAAACCAGCTTTGACCTGTACGGCGTCGCCGACCAGCCCCCGTACACCCGCCGCACCAGACTTCACGACTTCGGCAGCGCCACCGGAAAGCGACAGCGCGCTGCTGAGCGCGGAGGCCTTCGCAGTCAGCGCTCCTGCTTCCTGCTCCGCTTCGTGCAGACGCTCTCGCAGGCCCTCCCGCTCAGTTTCTGCCGCAGTGGACTCGCGTTGCGCGGTTTCGTAGGCGGCAGCATGTTCGGCTGCCGTGCCCTCAGGTGCCCCGGCCTCGTCGATCTGTTCGAGTGCGTCGGCCGCCTCGCGCCGTCTTTCGTTGGCTGCTTCCAGAGCGGCTTCTTGGCGTGCCACCGCGCCACGCACAGCAGCGAGAGCGGATGCTGCGGCCTCAGCTGTACCCCGCAGTGACGTCAAACGCATGTCGTGCTCAGACACGAGGGCACTCTGCTCGGCGATATCAACGTCGAGGGTGTCCAGCTCTGCGCGGGCGTTGATGACCTCGCGGCTCGCCGAACCAGCGGCATCCTGTGCATCGCCGAGTCCCGCGGAGATCTCCGTGATCTGATCTTTCGCTTCATCGATCGTCGCCTGCGTCACGGTAACGGTGGTGACGGCCGCATCGTCTTCTTCAGAGCCGAGCAGCGCCAGGCGCTGGTTCGCCAACGTGAAAAGCGAGCGCATGCGCTCTTGCGCCTGCTCAAGTCCGAACGCGACGCGACGCGCTTCGTCTACGCCGGCGGAGCTCTGATCTGCCTCGAGCTTCGCAATGCCAGCGCGGACTGTCTCGGACTGATCGGTGAGTACTAGCCGCTCAGTATGGCGTTCATGCTCGGTGCGCGTGTGGTCTGCCAGCGCCGTGCGAAGCGCGACGACGTCGTCCGCGAAAATACGCGCTTTGGCGTCGCGAACAACCGCTGCGATGGTTTGCGCCTCACGAGCGATCTCTGCCTGTCGTCCGAGAGGCTTGAGCTGGCGACGGATCTCCCCCGCGAGATCGCTGAGTCGGGTGAGATTCGCTTCCATCGCATCGAGTTTGCGCAGAGTCTTCTCTTTGCGGCGTCGATGCTTGAGGATTCCTGCGGCCTCTTCGATGAAGCCGCGACGGTCTTCCGGAGATGCCTGGAGCACAGTGTCGAGCCGCCCTTGACCGACAATGACGTGCATTTCTCGCCCAAGACCAGAGTCGCTCAGAAGCTCCTGCACATCTAAGAGCCGACAGCTAGATCCGTTGATTGCGTACTCGCTCGAGCCGTTTCTAAACAACGTACGGCTGATGGTGACTTCGGCGAACTCAATCGGCAGAGCACCGTCGCTGTTGTCAATCGTCAGCTGCACCTCGGCGCGGCCGAGTGGTCCTCGTGTCGATGTTCCGGCGAAGATGACGTCTTCCATCTTGCCGCCACGGAGCGTTTTAGCTCCCTGCTCCCCCATGACCCAGGCAAGAGCGTCAACGACGTTTGACTTGCCGGATCCGTTCGGCCCGACGATGCACGTGACACCGGGTTCGAAGACGAAAGATGTGGGCTGGGCGAACGATTTGAAGCCCTTGAGCGTCAGGCTTTTCAGATGCATGCGGGCACCGTTCGTCCAGGAAGAATCACGCCGCCACGCTACCGGAATCCCGCACGTTGTCGAGGATCCCGCGCGGCGTACGCCAGGATCGACACCGCGTGCGACACGCCGAAGAAACATCAATTCCTTGACGTATGCCGTGAATACGCACTACCTTTACAAACCGGATCGCTTACGAAAGGAGGACACCCATGATTATTTCAATGCTTCCCGCATCAGCCACAGGCTTCGATGTGACGCGCACTGCGTATCAGGTGTCCCCCATCTTCGGCATCCGGCGTAGCGCGCTGTCGTAGAACCGCTGTTTGAGATTTAGCCCGTCACAGGGCTTTCTCCACACGTTCTCCCCGCTATCAGCATCGGTCAATTCCCTGACCCTCTGCCACCTGGGCGACGTCTCCCTTCTTTGAGACCTCTCGTCCGCGCATCCGACCACTTCGGATTCTGCGCACCAGCCCCCGCAAAAAGTTCGATCAGAAACGAGCACTCTTTTGAGTACCAACGCGCTGCTTCGCAGCACTACCCACCCGCCGTGTCCCGAGGGACAAGAAACTCTAGAAATCACGGTGCCGAGCGACCGAAACACGCTCGCGTTAACGGACCGCCTGTCTTTGCGCCTCGGCCTATGGCTGTTGCTTCGGGCTCGACGCCCACGCCGCGCACCGACGCCGCCCATGAGCCACGAGGACATGATGCGGCTGTTTGAAACTCACCGCACAACTGAGCGCGAGTCACTCCTGATGCTCGCTTTCGACTCACAGCGTTACCTGCGCTAGACAAAAGGACTCGAAATGAGCATCGCGTTGACAGAAAACACCACGCTGCACCCGCTTGCACTACCGCAGGCGGGTGCAGCCCCGACCCCGATGGTGCGCACCTACGCGGATGTCCGCAATCGTTCCATCCGTGATGTGACTGGGCGCGGTGACGACGACTTGACCGCGGAATCGCTGCTCCCGATCCTGCGCTCCAATGCAGACACGACCAAACGCCAGTGGTGCATCATGGCCGGTGACGAGATGGTCGGCGTTGCACCGCTGAGTATTCTCGCTGACGGCGGCGGTGAAACAGCGATCCTCATCATCAGCCTGCTCAAGCACGTATGGGGCCGCGGCATCGGCTCGGCGGCGTTACCTCATCTTGAGGACGAAGCACGAAAGGCAGGCGTCTGCCGGCTGCTGGTCTGGGTTGAACACCCGTCCACCGGCTCAGGCTCAAAGACGTTAGCCTCACCCACCGGGTTCGGAGATATTCCGCTCGATCATGCCGCACGTTTTCTCTCGCGCCACGGTTACACCCTGGAGCAAGTCGAGCGTGTCAGCACTCTCGACTGGTCAGACCGGCAGATCCAGAACATCACTGACCTGCGTGCTGAGGCCGAGTCAAAAGCTGTCGGCTATCGGGTCGTTCAGTGGATGCTCCCCACCCCGGCCGAACACGTCGCAGGTTATGCATGGATGAAGGAGCATATGTCCACCGATGTTCCCGATGCGGACCTCGCGATGCCTGCGGAGAAGTGGGATGCCGAGCGCATCACGCGTCACGACGAACGCTATCTACAGCGCGGGAACTGCGTGCTCGTCACTGCAGCGCAGCACGTCGATACCGGCGAGCTCTGCGCGTACAACGAGCTGGCCATCGGGCCGGACCGCGCGGAAGTCTCGCACCAGGAAGACACTCTGGTGCTGGCATCTCATCGGGGCAACCGGCTAGGGATGCTGGTGAAAGCCACCGGCCTAGCCTCCTGGCGTGAGTTGCACCCCGACTCCTCCACCGTGATCACATACAACGCCGAAGAGAATCGTCCGATGCTCGACATCAACGAAGCGCTCGGTTTCGCGCCCATCTCATATGAAGGCGCGTGGAAGAAGGAACTGACATGACTGAAACTCTCACAAAAATTGTCATCACCTCGATGGTGATCCCGTCACGCACTGATGCGCCGGACAGCGAAGAATTCCGAACGATGATCGACCTCAGAAACCAGATGACGAGAATCGACGCTGGCATCGATGACCTCGATGACACTCCCGAGCAGATTCTGCCGTCTTGGCTTGACCAGACCGATCGTCTTCGCCGCGGTTTCATTGCGCGCAGCCACGGTCAGATCGTGGGAGCGGCCTCAATCACGACGTCTTCACAACCGGGTACAACGTCCGCCGAGCTTGAACTGATGCTCCTCCCTGCCCAGTGGGAATCGGGAGTCGGCCGCGCCCTACTCGAACGTGCAGAGCAAGAAACTCTCGCCCTGGGGCGAGACGCTTTGTTGACCTGGACTCTGCACCCAGCTGATCCTCGCGAACGGATGCTGAAGCCCGCCACCGGCTGGGGCGAGGTCGCCCCGACGCCCATGAGCGATCTCTTGGAGATGAGTGGACATACTCTCGAACAGGTCGCACGCAACAGCGTGCTCGCGCTCGACGGGTCGCTCGAACGTGCCAAGCAAAGCCTGACGACGGCGACGGCATTCGCCGGTTCCGATTACCGCCTCATCAGTTGGACGCTTCCGACCCCGCGAGAGCTTCGCGCTGGTTATGCAGGTGTCATTGCCAGGATGGCCACGGATGTTCCCAGTGGCAATCTGGATATCACCGCGGAAACCTGGGATGCCGAGCGGATCGTTCGTCATGACGCGCAGTTCGCGGCCGGAGGCCAGACGGTGTCGGTCGCGGCGGTTATCCATGAGCCCACGGGCAATATGGTCGCAATCAACGAACTGTGCATCGGGTCTGATCTCGCTGGCGTGACTCATCAGTGGGGCACGCTCGTCGTGAAAGAGCACCGGGGAAAACGCCTCGGCACCATTGTGAAGTGCGCGAACTTGCTCCGTTGGCACGAGGTCGCCCCCGACTCGCCAAAAATCTCGACATTCAACGCCGAAGAGAATAGGCCCATGCTCGACATCAACGAGGCCATCGGATTCGTGGCTGCGTCGTATGCAGGTGCCTGGCAGAAGAAGCTGTGCTGATTGTCATCCGCTGGGATGACCACGTAGCGCCGATCTGCACCTTGCGAGGGATGATCCGCGCCGCGTGAGCGGCGACGCTGGATATATGAACAATCCTGTCATCCACGCACGCAATCTGACGAAGACCTACGGCACAACTGCGGCCCTTGCCGGCGTTGGCGTGACGGTGCAGCGGGGCGAGTCAGTGGCCATCATGGGTGCCTCTGGTTCCGGCAAAACAACCCTGCTGCACGTACTCGCCGGAATCACCGCCCCCGACAGCGGACAAGTGACCTTCGCACCAGCGGCGGGTACTTCACTCGATGTCACCGCCATGAACGAACGTGAGCGCTCGCGACTTCGTCGGCAATCATTCGGGTTCGTTTTCCAGCAAGGCCTCCTCATCCCGGAGCTCACTGCAGTCGAGAACATCGCGCTCGCGATGATGATCAACGGTTCGCCGCGAAACGTGGCTCTGGAACACGCCAGCGGATGGATGGCCTCGCTCGGTCTCGCCGGGCTCGAACAGCGTCGCATCGGAGAGCTCTCCGGTGGTCAAGCACAGCGCGTCGCCATCGCACGTGCGCAGGTCACCGGCGCCGAGTTGGTATTTGCCGACGAGCCAACCGGCGCCCTCGATTCGCGCACCTCGGGTGAGGTAATGGATGCTTTGCTCTGGTCGAGCACCGGACAAGGACGTACTCTCCTCGTCGTCACTCACGATGCAGAAGTGGCAGCACGCTGCTCACGCACTGTGCACGTCCGCGACGGTCGCGTTATCGATGCGGAGGTTTCGGCATGAACGCGCGCGTTCTCACGATGCTTATGCGGCCCGCACCGGGCCAATCCGCGGTGCTCGCACTGCCCGCTATCGCTTTTGCCCTCGTCACCGCTCTCCTGCTCACCGTTGTGGGCGGTGCACAGGCGTTCTGGAGCTGGACCGATCCGGATGCCGCGATCTATCAAGCACTCGCAGCCATAGCGCTCGTCCTCCTGGTCGTGCCGTTGGCGACACTCGGCGGGGCGGCCGCGAGGTTGTCGGCGCGGCGTCGCGATGAGCGACTGTCGACGTTGCGGTTGCTGGGGGTTTCTCCCGCCGGCGTCGTTACTGCGACCGTGCTGGAATCTACTGTGGTCGCTGCGGCAGGGGCACTTGCCGGTGTGCTGGGGTATCTCACGCTCGCGCCGCTGATCGCTTTGATCCCGTTTCGGGGCGAGGCCCTCGGTCTCAGCGCGGTGATTCTTCCTCCACTCAGCATCCTTGCTGTCATCGCTGGCGTCATCCTGCTCGCTGTTGTCAGCGCAGCCATCGGTCTTCGGCGGGTCGTGATCTCACCGCTGGGTGTGCGCACACGAACTGATGTTCCGCGCGTTCACTGGAGCCGTGCGGTTCTTGCAGTCGCCGTTGTTGTCGGAGCCTTCGGCGTTGTGCAGGTCTTCCCTGGGACAGCCGGACTTGTCATCACGATCATCGTCCTCGCCGGAATTTTTGCCATCGCGCTGGCCGTATTGAACCTCATCGGACCGTGGGCGCTCAAAGTGCACGCGAACCAAAACCTCCGTCGCGCGGAGAAGCCAGAGCGCTTACTAGCAGCACGTTTCGTTCTTGAATCTCCCAAGGCCGCATGGCGGCAGGTCAGCGGGATCGCAATGGCGAGCTTTATGGCCGTCTTCGCAGGCACAGGCGTCGCAACCCTCGACACTATGAGCGGTGCGGAATCAGAGGCAAACATGCTTCTCGCAGCCGATATTCGTACCGGTCTCATCATCACTCTGGTGGCATCATTCGTCATGGTTGCCATCTCCGTCGGCGTGAATCAGGCTTCCGGCATCCTCGACCAACGAGAGCTGCATCGCAGTCTGCATTTTCTTGGCGTGCCTCTCGAGACCGTCGACGCCGCTCGCACCCGCGCGATCATGGCTCCGCTGCTGCTCACCGCGATCGGCTCTGCGCTGTGCGCGGTTGTGCTCGTCTTCCCGCTTGTTGGCATCGCGCTCGTTGTCGCGCCACTATCGATCCTGACCATTGTGGCGGTCATCGGTATCGGAATCGCACTGGTGTGGTCAGGGGTTCGAATAACTCGTCCCCTCCTCGGCCGCGCCTTTCAGCCGGCCTGAGTGTCTAACGGCGCCGCTAGCCGGCCTGAATCGTCTAGCGGCGCCGCTGACAGCGCGGGCAGTAGTGCGAACTCCGGTTCATGAATGCTTCCCGCACGATGAGCGTGCCGCAGCGAGAGCAGCCCTCGCCGCCACGACCGTATGCGTTGAGCGAGTGTGCGAAGTAGCCAGCCTGCCCATTGACGTTCACGTACTGTGCGTCAAAACTCGTGCCGCCCTCGGCGAGGGCTTTCTCCAGGACCAGTCGCACCTCGGCGAGGAGCCGACGCACCGCCTGAGCCGACAGCGCGACTCCCTGTGTCTCAGGATGAATACGGGCCGCCCACAGTGACTCGTCGGCGTAAATGTTTCCGATTCCACTGACCAACGTCTGGTCGAGAAGAATCCGCTTGACCGCGCTGGCGCGGCGACGCACACGAGTGATAAAAGCGGCGTCGTCGAAGCCAGGGTCCAAAGGGTCGCGAGCTATGTGCTGGACCTGCGACGGAATCAGGTCGGCGGCGTCGAGTACAAGGTCGTCGATTGCGAGCGACCCGAACGTACGTTGATCGGCGAATAGCACCGCTAGTGCGCCGTGCTGCGGATGCTGAATACCGAGCCGAACACGTTCGTGGCGCTCGGCTGGAGCGTCAGGTTCGCGCAGAAGCATCTGACCGCTCATGCCAAGATGCGCGGTCATCGCGCGGCTTCCGCCGGCCAGCGGCAGCCAGAGAAACTTGCCGCGCCGTGAAGCCGCGACGATCGTCGCTCCTTCCAAACGTGCGACGAAGTCTTCTGCCCCGGCCGCGTGCCGGGTCAGCGCACGCTCATCGAATACCGAGACGCTAGTGACCGTCGCGCCGATGACAGCGGGGGCGAGACCGGCGCGAACGACCTCGACCTCGGGAAGTTCAGGCACTTTCGCTAAGGGTGCGCCATGCGCTGAGCGCCGCGGCCATCTCAGCGGTCTTCTTACTTGTGCCTTCACCGATCATGTTGACATCGCCAACAACCACCGTCGCGGTAAACCGGCGATCATGATCGGGACCGCTTGACGAGATCGAATACACCGGCGGCGGCGAGCCGAGACGAGCCGCAAGTTCTTGCAGATTCGTCTTGGGATCCATCGCCGCGCCGTAGCGTTCAGGGTCGGCGAGCAACGGCTCAGTCAAACGCAGCACGAGTGCGGTCGCGGCCTCTGGGCCAGCCGACAGGTAGGCCGCACCGATGACTGCTTCCATCGTGTCAGCGAGGATCGAGTCTTTGTCGCGCCCGCCGGTCTGCTCTTCACCGCGCCCCAGAAGAAGGTGCTCTCCCAGGCCGATGCCCCGCGCAACCTCTGCGAGAGCGATCGTTGAGACTACGCTCGCGCGCCGCTTGGCGAGTTGTCCCTCATCGATGTCAGGGTGCGTGGTGAACAGCATGACTGTCACCGCCTGCCCCAAGATCGAGTCGCCGAGAAACTCCAGCCGCTCATTATGCGGGATGCCACCATGCTCATACGCGTATGAGCGATGTGTCAACGCCAATGCGAGTAGCTCAGGGTCAATTTCGACCCTGAGCTTCTCGGCGAGAGGCGCCGTCTCTTTGGCGACCCCAGTCACGATCCTGAGACCGTGATTCAGACGTCAGCGACCTTGCGGCCCTTGTACTCCATGAACAGCTCCGTGCCCTGCGAGTCGGTGACGACCTTCGCCTGGTGCGGACGGCTGTAGACGGTCTTGCCGTTCTCAACGGTCTTGACGAGTGCCGGAGCCTCCGCCTTCCACTGCGCACGACGCGAGCGGGTGTTGGAACGGGAAACCTTGCGCTTCGGGGGGTTACCGGCCATGGCTAACTCTCTTCTGTGTTCTCGGGACCGCGGCGCTCTGCCGCATTCCCCTGGTCTGTGATCTGTTGGAGCGCACTCCATCGAGGATCGATGGGAGCTGCTTGCTCCGCTCCGGTGCTTTCGGTCAGCCGCTCACCCGTTATCGGGTCAAGCCCGAGGCAACCCGGCTGACACACCGGCTGAAATGGAAGCGACAATACCGCCGCATCCCTGACTAGCGTTTCAAGATCCACGTGGTCGTCTTGAACCTCAAAGTCAGTTTCTTCCTCACTAGGATACGCGAAAAGCTCTTGGAACTCGACTTCGGCGGACTCGGCGATGTCAATCAGGCATCTCCCACACACGCCCGTGTACTTCGCGTCTGCGGTTCCGGACACGAGGATGCCCTCGTGCACAGCTTCCAAGCGGACCTCAAGATCGATTTCGGAGCCGGCCTCGTACGAGACGATGCCTTCTCCCCACTGCTCTTTCAGAGTGACGGAGAATGTGTGCTCCCGCATCTCACCGGGGTGTCGGACAATGTCACGTGCGGGCACCACAAATGGGCCGTTCAGTCGTGTCTTCACATCACCATGCTACCGGCCATGAAAGAAAGTCGGGCAGTCACCTTCGGCGCTTCCCCCACCACGGTGCTCAGCGAAGACTCAGATTCCGCGGGCTCCGGTGTCGAGGAACGCGGCGACGGCTCGCGGCACGAACGGCGAGATATCGCCACCGAGGCCCGCAACCTGACGAACGAGAGAGCTGGAAACCATCGCGTGGGAGGGGTCAGGCAGCAAGAACACCGTTTCGATGTCAGCAAGATGCCGGTTCACAATCGCCATCGGAGACTCATAGGCCACATCGATCTGGGAGCGAATCCCCTTCACGAGAACGCTCGCGTCTACATCACGCGCATAGTCAACGAGCAGGCCCATGCTCCACGACCCGACCACAATACGACCGCTCATACCGTCTTCTGCGATCGACTGTTCCAGAAGAGAGAGACGTTGCGCGATAGGGAGCATCGCTTCTTTACCGGGGTTGTGCACCACAAGAACGTGAAGCTCGTCGTACAGTTTCGCGGCACGACGAATCACATCGAGGTGACCAAGGGTGGGCGGGTCAAACGAACCCGGGACAACGGCGATCCGGCTGCTCATGCGCACCAGCCTAGGGCACCGCGCGACCTCAACTCTTCACGAGCGCTGCACGGTCGTCTTCGCTGACGCGGCGTGCGATGACTTCTCGCAGGCCATCGTGGTCGTGGAGAAGAGGATCGGCCTCAAGGATGTCCTCGGCGAGCTCCCGTGCTCGCGCGATCAGCTTCGAGTCCTTCACCACCCGCAGAAGCTTGAGCGATGATCGAACGCCGGATTGGGTTGCCCCGAGCACATCACCCTCACCGCGCAACTCAAGGTCAACTTCGGCAAGGACAAATCCATCAAGCGTTGCCGCGACCGCTGCGACTCGTTCACGAGCCAGTGTTCCCTCTTCTGCGTCAGTCACCAGCAAGCACAGTCCCGGCACCTCACCACGCCCGACGCGCCCGCGCAACTGGTGCAGTTGTGAGACACCGAAGCGGTCAGCATCCATCACGATCATGGTCGACGCGTTGGGCACATCGACGCCCACCTCAATCACCGTGGTCGCAATCAGCAGATCAATCTCGCCGTTAGCGAAAGCGCGCATCACGGTGTCTTTTTCCTCGGCTGGCATCTTGCCGTGCAGAATTGCGCGCCGCAGTTTCCCGACCGTTGGATGTGTCGCGAGCAATGCGTCTAGCTGCACAACTCCCCAGCGCGGGCCGGTGGGTGTTTCGTCTTCGGACGGCGCGAGCATCTGTTCGTCTTCTGCGGTCTTCTTTGTCGTGTCGATCGCCGCACACACGGCAAATACCTGTCGCCCCAGCGCAACTTCTTCAGCCGCACGATCCCACACACGGCGGAACCACTCGGGATGCTCGGCCAACGGCGCCACAAAGGATTCAATGCCAGCACGCCCCGCTGGCATAGAGCGAATAACCGACGTGTCGAGGTCACCGAAAACCGTCATCGCAACGGTGCGCGGAATTGGTGTTGCTGTCAATACCAACGCGTGGGGCGTTGACCCCTTGGCGCGCAGCGCCTCACGCTGTTCCACACCGAACCGGTGCTGTTCGTCCACGACGACCAATCCCAGATCAGCGAACGTTGTCTTCTCCCCCAGCAGCGCGTGCGTGCCGACGACAATGAGCGACTGGCCCGAGGCCACACGTAGCGCAGCCTTGCGGCGCTCCGGAGCCGAGAGCTGGCCGGTGAGAAGCGTGGGCATGAGCAAGGGGGCAAGTTCTGGTCCCAGCATCCGAGTTATCGATCTCAAATGCTGCGAGGCAAGGACCTCGGTCGGCGCGATCAGCGCCGCCTGCCCGCCAGACTCTGCAACTTGCAGCATCGCGCGCAGCGCCACGAGCGTCTTTCCCGAGCCGACCTCGCCTTGCACGAGACGATTCATCGGCCAGTCCCCGGTCAGATCGGCCATAATCTGCGCTCCGACCGTCTTCTGATCGGCGGTGAGAGTGTACGGAAGGGTCGCGTCAAAGCGCTCGAGAAGCCCGCCTGGCTTTGCCGGTCGCGTCGTGGCACTCAGCGAGCGGACCTCGGCGCGTTGCTGCAACAGCGCTGTCTGCAGGACAAGCGCTTCGTGCATGCGCAACGTACGCACCGCGGGGTCAACCTCGTTGTTTGTCTGCGGACGATGAATCTGGATCAGCGCGGTGCGCGAGTCAAGGAGGCCCTCGCGCTTTCGAACCGACGCTGACAGCGGATCCGGGACCTCGCCAATCTGCGGCAGCACTTTCTCTACAAGCTCTCGAAATTGCGCACTCGAAACGGCGGATGTGGCGGGATAGATCGGAATCGGCCGGTTTGCTCGGTCATCTGCGCGCGCCTGTGCGCTCTCTTCATCGTCGAAAAGTTCATATTGCGGGTGGGCGAACTGCGTAACGTCGTTGTAGGAACCGACCTTGCCCGAGAAAACTCCTCGTCGGCCCGGGCGCATCTCTTTTGCGCGCCACTCGGCTTGAGCAACGTTCTTCGCGAAGAATGTCAGAGAGACGCGCCCATTCCCATCTCCGATGATCACATCAGTCATGGCTCCTGAGCGGTTGCGCATGCCACGCGCCTTCGCAGAAAGCACCTCTGCAACGATCGTGACTGTCTCGCCCATCGGCAGATCAAGAATTGGCGTCAGCTCCGCCGGATCGGCATAGCGCCTCGGGTAGTGCGCCAGCATTTCACCCACTGTGCTGATGCCGAACGCACGCTCGACCTTTTTCGCCGCGGCCGGGCCAATCGCGTCAGGCAGGCTCGTGTCGAGGGTGAAGACCATATCTGAAGTCTAGAGAACCCTCCTGACACGCATACGATGATCGTGTGACCAGGATCATCGCCGGTACGGCACGAGGACTGCGCTTGGATGTGCCGGGCAGCGGAACGCGCCCGACAAGTGACCGGGTACGCGAATCGCTTTTCGGGGCGTTGGAGTCTGCGGATGCTCTCGCTGATGCCCGCGTCCTCGACCTCTATGCCGGCTCTGGGGCGCTCGGCCTCGAAGCCCTCAGCCGCGGCGCTCAGAGCGCCGATTTCGTCGAGCGTTCGCGTCCGTCCGCATCGATAGTCCGCCGCAACACCGTGACCGTGACGAAAGCGTTAGGCAAAGCATCCGTCCGTGTCCACGAAAGCGCCGCCCTCGCTTTTTTGAAGCGCGCATCCGGACCCTACGACCTCGTCTTCACCGATCCGCCCTATGACCTTGATGACGCGGCGATGACTGCCGATCTCGTCGCGCTGGCGCCCCTGCTCTCATCCGACGCCGTAGTGGTCATCGAACGCGCCCGCCGCGCCACGCCTCCCGACGTGGCGGCAGCGGGCCTTGAAGTGTTCCGCGAGAAGTCCTACGGCGACACCGCGATTTGGTGGGTTCAACCGGTCGCAGAATCCCAATCGCGATAGGGATCCCAGCCCGCCACCTCCACCGGCTCGCCGTCGCAGAGCACTCGAGCAGTACCCGGTTCGCGCACGGTGCCGATCACGCGGAATCCGGACGGGAGCACGTCGGCGGGGAACGTCGCCAACAGTGCGTGATCTTCGCCGCCAGCAAGGGCGCGCTCGGGGTGCGTGCCCAGAGCCGCGCGCATGAGGTCGAGAGTGACATCGGATGCTTCGGCGAGACGCCCAGCATCAAGGGCAAGGCCATCAGAGACGTCCATCATTGCGGTCGCACCGGCGATTGCAGCAAAGCTTCCCAGTCCGATCGGCGGCGCAGGACGCAGTTGGGCAGCCAGCGCATCACCCTCCCCCGCGTCCAGGAGAGCCGTGTCAACGGGGACCGGCCCTTCACCGTCATGGAACCGATTGAACAACACGGAGAGGCCGTGTGCGGCCATTCCGAACTCACCAGCAATGGCAACGACGTGTCCCGGACGGGCACCCGCACGTGTCACAGCCTCCCGCCCTTCGAGATCGCCGAGCGCCGTAACGGCAATTGTCAAAACGTCCGACGCGGTCAGGTCCCCGCCTACCACTGCACAGCCCGGTGCGAGAGCCTCGCAGGCTGCCCGGAACCCGTCTGCAAGTTGCTCGATAAACGACAAACGAAGATCACGTGGAACTGCCAGAGCAACGAGCAGCGCCGTCGGACGCGCGCCCATCGCAGCAATATCTGCCAGGTTCACTGCTGCTGATTTCCAGCCCAGGTCGTAACCGCTCGACCATGCCAGTCGAAAGTCTGGTCCGTGCACCAGCGTGTCCGTCGTCGCAACGACAGAACCAGACGGTGCGGCGATCACCGCTGCGTCATCGCCCGGACCGAGGATTGTGTGGGTGGCGGAGCCTGTGCGGGCAAGAATCGCTCGCAGCACGACGCCTTCCGAGATATCTCCCAGGCGCGGGTCATCATCGTCTGAACGAGAGGGCATGCAGTCAAAGGTAGCCTGGAATCATGTCCCGTCGTTTCGCCCTCATCGCTGCTGTTCTGCTCGGCGCGGCCCTGCTCAGTGGATGCTCGACAACGGTGCATCTTGAGCCCGCTGACGATGCGAACAACCCGCTCTGTGCCGAGGTGTCGGTAGGTCTGCAAAACGCAGGAAATGTGGCCGACAAAGAACGTCGATGGACCGATGCGCAGGCCACGGGCGCCTGGGGTAGCCCCGGCGAAGATTCAGCGATCATTCTCCGCTGCGGCGTCGCTGTGCCTGCACCGACCAGTGCGTTGCAATGCGCTTCTCTGGAAGGTATCGACTGGCTTGTCGACGCCTCAGAGACACCGTTTCTGCGACTGACAACCTATGGGCGAGACCCTGCCGTGCAACTGTTCATCGATACCGGCGCGGTCAGCTCTAACGACGTGATCAGTAACCGCGCGCTCGTCGGAGCGATCACCTCAATCCCTGTGACGGGAAAATGCACTTCCCCCGACGAACTCGACGAAGATGCAGGGGTGCTTCTCAACTGAATCGCGCGGTCGGGTACCGAGCACTTAGTCGTGCATTCCGCCTTCGACCAACTCGGTGATGAGTTCGCCATAGCTGAGACCGGAAGCGATCCAGCACTTCGGAAACATCGAGATCGGCGTGAACCCCGGCATGGTGTTGAGCTCATTGACGATGAGTTCGCCGTCCGCGGTGAGGAAGAAATCCACCCGAGCGAGACCGGTGCCGTCCACCGCTTCGAATGCACGCACGGCGGCGTCTCGAAGCCTAACGATGGTCTCATCATCAACATCCGCAGGGCAGACAATGTCGACGCCATCGCCACCGAGATACTTACCTTCGAAATCGTAGAAGCTGCGAGTGGTGAGTACGACTTCGCCCGGGAGCGACGCGCGCGGACCGGTGCCGTTACGACCAGCGAGGACACCGACCTCGATCTCACGCCCTTCGACCTTCGTCTCGATGAGCACCTTGTCATCCTCGGCGAATGCGACCTCTAGCGCGCTGTCCAGGCCTTCACCGGCGATGACGCGGGACACCCCGACGCTCGATCCTGCGCTCGCAGGCTTGACGAAAACCTCCGCGCCCAGCGCGGCGATTTCTGAGCGAAGGCGATCAGGGTCAGCGGCCCATTGCGAACGCCGCATCGTGATACCAGGCGCCACAGCGATACCCGCCGCTGAAAGTGCGAGTTTGGTGAAATGTTTATCCAGGCAGATCGCCGAGTCGAGAATCCCACCTCCGGCGTAAGGAATATCCAACACATCGAAGAAGCCCTGAATGGCGCCGTCCTCGCCGTGCAAACCGTGCAGCAGCGGCAAAACTACGGCGATCTCGCCGTAGTTGATGATCGACCCATCGGTCTGCGTCACGCGTAACGTGCGTTCGCCTTGCGGCTGCGGCCAGAGCACTCGAGTGCCGTTGTCTCGGACCTCGGGCAGATGCGCGGCATCCAGAGCAAATTTGTCTGGATCATCCGCTTCGAGCACGAAAGCTCCCTCGCGGGTGATCCCGACGGGGATCACGTCGTACCGATCACGATCAATCGCGCGCAGTACCCCGCCGGCCGTCGCGGAACTGATGGAATGCTCGCTGGAACGCCCGCCGAAGAGCACTACCACCGTCTGCTTGTCCATTATTGGTTCTCTCCTCCTGGGGAGTGTCGTCGTCTGTCGTTAGGTGAGGGGCGATATCTCGCGGGCTCATTTTGCCATCGAGCACCATCTTCACCTGCTCCACGATGGGCATATACACGTCAGATTCACGCGCCAACTGCAAGATGGGGGCAACCGATGCCAGCCCTTCTGCGGTCTGATTCATCTGCTTCACCACGTCTTGGAAGCTGTAGCCCTGGCCGAGCAGCCGTCCCGCTGTGTTGTTACGGCTCAGCGGTGACTGGCATGTGGCGATGAGATCCCCGAGGCCTGCAAGGCCCTGGAGAGTCTCGGGCTGCGCACCATTCGCCACCGCAAAATCAGTCATCTCTACGAGGCCCCGAGTAATAATTGACGCCTTGGTATTTTCGCCATAACCAACACCATCGACGATGCCGATCGCGACAGCGATGAGGTTCTTCAGTACTCCGCCGAATTCTGTGCCGATGACATCGGTGTTGACGAAGGTGCGGAAATACGAATTGCGCGCAGCACGAGCGACGATGTCCGCCGTTTCTTGGCTCGATGATGCAACGACTGCGGCAGTTGGCTGCTCGCGCGCGATTTCCAACGCGAGGTTCGGGCCGGATGCCACAGCGATTCGCATCGGGTCACAGCCGAGCTCCTGCTCGATAACCTGACTCATGCGCAGCCCGCTCGTGCGTTCAACGCCCTTCATGAGGCTGACGAGGGGCGCGTCGCTGCCTACCAGGAGCGGGCGCAGGGCTTTGAGATTCTCACGAAGTGATTGGCTCGGCACTGACAGATATACCTGGTCGGCACCGTCAAGCGCATGAGCCAACTCATGAGTCGCATCCATTGTGCGCGGCAGGTTGATGCCCGGCAGATACTTTGAGTTGCGCTTAGCTTCAGCAATCTCCAACGCCTGTTCAGGACGGCGCGCCCACATGGTTACTTGTGCGCCTCCGTCGGCGAGGATCTTGCCGAACGTTGTGCCCCAACTACCGGCACCGATAACAGCAACACGAGGGCTCTGGAGAGCGGAGTTCTTACGAGTCAAGGCGTCCGGTCTCCTTCTGCCCATGATCGGTCGGGTTCCAACGCGTCTTCGGCGCCTGCTCGTCACGTAATTCTTCGAGCAAGGCTGTTATCGCATTCATCAGTCGGGCAGTGGCTTCATTGAGCGCGGAGGGCTCGCCCGCACGCTGTCTCAGATCAGAGATATCGACGGGATCGCCGATGAGGACCCTCACACGCTTGCGCGGCGGCCACAGGCTGAGGCCCTTCTGGTAGCGACCCATGATGTTCTGCGTGCCCCACTGTGCAATCGGAATCAGCGGGATATCACCGCTGAACGCAAGACGAACAGCACCAGATTTACCGCGCATGGGCCACAGCTCAGGGTCACGCGTGAGCGTGCCTTCAGGGTAAACGATGACTCCACGGCCGTGCTCAACGAGTTCTCTGGACTGCAAAATCGTCTGCTTTGCTGCGACCGCTGATGCGGAGCGCGCCACCGGAATCATGCCGGTCTTGCGGAGAAGCCAGCCGACCACCGGGATTCGGAACAAGCTCTCTTTGGCCATGAACCGCGGTGCGCGACCGAGCCGCCACACCGCTGCCGCAACGATCAGTGGATCAAATTCCGAGTAGTGATTCGGGGCAAGCACGAACGAGCCTTCACGGGGAAGCTTTTCCTTGCCACGGATCTCGATCTTCGCGAGAAGGCTCACGATAGGCACGACCAGTATCGCGAGCGGCCAGAAGAGGCTCGGACGGGACTTCTCGGGTGACCGGGAGCCCATTGTGCTCACCGAACGACGTCGAAGTCGGCGCCGAGCGCGTCGAGCTTGGCCAGGAACTTCTCGTATCCGCGGCTCAGGATGTCAACACCGGATACCTGAGACTCGCCCTCTGCCGTGAGCGCCGCGATGACGTGGCTGTACCCGCCGCGAAGGTCAGGGACAACAATATCGGCGGCGTGCAGAGGCGTAGGCCCGGTGATCACGGCAGCCTGTTCGAGCTTGCGGCGCGCAACACGGCGCGGGCCATCCTGCAGCCCGTGGGGGTGCACGACAATGTCGGCGCCCATCTTCACCAGAGCGTCAGTGAACCCGAAACGGTTCTCGTACACCGTCTCGTGCACAACTGAGCTTCCCTTGGCCTGCGTCAGAGCAACGATGAGCGGCTGCTGCCAGTCCGTCATAAATCCAGGGTGAACATCAGTCTCGATCACGACAGGCTTGATCTCGCCGTCTCGGCGGAAGAGAATCCCATCTTCCTGAATGTCGAACCAACCGCCCGCCTTGCGGAACACGTTGAGGAACGTCAGCATCTCCTGCTGCTTTGCACCGCCGACGAAGATCTCTCCGTCAGTGGCCAGCGCCGCTGAGGCCCAGGATGCTGCCTCGTTGCGGTCAAAGATCGAGCGGTGGTCATAGCCCCGGAGGGTCTCGACACCTTCGATGACGATGACACGGTTGGGCTCGTACGAAATGATCGCGCCCATCTTCTGCAGGACCGCGATGAGGTCCATGATCTCGGGCTCGATCGCGGCGTTGTGCAGTTCAGTGACGCCCTCGGCGCGCACCGCTGTCAGCAACACCTGCTCCGTAGCGCCCACACTCGGGTACGGCAGGTGGATATTTGCACCGTGCAGCCGGCCATTTGGTATCGATAGACGGATGCCGCTCGGGAGCTTCTCCACGACCGCACCAAACTTGCGGAGCGCGTCGAGGTGGAAGTCGATGGGTCGGTCGCCGATGCGGCAACCACCGAGGTCAGGAATGAACGCCTGTCCAAGGCGGTGGAGCAGGGGTCCGCAGAACAGAATCGGGATTCGTGAAGCGCCCGCGTGGGCGTCGATCTCTTCAAAATGAGCGGATTCGACATCACTCGGGTCGAAGACGAGCGCGCCGGGCTCGTCGCCCTCGGTGACGCGCACGCCGTGCACTTCGAGCAACGAGCGCACGACAGCGACATCACTGATCGCCGGAACGTCACGTAGCGTGCTGACTGTTTCGCCGAGCAGCGCCGCGACCATCGCCTTGGTTGCGAGGTTCTTCGCACCCTTCACATCGACACGACCACGCAGTGGACGACCGCCACGGATCGCCAGCACATCTCCGGAAGGCATTGCATCCCGAGGGGCATTGCGTAGGGGGGTCGTCATTTCGATGGGCCTCACTTCAAATCCACGGATCACGGCAGGGTGCCGCCGGAGCTTAGTGCCCCTGGCCCACTTTCGACCTGTTAAAGAACAGGAAGCGTACGTGGCCGCCACGACTCGCGACGGGCCTCGAACTGCGCGATCTTATCTTCATTGCGCAGTGTGAGCCCGATGTCATCGAGCCCTTCGAGGAGCCGCCATCTAGTGTAATCGTCGATTGTGATGTCGGCCTGGACATCGCCAATTGTCGCCGTGCGAGCCTCGAGGTCAACCGTGATGGACTTCCCGGGATTCGCGTCGATCTCAGCCCAAATTCGCTCGAGATCTTCTTCAGAAATCGTTGCGGCAAGCAGTCCCTGCTTCCCGGCGTTTCCTCGGAAGATGTCCGCGAAGCGGGGGCTCAGAACAACGGAAAAACCAAAATCGCGCAGCGCCCACACCGCGTGCTCACGGCTAGATCCGGTGCCGAAGTCCGTACCTGCGACGAGGACGGATGCTCCTTGGAATGCGTCCTGATTGAGGACGAACTCGGGATCCTGACGCCAGGCGTGAAAAAGTGCGTCCTCGAATCCGGTCTTTGTGACGCGCTTCAAAAACACTGCAGGGATGATCTGGTCTGTATCGACGTTCGAGCGCTTCAGCGGAGCGGCGATCCCGGTGTGCGTGGTGAATTTCTCCATGATCAGGCTCCTACCAGTTCCTCGATCGGCGACAGGTCATTGGGGCTGGACAACGTGCCGCGCACGGCGGTCGCTGCAGCAACCAGTGGGGATACGAGGTGCGTGCGCCCGCCCTTACCTTGACGTCCTTCGAAGTTGCGATTCGAGGTCGAGGCGCAGCGTTCCCCCGGAGCCAGCTGGTCAGGATTCATGCCCAGGCACATGGAACAGCCGGCAAAGCGCCACTCGGCGCCAAAGTCCTTGACTATCTGATCGATGCCTTCGGCCTCAGCTTCCAGCCGAACGCGCGCGGATCCGGGAACCACCATCACGCGCACACCATCGGCCTTCTTGCGCCCTTCGATGATCGAAGCGAATGCACGGAGGTCTTCAATACGACTGTTCGTGCACGACCCCATGAACACTGCATCCACAGGGACTTCCTTGAGCGGCGTGCCCGGTGTGAGATCCATGTATTCCAGCGCACGCTCTGCTGCAACGCGCTCGTTGGGATCAGTGATATCCGCTGGGTTCGGCACGCTTTGCGACAGCGAACTGCCCTGTCCGGGGTTCGTACCCCAGGTGACGAACGGCTCGAGTTCGTTGGCGTCGAGGACGACCTCGGCATCGAACGTGGCGCCCTCATCTGTGGGAAGCGTACGCCAGTAGGCAACGGCATCTTCCCAGTCCTGGCCCTTCGGCGCGTGCGCGCGGCCTTCGAGATAGGCGAACGTCGTTTCGTCGGGAGCAACCATGCCGGCACGCGCACCCGCCTCGATCGACATGTTGCAAATCGTCATACGGCCTTCCATCGACAGCGCGCGGATGGCGCTACCACGGAACTCCAGCACGTAGCCTTGGCCACCACCGGTGCCGATCTTCGCGATCACGGCGAGGATGATGTCTTTCGCCGTGACGCCAGCGCGCAACTCACCATCAACAGTGATCGCCATCGTCTTGAAGGGTTTCAGCGGCAGCGTCTGCGTCGCCATGACGTGTTCGACCTCGCTGGTGCCGATACCGAATGCCATCGCGCCAAAGGCGCCATGAGTTGAGGTGTGCGAATCGCCACAGACTACGGTGATGCCCGGCATCGTGAGGCCGAGCTGGGGACCCACAACGTGCACGATTCCCTGTTCGGCGTCGCCCAGCGAGTGCAGACGAACGCCAAACTCAGCAGCGTTACGCCGCAGCGTTTCGATCTGGGTGCGACTGGTCAGATCTGCAATCGGTTTGTCGATCTCCAGCGTCGGGGTGTTGTGGTCTTCGGTCGCAATTGTCAGATCGACACGCCGCAGCGGGCGTCCTTCAGCACGAAGTCCGTCGAATGCCTGTGGACTCGTCACTTCATGAACGAGATGCAAGTCGATATAGATGAGGTCAGGCGTACCGTCTTCGCCCTTTACAACGAGATGGTCATCCCACACCTTCTCTGCGAGCGTGCGCGGACGACTCGAAGTGGGCGTGTTAGTTGAAGTCATTTCAGTCTCTCCAGGATTCGGCGGTTCGGCCACGCTGAACTCCGCGACGAGGAAGGCCTAATAGGAGGTCTCGTCGCGGCTGATAAGGAGAAGAACCACTCGCCACATGCCGGTCAGTTTACACCGACCGCGAGGGCCCGCGTCCTCTGCGTCTTTTGATGACGATTGAGATCACTCGGGGATAACAGGTGCCTTCTTGTCACGCGACGAGGCGATGAGGCTCGCCACCGTCGCTACCGCCATCGAGGCGAAGATGACGCCCAGCGACACCCAGTTGTTGATGTCAGGTGCCCAGAGAATGTTCTCGCCACCGTTGATGAACGGCAGTTCGTTCTCGTGCATGGCGTGAAGAATGAGCTTCACACCGATGAATCCGAGGATGAACGCGACGCCGTAGTGCAGGTACCTGAGCTTCTCGAGCAGATCGCCCAGCAGGAAGTACAACTGGCGCAGCCCCATCAGAGCAAACAGGTTCGCGGTGAACACAATGAACGGATCCTGCGTCACTCCGAAAATCGCGGGAATCGAGTCGACGGCGAACATCAAGTCTGTCACACCGAGCGCGACAAACACGATCAGCATCGGGGTCCAGATCTTCTTGCCGTTCACGACCGTGCGAACCTTCGAGCCGTCATAGTCGTCGCTGATGTTGATGCCGCGACGAAGCATCCGGATGATGAAATTCTCCGTCTGCTGGTCATCCTCGTGTTTTTCAGGCATGGCCTGACGGATGGCTGTGAACACGAGGAAAGCACCGAATAGGTAGAAGATCGGGCTCAGGTGCTCAACAGCAGCGCCAACGATGATGATGAAAACAGCTCGCAACACGAGCGCGATGATGATGCCGACCATCAGCGCCTCTTGCTGATAACGCCGCGGCACCGAGAACTGCCTCATAATCAGCACGAAGACGAAGAGGTTATCAATGGAAAGGCTGTATTCCATCGTCCAGCCGGTGAGGAAGTCGAGCGATGTCTTGCTGTCGCCGATGAAGAAGAGCACGGCGGCGAAGATCAGTGCCAATGTGACATAGAACGCGACCCAAAGGCTGGATTCCTTGGTCGACGGAATGTGCGGACGCTTCAGAATGAGCAGCAGGTCAGCGACGAGGATGACTGTCAAAACCACGAGAGCCGTGATCTCGAACCATACGGGAATGTTCAAGTGCGCTCAGCACCTTTCGAGGGTCGGTTACTTCCGAAAGTCTCTCCCCCGCACGGTGTGCGTCGCGCGCCCGGAGCAACTTTGATGGTGCTCGTGATGACGATGCGCGCGGACTGGGATACTCCCTCTCGCTGGATCGATCTTAGCCGAGGATCTGCACACACAGAGCCCTTGTGGCTTTCCAAAAGGATGTTATTCCGAGCGCGCGGAAACTCGGCAGAGAGATTCTGAGACGATGAGAGATCGCTCGACACTCTCTAGTGAGAGACACCGAACGGAGCACGATGCCGGATCGATCGAACGACCAAGAATGGGCTGCCCTGGCCGCCGATGGTGACGAGAGCGCCTTCCGCGCGATCTATCGCGCGCATGTTCGTCCGGTCTACTGGATTGCACATGGCATTGTCGGCACGCCTGACGATGCCGAAGACGTGACCCAGGAGACGTTTGTCGTCGCCTGGCGAAAGCTCGCGACGCTGGACTTAGTAGGCGAGTCGATCTTGCCGTGGCTGGCGACAATCTGTCGATTCCAATCAGCGAACCGTTTGCGGCAGCGTCGACGTGATCAGGCGCACACCACGACTGCTGTCGATGAGATGATCGCCGACACGGTGAACATCGAGGAACAGGTGATCACAGCATCCTTGGCCGAAAGGATCACCACGGAACTCGGCACACTGAGTGAGTTAGACCAGCAGATCTTCCAGCTGTGCGCGGCCGATGGGTATGCGTATCACGCAGCAGCCGCCGAACTCGGCGTCAGCCACGCGGTCGTTCGAAACCGTCTCTCCCGAGTGCGCACCCAGCTGCGCGACACTGTCCAGGAAGCGAGAGACGCATGAGCGAGCACATCCCTAACGGCCCCCTCCCCAAGCTTTCTTCAGAGAGCATCAAGAGAATTGAGACTGCCGTGTTCGCCGAAATCGCTGGTTCACGCCCCTCCGCCACGCCGGTAGCGACACGTGCACGCACGCGCCGGCGTCGCTGGCTCACTGGGCTGGGAGTCGCGGCGGCGTTCGCGGCTGGCATTCTGATTGCACCACCCCTCATTGGTGTTGTCGGTAGTGGCGGCTCAATGTCCGGCGACAGCTCGTCGTACCCCTCCGGAGGCTCCGCCGATATCGCGCCGGCTGCTGGTGACGGGGCCGAAACTGCAGCAGACAGCGCCGTGTCACGCGAAATCATTCAAAACGCGCAGGCGACGATCAAGGTCGCCGATGTGAGAGGCGCCGCCGACGAGATCACTGCGCTCGCCGAAAAGCACGGCGGCTATGTCGAAAGCACAGATATCCGGACGACTCCTGTCGAAGACACCACGTCGGCGCAGGCGCCACCGGATGCCGGACACGGCTGGATCTCCATCCGTGTCCTCTCCGATGACCTCGCACAGGTCCTCGAGGAACTGGAGTCATCGGGGAAGGTTCTCGCGTCTTCGATCTCGAAGCAGGATGTGACAGCAACGGCAATTGATCTACGTGCTCGCGTCGATGCATTACGTGCCTCTGTGCAGCGCCTTACCGAGCTGATGTCGAATACCGGCAATGTTTCTGAGCTCATCGAAGCAGAGACGGCCCTGGCAGAGCGGCAAGCCGAGCTGGAGTCATACGAGCAGCAGCTCGCTTCCCTCGAAGACCAGGTCGCGATGTCGTCACTGCGGGTCGAGCTCACCAGAAGTTCGACGCCGACGGTTGCCGACCCTGCCGGGTTTGGCGACGGGCTGCTTGCGGGTTGGAATGGGCTGGTTGTTTCTCTGAACGCGCTGGTGATCGCGTTCGGATTCTTGCTGCCGTGGCTTGCCGTAGCGGGCGCTGTCGTCCTGGTCATCTGGCTGATCCGCCGGCGACGACGCAACACCGCACGATCATCGCTCGACAAGACAGGCGCGTCGTCGTCGTCGCAGTGACAGGCATACTCTTGTAACCGATATATACTCGCGGCATGAGTAACCGCGTCACCGAACCATCCTTCTGGATCCTCAGCGCCCTCGCCGCTGGCCCCCGACACGGCTACGGCATCCTGCAAGACGTCAACTCCCTCAGCGCTGGCGAGACATCACTGAAAGTGCCCACGCTGTATGCGACGCTGGATCGGCTGCAGCGTGACCAGCTGATTGAACCCGCCGGAGAAGAAGTTGTCGACGGTCGCGCGCGGCGTTACTTCATCCTCACTGACCGCGGTGCGGTGGTCCTGCAGGCAGAGGCGGCCAAACTGGCTGAACGCGCGCGCATCGCGACGCAACGTCTCGCGGTGCGTCCGCGTCCTGCCGTGGCGTCGGTGGCGTTCGCATGAGCCTCGAGACGCAGTATCAGGCGCTTCTACGCTGGTATCCACGGTCATGGCGCACATCACACGAGGCCGTGCTGCTCGGTACGCTTCTCGATGCAGCAGAGGCGAAGAATCGCACTGCACCAACCGTCTCGGAGGCATGGAATATTCGCTGGACGGGCCTGGGCGAGCGTTTCTCGCTAAACGCGGCGTTGATCGCAACGCTCGGAGCGCTGCTTTGCACGCTGATGCACACGGCGGCCGTGACCTTTGGCCTGGGCACCATCGCACAGGTCGGTGGCGGTTGGATTCCCGCTGCACTCGGGCAGTTCTTGGCTCCGCTACTCCTGTCGTACGCCGTTTTGTGCTTGCTGCGAGACTCGCGGATGATTTTGCCAGGGCGTGCCGTCACCGTATTCGCTTGCGTGCTGCCTGCCTGGGCGCTCGCTGCGACCGCCGCGGTGTCCTGGTCCGTTGGTTTCGAAGAAGCGGATACTGGTGGCATCGCATCGCCATTCGCGCTCGCTTTTGCTCCGTTGTTCGCTTCCGCCTGGGCCCTCGGCGCAGGGACAGTCTTTCTCTTGACGCACGCGCTGCTGCGAAAGGTGCCGCGTAGCG
Organism: Microbacterium sp.; assembly: GCA_003524435.1. Lineage (GTDB taxonomy): Bacteria > Actinomycetota > Actinomycetes > Actinomycetales > Microbacteriaceae > Microbacterium. Next base: position 53,340 of record DQHP01000122.1, read on the forward strand.
CGCGGTGGGCTGGCGCAGCCAGCGCCGCGGTTGTGACTCCCCCGTTGCTCGGCGTGGCACTGATCAGCCCGATGACAACCGCAGTTCTCGGGCTGGCATTGCTCTTTGTCTGCGCGTTTCAGAGGGGCCCCATACGCACACGCCCTCGCAGCGTGCCGCGAGCCGTCACGCCAGCAACCGCTCGGAGAGTCACGATAGTCGCCGGGACCACTCTGGCGATCAGCGTTGTGTGCGCTGCCTTCGCACTCACCGGTTCCACCTGGACCGCAGGGATTGACTCGACAAGAGCGATGCAACTGGGACTGTGCGCCGGACAGCTCTGCGCGATACCCCTCATGTTCTGCCTCGCGTGGATCCGCCAGGACCGCCGACCTACAACACCCGTATACCGCTGGTTCCCTGTCGTAACGCTCGCGCTGGGGCTCTCGCTCATCGCACTGGACACAATCATCGGTTTCACCCCATCGGGCTTGTTCCCCTGGCCGGGACTCGTCGTGATCGCTATGGGGCTTGCAGTCATCACGTTCCAGATGCTGCGCTTGTCCGGGAGCATTCGAGTTCTATTGGCCATAGTGACCGGGGCCGCTCTTGTGTTCCCCGTGTGGCTCGCCATCGTGATGATCGGGTTCTTAGTACCGATCGGCGCGAGCGCCATGATGCTCTGGGGATTGCGAAACCGTCGCGTACGCACCGATCCTGCGCCCGCACTTTCCGCCTAAAACTCCGTCTTTCCGGGGTATACAAGAGGGCTTGTGAAAGGGCCACGTCCCGCTTAGCGTTGTAGGTTGTGGAAGACATCTCCGTAATTACCGCAGTGCATCACCCACTGCGCCGACGCATATTCGACTACCTCTTGCTCTACGGCACCGCGCAAGTGACCGCGATCTCGCACGCGCTCGATAGCCAAGTGGGCAGCATTAGCCATCATCTGCGAATGCTGGAGCGTGCAGGCGTCGTCGAGCGCGTTGCCGATCCGCACGGCGACAAGCGCACGAGCTGGTGGAAGCTGACGCGAAAGAGTTTCATCTGGTCAACCGACGACTACGATGATTCTCCGGCCGACGCTCTGTTAGCCCGCGAGGCTGAGCGCACCGGCATTCGCCAGCAGCTCGAACGACTACAACGCTGGCAGCAGCGCAGTCGCCGCCGCGAACTCCCGGAGTACGACGGATTCAATACCGAGAGTTTGGGTTGGGCAACACCCGCAGAACTCGCTGACCTCGCGGAACGTATGCGGACGACTCTGGATGGGTGGCATAACGAGATCGATCGCGAAGACGGACAAAAGCGCACGCCCGTATTCTTCTTTGCCAGAGCCTTTCCGACGGAGCCGTAATGACTACCTCCAACCCCCTCCTTCTCCGCGAACCACCGCGCTTTGCGCGAGACCGTGCCGTTCACGCGTGGATCGGTGTCAAAGCTCTTTCCGACGCGGGGGACGCGATCTGGAGCATCGCGCTGGTCTGGACAGCTGTGCAGATCACGTCGCCCGCCGTCGCGGGGCTCATCGTCGCTGCCGGCACCGTGCCACGCGCCGTGATCTTGCTCTTCGGCGGAGTGCTCGCCGACAGGGCGAACGCGCGACACATCATGATGATCTTCAACGCGATCAGGGTGGTTGTTCTCATCACCGTCGCGCTGTGGGTGCTGGCATCCCCACCGACCGTGCTCATGCTCCTACTGGCAGCGATCGCCTTCGGCGCCTGCGATGCGTTTTACGAGCCGTCAGCCGCAACCATCGGCCGTCAACTCGTGCACACAAGTGATCTGCCCGCTTACAGCGCCTTGATGCAAACTGCTACTCGGCTCGGAACGATGGGCGGGGCCGCACTCGGCGGCTTTCTCGTCGCATCCGCTGGCCTTGCCGGCAGCGCGTCGCTGAATGCGCTGACCTTTACCTTCGTCATCGCATTCATCGCTATCTGGTTGAGACCACGATTCGCTCTCGCACGCGCAGATCGAGAGTCCGCGCTGCGCGGAATCACGCGAGGGTTCGCCCACCTGAAGGATGCGCCGACTACCCGCACGCTCGTATTCGCGCTGTCCGGGCTGAATCTGGCCGTAGGCCCCGCGACGGGGATCGGCATAGCGCTGCGCGCACACGATGAAGGCTGGGGCGCCCAAGCCGTGGGCATATTCGAAGCGCTGATTGGCCTCGGTGCGGCGCTCGGCGCCATCATCGTTGTGAAATGGCGTCCTCGATATGAGGCACGCGGTGGATTCTGGGCGCTTGTCGTTCAAGGCGCCGGAATCGTTCTGCTCGGCATCGGCCCCCTGTGGGTCACCGGAGTCGGGTGCCTCTTCATCGGCCTGACCGCGGGATTCGCATCCGTACTACTGAGCGCAACGTTCGCCGCAACGATAGACACCGCGTACCTAGGAAGGATGAGCGCAATCACCCGCCTCGGCGATGACGTGCTCATGCCGCTCGCGATGGCCGCGTTCGGGGCGCTCGCCGCGGCCACCACCACTTGGATCGCCTTCGTCACATTCGGGGTAGCGCTGATGGGCATGATGGTGTTCCCGCTGAGCAACTCCGCGTTTCGAAGGCTCTCCTTGCGCGCATGATTCGAGCGCGGGTCGAACGCCTAGAACGCGTCTATCCGGCTGCCTTACGGATGTGGGCCGCGATCGTTTTTTCGGTTTCGGGAGTGAGCGCGAGGACAGCAAAGGATGTGATCCACAGATCCCCCTCGTCAAGCTGAGCCGACTCTTCAAACCCCAGTGTCGCGTAGCGCGTCGTGAACTTCGACGCGGCTTTAAAGAAGACCACGACTTTGCCGTCTTCGTCGGCGTATGACGGAAACCCGTACCAAGTCTTGGGCACCAGGTGAGGGGCGACCTCCGAGACGATGCGATCGATACCCTCAGCAAGCACGCGATCCGCGTCGGGCATCGCAGAGATCGCATCTCGCACCGCTTTCTCGCCCGCCGCACGAGTTTTACCAGCTTTCTCTTCTGCACGAAGCTCCGCGGCGCGCTGTTTGACGGCGTCGCGTTCGTCTTTCGACAGCCCTGCGGTCTTTTCAGCCATGGTCTACTCCTCATCATTTTGCGGTCGCTGTGTAGGACCTGGGTTCACACTATGAAGGGAGAAACCAACTCACTTCTCGATTCCTGATCAGTCTCACCCCGCCGTAAGCCGTCTCAGTGCTGGCCCGCTGGCTGGCGGATGGGTGCATTGATCCGATTCCATATATCCCACGCGCGGATGCGGGATGCGCGCCGCACGCGGCACGACGGCACTCTCCGACGCGGTGGGTGCTGCCCTACTTGTCATACTTGATCGGCTGAGCCCGGCAGAACGGGTGGCATTTCCCCGCACAACTTGGAGGGATCGAATTCCCTGTCGGCTTGGGCCAATGAGTTCATCCTCGCGGTGATGCGTGGGTGTGATGCCCTCCGACACCAACCACTACGACGAGAATGGCCGCCGAACTATGCCACCGAGCCGTCTCAACATCGCGCGAAACAAGCCCCAGACGGTGCGGGTGAGCAGGCTTCATAGCTTGGTCGGCATGCGAGAGCGATGGTTCGACGACCAGCGATCATAGGTCGGCACGAAGCGCACCGCAGCCAAGATAAGAAGCGCGATGCTCGCGACGTTGAGCCAAAGGCAGACCAGAAGCAGCGGATCGTCTTGCGTGGTCCTGGCCAGCAGAAAAAAGAAGGCGGCGACGAGAGAGGCGATGACCGGCCAGAACAGTCCGCCGATTCGCGGTGCGTCGAGCATCTGTGCAGCGAAGGTGTATATCGCGATCACGACGACCAACACTCCAGCGGGAGCAACGAGAAACCAACCAGGGACGACGAAAACAGGAAAAGGCACAAGTTGTTCGTACGCTGCGGACTGGTCTCTCATCACCTGGGCGCCCGTGAAGATCAGCGATGCAACCAAAAACACGAGGAGAACTGCTGGCTGGACCAGCGCAACGATCACCGCCGTCTTTCCGAGGCGTACGCGTTGGCGTGTCTCATGAGGCAATGCGGGCACGATCTCAGCGTACCGAAATGTCAGAAAGGACGGGGATGTGCGGTGACCATCCCGCAAAGTGTCCAAAACCGGAAGACGACGACGTTTGGGAAGAATCAGTCTAAAAACGAAGAAGCCCCCGATCCCAGTGTTTCCAAGGGATCGGGGGCTTTTCCAGTGTTGTGACCCCAGCGGGATTCGAACCCGCGTTACCGCCGTGAGAGGGGAATCGGCTCCCCCCGGAACTGCGTACCCGACTCCGTTCTGCCCTGTGTTTACTGGGGTCCTGCGTGTGTCGAGTGCGACGCGAAAGTTCTCGTCACCAGCGTTGGTTGCCAGGATGTTGCCACGTTGCCGCCCTGTAGCGGCGACCAATCCCAAATTCCTCAGCACCGATGTAGAGATAGCGCCGGAGGCCCTGCACCGCACCACCGGCAGGCAATGGAGCTTCGTACGACTGTCGTCCGTCTGCTTCTCCACCTATTGGATGAGATTGCGAACGAAGTCCAGTAGAACGGAAAGGTCAGCTCATAGAGTCGATGGCATGATTCGATTGCAGCGGTGGTCCAGCGAGGCAGCGTTGCCGCTGGCCGGCGTTGTGCTGTTGATCGGGGCCGGCCTGCCGTCTTTCTTTATCGCGTCACCGGTCGCGCCCATCGGTCTCGCGTTGCTCGCGACGTCGCTGTGCCTGGCGCGACGACTGCCGATGACGAGCTTGGCGCTGGGGCTCGTGCTCCTCATCGCCCAGCTCGCTCTCCCGGCGCTGCGGTTCGGGGCGTTCCTCGGGCCGTGGCAAGTGTGGTTGTACGGTGCGCTGCTGGTCGTGATCGCGGTGACGACCGTGACGCTGCCCCATAGCCGAGTCCGGTGCGCTTTCG
>DQHP01000122.1:58197-58405 GCA_003524435.1 Microbacterium sp.
TGTGTGTGGCGGCACTGAATTCACTACCACTGGGCGGATCGACCACGGTGACCTACAGTTGGGACTCCCCGGACCTTGCCGGGCAGATCGCGAGCTGGGCTCTCGGGAGTCTCCTCGTGTTCATCGGAGTATGGGCGATCGCGTTCGCCTACCGGCGCAGCCTTGCGGCCTTGGACGCGCAGCGGGCTGCCCGCGAGTCGGCGCTGTC
>DQHP01000059.1 GCA_003524435.1 Microbacterium sp.
AGTCGCGGCGCGCATACGCCACGCGCCTCGCGCAGTTGCATCGGCGCCTCGCTTACGCGCCAGCGCCGGTCGTCGCACTGCACTGGCTGTCATTGCTTCCGCTGGCACTCTGGCGCACAATCGCGCATCTGGTCGGCAAACGTCCGGCGTCTGTGATCCCCGAATGGGCGGCCGCGGTGACGGCGATGATCCGCGTCCCCTCCGTGACGCGCTCACGACACGAGATCCGCTCCTTCCGCACGGCGACGTGGTCGAGCATCGCACCGATGCGAATCACACGCGCACAGTTGCACCGCAAACTCGACGACGGGCACGGCAGCGAGGGCGGCGCAGTCAGCGAACTCAACTTCTTCTCTGGTGGGGGAGCGTGGGTCGTCCTTGCGGCCCTCGTCGTGAGCGTGGCATCGTTCACGATGTTGCTCGCCTGGCCCGCAATCGGTGGCGGCGGTCTGCTCCCACTGCGAGACACTGTCGTAGGGCTCTGGAACGACGCGGGCTGGGGCCTCCGCGGCATCGGTCTCGGTGTTGTCGGCCCCGCAGATCCCTTCGCCGGAGTCATCGCCGTACTCGGAAGCCTGTGGGCTGGCGCCCCGTCGTTCGCGATGGTGTTGCTCTGGTTGCTTGCGCTGCCTCTTGCCGTGCTTGGCGGATGGTTCGCCGCAACGCGAATCAGCGACCGGGCCGGAATGCGCATCTTCGGTGGTGTCGCCTGGGCGCTCGCGCCGACATTCCTCACGGCTCTCATCGACGGACGTCCGGCCGCAGTGCTGTTGCACCTCCTGCTGCCGTGGCTGTTCCACTCCGCCGTTGTCGCTCATCGATCCTGGGGGGCTGCGGGCGCAGCATCCATCATCCTGGCGATGAGTATCGCGTGCGCGCCCGTGCTTGCACCCGGACTCGTGCTCCTCTGGCTTGTCGCGATGGTCATTGTGCTCGCGCGTGGATGGTTCCACGGCGCCGTGCGCCTCGTGTGGCTGCTCGTACCCACCGCCGCAGTCTTCGCACCGCTCGTCATCTGGCAGCTGCAGCGCGGCAATCTGTGGGCGATCTTCGCTGACCCGGGACTCATCTGGGCAGGGCCGCAGGCGACCGCAGATAGCGCAGGGCGGATGCTACTCGCGACAGGTTTCCCCACCGCCGATCTGGCCGGATGGATGCTGGTTATTCCTCCTGCCGTCGCAGCCTGGGCGCCGCTGCTGATCGCACCACTCGCGCTGTTGGCACTGACAGCAGCCGTCGCTCCGCGCTGGGGCGCGGGTATCACGATGCTCGTGGTCACGATGGCCGGACTCGCGACAGCATTTGTCGCAGTGGGAGTGACGGTCAGCTTCACTCAGGGGACACCAGTAGCCATCTGGCCAGGTACCGGGCTGAGCCTGGCCTGGGCCGGCGCCGTCGGCGCTGCACTCGTGACACTCGACACGGCAATTACTTTGCCTCGGCTGCGTATCGCTGCCGTTACCGTCGCCGGTCTCGCTCTTGCCATCTGCGCAGTTCCCGCTTTGACGGCGCTGCATACTGATCGCTCAGTACTCACGAACGGGCCAGAGAGCACACTGCCCGCATTCGTTGACGCCGAGGCGAGTGGTGACCGTGAGATCGCCACGCTTGTTGTCACGCCGCAGAACGATGGGGGCCTGGCCTCCGAGGTCATCTGGGGCGCCAGCGAAACACTCGGGGCGCAGACATCGATGCTGAGTACCGCGACAACGGCGCAGGGGAGAGACATCACGGCGCTCACGGTTGATCTGCTGTCCTCACGCACCTTCGACGCCGCAGACGAACTTGCTCAGCAGGGGATTCACTTCGTGCTGCTCGATCAAGCGGCCACCGTCGAGGCGGACGCCGCTCGAGCCTCCCGTGTCGCCGCCGTTACCGCACTGGATCAGCGCGCGGGCTTTGTGAAGGTGAGCGAGACAGACAAAGGGGTGCTGTGGCGTCTGGAGAACCGTCCCGCCGCACGCGCTGACCTCGCCGACGCGCAAAGCGCCACTGCCAGCAGCCTCACCGCCTTGCAGCTGATTGTGCTGTTCGCAGCGCTCCTGCTCGCGGTGCCAACTCGTGCGTCGCGTCGAGCTGCGCGTGCGCAATCTCGCATCGTTGGACGGTCGGCGGAAGAGCCGATGGTGCTGCCGAAGCGCACAGATGATCCCGCGGTGGAAGAGGCAGATGCCGCCGCTGCCGAGGACGCGGAAATCGACAGCGCGGTCGTCGAGGACGAGCCTGTCGAAGACAAACCTGTCGAGGAAGCGCCCGTCGAGGAATCGCCTGTCGATGACAAGCCTGTCGAGGACAAGACCGCCGAGGAAGCACCTGTCGATGACAAACCCGTCGAGTCGGAGGAAGATCGATGAGTCAGAAACGTGCGATTCGGGTTGTGGCCACCAGCGCGCGACTCATGGCAGGAGCGATCATCGCCGTCGGATGTGTGGCAGGTGTGACCGCAGCCGTGGCGTTGCCGTGGCCAGCCGTCACGAACGAGCCGGCCCAGGTTGCCGTGACACCCTCCGCCGGCGACACAACACTCGTCTGCAACGGTCCGTTCCGGGCGATTGGTCGCGATTCCCAGAACGCTCAGCAGATGTCGCCGGCCGGTCGGCCTGACGTCACTGTCGACAGCAATGGTCCTCGTGAGGACTCTTCGATCGCGATCTCTGACCTCAGCGGAGAGACGGACGGACCACAGCGCTTCGTGGGTAGTGCCGAACAGGGTGGATCCTCGCTCGTCGCGGCAGCGGAGTCGGTCGCAATCGCCGCGGACGACCTTAAGGGCCTGGCAGCAAGCGCCTGTCGAGAGCCGAGCACCGAATCGTGGCTAGTCGGCGGCACGGTTGAAACCGGCACGAGTGACCTCATCGTCTTGTCGAACCCGGGCGATGTCACCTCGACAGCGACAGTCACTGTTTTCGGCGCTGAGCCGACCTCGACGAGCACCATCGTTCCTGCGGGCACGCAATTGGCGGTGCCTCTGGCATCAGTTGCCGCGGGAGTTCAACAGCCAGTGGTGCGTATTACCGCTGAAGGTGCGCCGCTGAGGACTGTGCTGCAGTCCTCTTTGATCCGCACCCTCGATCCATCCGGCATCGACATCCAGGACACCTCGGGCGCCCCGAGCGAGAACCTCACCTTCGCGGGCGTGCAAGTGATCAAACCCAGCGATGACACGCCCGTCACCGTCTTGCGGCTGATGGCGACCAGCGAAGCAACGGAAGCCACCGTTACGGTCCGCACGGCCGATAAGACGGTGAAGGAGACAACGGTGGCGTTGGACGCGCAGGTTCCAGCAGAGCTGGGCCTCGACGGTCTGGAACGCGGCGTGTACAGCGTCGAGGTCACGGCTGGCTCACCCGTCGTCGGAGCAGCATGGCAGACCACTCGTATCGGTGCGGGCAGTGATTTTTCGTGGATGACACCGGCTCCAGAGATTAGCGGAGAAGTGTTCGTCGCCGTGCCGAAGGGGCCAGAGCCTCGGCTGCACCTTGTGAACACCGGCGATGCCGAGGCCAATGTGTCGCTCGCGCCGACATCCGGCGGAACAGCCGAGGAGATCGCAGTTCCCGCGGGAGAGTCTGTGGTCGTCGATGTGAAGGCTGATCAGACGTACGCAATGTCGACGGATGCCCCGGTGCATTCGGCTGTCATGATGTCAGGAACAGATGCACTGGCCGGATGGCCGGTCTGGACAGGCGCGGCTGCGCAGGAGCCGATCACCGTCTATCCGTGATCGTCGCCGAAGTCCCAGGGGTCTTTACCGACATATTCTGCGGCCGCGCGGAAAACCGCGCTTTCAATAGCGATGCGCCGATGCATCCCATCATCGTGTCCCGGTGGGAGTAAGCGCTCAATAGGAATGCGGAACAGCACGATCCTGCGTGCTTCACGGTCGACGTGCCACCGCGGGATGCCGTCGGCATGAGAGCTGAGCGGCAGGGCTCCAATTTCGAAGCGAACCTCCTGCAGTTCGGGCCAGGTGCCGCGCAAGAACTCCACGGCAGCGCCGATTGTCACATCGAAACGTTCAATGCGACCATCCAGTGGCGCCAGCGGTGGCCGCACGACTTCGCTGCGCCCCAGGCGGCCGTGACGGCCATGGCGTGCG
>DQHP01000024.1 GCA_003524435.1 Microbacterium sp.
TCGCGCTGGCGCGCGGGCTGCTCATTGCGGCATCCGATGCTGCGGGCACGACCGCCGCGGCACGCACCGGTGCACAGCTGCGGCGGGGGCTAATCCGAGCCGTAGGAAAGCTCGGTCCGGGGTGGCTAGCGGGACGTAACCAGGCATCGCTCGCTGTCACGGCCGGACATGGGCTGGAGTCGCTGGATGCCTACTTCGCCCGGTATCTTCCGCAGCTCGTGTTGACGGTGATCGCGACGCCCGTGCTGATTGCCGTGATGTGGTGGAAGGACTGGCCGAGCGGGCTCATCGCCACGATTACGCTGCCGCTGATTCCGCTGTTTCTGATCCTGATCGGCATGGCTACGCGCACCGTGCAGCGAAAGCAGTGGCAGACGCTGCAGCGTCTGGCGGCGCGCTTCGCCGACACGGTGCAGGGGCTTTCTACGCTGCGGCTGTTTGGACGAGATCGTCGTGCGGCAGCGCAGATCGAAGTCACCGCTGAGCAGTATCGGCGCGAGACGATGAAGGTGCTGCGTTTCTCGTTCCTCTCCGGGTTTGCGATGGAACTGCTGGCGTCGCTGGCCGTCGCGCTGATCGCTGTGACGGTCGGGTTTCGGCTGCTGGCGGGCGACATGCCGCTGGAGCTGGGCCTGTTCGTGCTGTTGCTCGCGCCGGACGCCTTCCTGCCCATCCGCCAGGTCGGAGTGCAGTTCCATGCGGCATCCGAGGGGGTTGCGGCGACCGAGGACGTGTTTGAGGTACTGGATGCGGCCGCTCTCGTTCACAACTCCTCAAGGATCGCGCTGAAACCGGGCGATCTGGCCGGATCGGCTCGGCCTGGGACGGACCTTGAGGAGTTGCGGACAGCCAACATCGGTGAACTGAGGGTTCGCGACCTCCGTGTCCGCGACCTCCCACCGGTGTCGTTTGACGCCACACCCGGCACAATCACCCTGATTGAGGGGCCCAGCGGCTCAGGAAAGTCGAGTCTGCTCGCGGCGCTGCGAGGAGCAGCTGGATTTGACGGTGAAGCGAGCTTCGGTAGTGCCGATGTGCGCACCCTCACGCCCTCAGACTGGCTCGCCTGGGCCGGTCAGACGCCGGGGCTGATGCAGGGCACGATCGCGTCGAACGTGGCGCTCGGCGATCCCAGTCCTGATGTCGACGGCATCCGCCAAGCACTCCAAGCGGCTTGCGCCGACCTTGACGCCGCACAGGAACTCGGCGTGCAGGGAAGTGGTCTGTCTGGCGGGCAGGCGCAGCGTGTCGCCGTCGCGCGAGCACTGTACCGGCATGCGACAGATCCCGCACGCGTGCTGATGTTGGACGAACCATCAAGCGCATTGGACTCGGAAACCGAAGCCCGCCTGTGGCAATCGCTGCGCGAGCGAGCGGATGCTGGCGCCACAATCCTCCTCGTCTCCCACCGCCGCACGGCGCGGACGATCGCGGATCGCGTCATTTCGTTGGGAGTGCTCGTATGACGTCGTCACGTGCCCTCACGAACCCCACCCGCATCCGCGACATTCTCCGTCTCGCGCAGCCGTCCGTGCGACAGTTTCTCCCCGGCCTCATCTGGGGGGTGCTCTCGGCGGCGGCGGCGGTCGCTCTCCTCGCGGTGAGTGGCTGGCTTATCGTTAGCGCCTCGATCGTTGACTCCCTCGTTCCGCTGTCTGTCGCAGTGGTCGGCGTGCGATTCTTCGCGGTTTCGCGTGCAGTATTCCGGTACCTCGAGCGGCTCACCGGACACGATGCGGCGTTGCGTCAGCTCGCGAGTACGCGCTCTGACATGGTGCACCGGCTCATTCCTCTCTCGCCAGCGGGGCTCGGACGCACCGACCGCGGCCAGGTGCTCTCGGCGCTCGTCGATGACGTCGAGAACCTGCAAAATCTGCCGCTGCGTGTCGTGCAGCCGCTGGCAGTCTCGGCGGTAGTAGCGCTCGGCGCCGTGGGCTTCATCGCGTTCATCTCTCCGCCGGCTGCCCTCATTCTTGCCGCCTGCCTGGTTGTCACCGCATTGGTGGCCATCGGGCTGGGCTGGGTGTTCGGCTCCCGCGCGGAAGAGCGGATCTCACGGCAACGGGCAGAGGTTTCGGCATCCCTCGTCGACTACTTCGCCAGCCTTGACGTGTTGCTCGCCTACGGTGCCGAGCCCCAAGCGCGCGAGCGCATTGAACGCGCCGATGACCTGTTGCGTCGCACGATGACTCGCGCATCGTTCGCGCAGGCGGTTGCCGCCGGAGTCGTGTCGACGCTGGCAGGTGTGGCATCCGTCGCGGCGCTTGCCGTGGCATCCCCGCATCTTGCGACGGGCGAGATCGACGGCCCTTGGCTTGCCGTCGTCGTTCTCGTGCCGATGGTGGTCTTCGAAGTTTTCGGGGCGGTGCCGATCGCAGCATCATCGTGGCGGAGCGTGCGCGCGAGCGCGCGACGGATCGTCGACGTGCTTCCTGCCGAGATGCCGAAGGATCTCAGATCGGATGCGGGGTCCGCAGACATTCCCGCATCCACTGATCTTCGCCTGCGGAATGTGCACGCCTCATGGCCGAGTGGAATACCGGCGCTGCGCGGCGTGGATCTCGATCTCGCACCGGGGGAGCGGGTGCTCGTGTCGGGACCGAGCGGTGCGGGCAAGAGTTCGCTGGCGTCGGTGCTGGTCGGCTTCCTGAGGACCGAGTTCTCGCATGCGAGCGGTGAGTACACGATCGGTGGCACGGATGCCGCGTCGCTCAGCGGCCCGTCTCTGCGAAGGATCGTCGGCCTCTGCGAGCAGAATCCTCAGCTGTTCGATGAAGACATCCGGCAGAACCTGCTCTTCGCCCGCGATACCGCGACCGACGAGGAACTGCTCACCGTGCTCGGCCGCGTCGGACTCGGTGCATGGGTGCGCGAGCGCGGTGGCCTGGGGTCGC
>DQHP01000151.1 GCA_003524435.1 Microbacterium sp.
CGTCGGCGGCATCCCACTTGTCCAGCGCGCGATCCGCGCAGCGGCGGCGGCCGAGCGCGTCGATCTGGTCGTCGTCTCCACAGATGATGATGAGATCGCCGAGCTGAGCGCGGCGGCGGGCGCCCGTGTCATCCGCCGCCCGGCAGAGCTCTCGGGTGACGACGCGACCTCCGAGAGCGCGGTGCTGCATGCCCTCGATGTGCTCGAATCAGCGGGGGAGCGGGTCGAGGCCGTCGTCTTCGTGCAGGCCACTTCGCCGTTCATCGAGAGTGAAGGCATCGACGAGGCCGCCGAGCTGATCCGCTCTGGGCAGTACGACAGCGTCTTCTCTGCCCACGAGACATACGGCTTTCTCTGGCGCCGCGACGACGAAGGCGCCGCGGACGCGATCAACCATGATGCCGCGCACCGCCCGCGCCGCCAGGATCGCGAGCCGCACTATCTCGAGACCGGCGCGTTCTACGCGTTCCGGGCTGACGGCTTCCGTCGTGCCGGACATCGCTTCTTCGGCCGGATCGGCCTCGTCGCGGTGCCCGAGTGGTCGGCGCTCGAGATCGATGACGCGCAGCAGCTTGCCGTGGCATCCGCTCTTGCCGGCCTTGTCGACGTGCCCCAGAACATCGACGTCAAGGCCGTCGTCACCGATTTCGACGGCGTCCACACTGACGACACCGCCCTGATCGACAGTGACGGCCGGGAACAGGTGCGAGTCAGCCGCGAGGACGGTATGGGGGTATCGCGGCTGCGCCGTGCCGGTATCCCGATGCTCATCCTCTCCACCGAGGTCAACCCTGTTGTGCGCGCAAGGGCGAACAAGCTCCGCGTGCCGGTGCTGCACGGTATCGAGGACAAGAAATCGGCGCTCGCCGAATGGGCGGCCGAGAACGGTATCGCGCTGTCGGACATCGCTTACCTCGGCAACGACGTCAACGACCTTGCCGCGATGGGCTCGGTGGGCTGGCCGGTGGCGGTCGCGAATGCGCATCCGCTGGTGCGAGCCCAGGCGCGCATCGTGCTGAGCCGAGCGGGTGGGGAAGGTGCTGTCCGCGAGCTCATAGAACGCGTATTAGCCAGTTGACCGTCACCCGGTAACTCCCGCGTCGCGCGATGTTCACTCTCTCCACGTATTCAGGAGGGAGGCGAAGACAACTGGAGGATGAGATGACTGTCAGCATCGGTTCGCGCGTGATCGGCGGAGGGCAACCCGCGTATGTCATCGCGGAGATCGGCTTGAATCACAACGGCGACGTGGACATCGCCAAACGGCTCATCGACATCGCCGCTCGCGCGGGTGCGGATGCCGTGAAATTCCAGAAGCGCACCCCGGAGATCTCCACCCCGGAGCACATGCGTGATGTCCCGCGGGATACGCCATGGGGACGCATGACCTACCTCGACTACCGTCGGCGTGTGGAGTTCGGGCGGGACGAATACATCGCAGTTGGCGACCACGCCGCACTGAACGGCCTGGACTGGTTCGCCTCCCCGTGGGATGTTCCCAGCGTCACGTTCCTCGAAGACCTGAACGTCGTCGCCCACAAGGTCGCCTCGGCGAGCCTCACGGACATCGAGCTGCTGCAGGCGCTGCGTGAGACCGGCAAGCCGATCATCCTCTCCACCGGGATGTCGACGATCGAGCAGATCGACCGGGCGCTCGACGTCCTAGACACCGACCGTGTCGTGCTGATGCACGCCACCTCGACCTACCCGATGGAGCCTGAAGAGGCGAACATCCGCGCGATCGCGACGCTTCGCGACCGGTACCCCGGGGTTCCGGTCGGATACTCGGGGCATGAGCGAGGGCTGCAGATCTCCCTTGCCGCCGTTGCCCTGGGCGCGGTCGCAGTGGAGCGCCACATCACTCTGGACCGCACGATGTGGGGCTCCGACCAGGCGGCCTCGCTTGAGCCGGCAGGGCTCGAGCACCTCGTGCGCGACATCCGCGTGATCGAAACCGCTCTGGGCGACGGCGTCAAGCGTGTCTTCCCGGGCGAGCAGGCCCCGATGGCGAAGCTGCGTCGCGTTCCCGCATGACCTCTCATGACGAGATCCGCGTGAGTGGTCGCACTGAGCACAGCGGAATCGGCCGCAACGAACCCAGCGTGAGCGGCCGCAACGAACTCAGTGTCATCGCGATCGCCGATGCCGACTCCTTTGTGAAGTGGTCGGCTGCTCTTCTGGATGCGGTGCCTGGCATCCAGCGCCACCTTCTTCTCGTGCGCACGCCGCTGACGGTGAGCGACGGGCAACAGCAGGTGGCGCTGGCCGGAACCGGATTTCGTGAGCAGGATGTCACCCGCATTGGATACGACGAACTGGTCGGCTGGCTCGGTGGGCGGCTTCCGGATGTTGTCGTGCTGGCCGGTCGCGGACCGTTCGTGCGCCTGGTGGCGCGGCAGATCGACCGGCTGCGTCGTCGGCCGGTAGTCGTGAGCGGACTGCCAGGAATGTCGGTGCCCGCGCAGCGCGGAGCGTTGGATTACCGGAGCGAGAGCGACCTGTTCGTGCTGCACTCGCATCGAGAGCAGCGTGCGTTCGCGGAACTCGGCAGAAGGATCGGCGTCAGCATTCCGACAGCTCTGGCGACGCTGCCCTACGCCGTGCCCGCGTCGACACAAGTTGTTGTGGAGCAACGGGTTGTTGCGCGCGAACTGGTCAGGGCCGGCGCTTCCTCCGAGGTCGGCGACGTTGTCACACGCGAGTCGAGTTCACCGGCATCCATCGATTCCCCGGTCGTCGGGGCGAGCCCGCGAGGGAAACGGCCGCACGCAACGGATCTCGTGTTCGCAGCGCAGGCGCTCGTTCCTGCGGAGCGGAGCGAACGCGAAACTCTCGCGCAGATGCTGCGAAGGGCTGCCGAGGCGAATCCCTCGCGCCGCGTGGTCATCAAGATGCGCTCAAAGCCCGGCGAGGCAGAGACTCATCTGGAGCGTGACGCTTACGCCGAGTTGCTGGAGCGCCGTCCGGCGAACCTCGTGTTCTCATATGAGCCGATGGCGACCGCACTCGCTCGTGCCGAGGGCCTCGTGACCGTCAGCTCCACCGCGGCCGTCGAGGCGATCGCATGCGGAGTCCCGGTGATTGCGCTTGACACGTTCGGCGTGCACAAGCCGCTGCTGAACACAGTGTTCGTCGGAAGCGGGCTGCTGGGCGGGGCAGAGGAAGTGATCGCGCGGCGGTTCCGGCATCCGCACCCGGACTGGATGCGGGACAACTATTTCCACGCGCCTGACGAATCCACCTGGTGGGACCGGGTGGAAGAGCTCGTCGCACTGCGCAGGGGAGGGCAGCTGCCCGCGCGCACTGTGCCGTCCGCGCGCGGAGGGGC
>DQHP01000179.1:0-25743 GCA_003524435.1 Microbacterium sp.
AACCAGCGCGGCGGCACGCGCCCACAATCGCTCCGGCAGCGCACGCTGGATCAATGCATAGCCGAGCCCCGCGAGCAGTCCGCCGCCAAGGCCCTGCACCGCACGCCCGACCAGCAACGCGGACATCCATGGACTCACCGCGCACAGTACCGAGCCGAGTGCGAACAGGCCGAGCGCCAGCAAGTAGGCGCGACGTGCTCCCTGCCGAGTCAGGATCCTGCTGACCAGCATCGCGCTCACCACGGATGCGAGCAGAAACGTCATCATCGTCCACGCGTAGAACTCCGCACCGCCGATCTCTGCGACGATCGTCGGCAGGAGGCTCGTGGTGAGGTACACATTGCTCGCTTCAAGCAGGATGCCGCCGGCGAGAACAGCGGCAGTGGGTGCGTAGTGGCTGCTGAGCAGTTCGCGCCAGCTCCCGTCCAGAGTGGCGCGTTCTGGCTTCTGGGGCATGAGGTCGTCTTTCGTCGTTTTCGAGTGCGGAGGCTCACTCCGTACCACCGCAATCGGTGGCGTGTTCGACCGTAATACCTCAAGATAACTTGAGGTCAAGCTATCGTCACGGTAATCTCAAGTGACATTGAGGTAGTGCGGAGGCGCGATGTCTTTAGAGCCCGATGATCTGCTGGCGATCGGTGAGGTGACTCGGCGCACCGGCGTTGCGGCATCCGCTCTGCACTTCTACGAGCAACTGGGGCTCATCGCCTCCACTCGCACGTCCGGAAATCAACGGCGCTACCGCCGGCATATGCTCAGGCGGATCTCGATCATCGTCGTCGCGAAGCGTCTAGGCATTCCTCTCAGCGACGTGCAAGAGGTCTTCGAGAGCCTGCCGCTCGACGACCCGCCCTCGCAGCGCGATTGGCGGCGCGTAGCGCAGTCATGGCGCGCCCAACTTGAAGTGCGGCGCACGCAGCTCGATCATCTGCAGCGAGAACTGACCGGATGCATCGGCTGCGGATGTCTGTCGCTCAAAGCCTGCCGCCTGCTGAATCCCGAAGATGCGCTGGGAGTCGACGGGCCAGGCCCGCGGCGCATCTGAGCGCTCCGACCCCAGAGAGGTAGTGGCATTCGATCGTGCGTGTCACGGCAGACTATCGAGGAACGCCTGTGCTGCGGGTACGGGGTTGAAGCTGCTCCAAGCGAGGTACTCAACGCGGGTGGGGCCCGCTACGACAGGGATCGTTCGCAAATCGTCGCTACCGGCCGGGATCACAGCCGGTGAAAGCAGCGCGATCACGAGACCCTGCCTAACCAAGTCGAGGATGAGGTCGGTACTCATGGCCTCGAACGCGACCTCGCGACGGACTCCGGCGGCCTGGAACGCGAGGTCCGAGGGAACCCGGCCCGGTGTGCCCTCGGGGAAGTCCACGAACGCTTCACCGGCCATGTCCTCCAACCGAAGCCGGCGACGTCCGGAGAGCGCGTGTTTTGCGGAGACGACAGCAACGAGTCGTTCTCGTGCCAGCACGCGCGCGTTCACGCCTTTCGGGGGCGCATTGTCGGGCAGACCGAGCACGGCGACGTCCATGCTGCCCTCCCTGATCGCGGCGATGAACTCGTCGCTGCCGCCGCCCCGGAGCCTGATCTGCACAGCTGGGTGGGTGCGGTGGAACTGCCCAAGCGCGGCAGGTACGTCGATGGCGGTCACTGTGGGGATCACACCGACGGTCAGGGTGCCGCGAATCTGCCCGTTCGCTGCCGCCGCCTCGGAAACGGCACGTTCGGCAGCATCGAGACTTGCACGTGCTTGTGTGAGGAACGCTTCACCGGCAGCGGTAATCTCGACCCGGCGACTCGTGCGTGCGAACAATCGCATCCCGAGTTCATGTTCGAGTGCTTTGATCTGATGGCTCAGTGCTGACTGAACTACCAGGCACCGTTCCGCCGCCCTGGTGAAATTGCGCTCCTCGGCCACCGCGACCACATATCGCATCTGCTGCAACTCCACACATTCATGATTACAGTTCATCGCTACTATCACAACAATGTGTTGGACTCATAAGTTGATCCGGCCGACGATTGAACCATGAGCACCACGACAACCTCACCCATTTCTCCGGGGACTCGGGCAGAGACCGCGAACCGTGCTGGTTGGACAGCACTGACCGCGCTCACCCCGGCGGTTTGGGGCACTACCTACATCGTCACCACGCACATGCTTCCCGAGGGCCACCCCCTGTTCGCAGCCCTGATGCGTTCACTCCCAGCCGGACTCATCGCGCTGCTGATCGCGCGGAAGTTGCCGCGCGGCTCGTGGTGGTGGAAGAGCCTGGTACTCGGCACCCTGAACATGGGTGCGTTCTTCCCGTTGCTGTTCCTCGCCGCTCAGCAGTTGCCAGGCGGTGTGGCAGCCACGCTGGGTGCGGCGCAGCCGCTCATGATCGCATTCCTCGCCGTGGCGATCCTGCACGAAAAGCTCTCGCTCTGGCGGGTCAGCTGGGGCGCGCTCGGCATGCTCGGTGTCGCGCTCGTGGTCCTCGGCCCGAATGCGGCCATGTCCCCGATCGGCATCTTCGCGGGTCTTGGCGGGGCCGTATCGATGGGCATCGGTGTCGTGCTCACGAAGAAGTGGGGTCGCCCGCAGGGAGTGTCGGCTGTTGGCCTGGCTGGGTGGCAACTCACCGCCGCTGGCCTCGTGCTCCTGCTGCCCGCCTTACTTATCGACGGCGTTCCGCCCGACATCGACGGTACTGCCATGCTCGGTTACGCCTGGCTGGGTCTAGTCGGGGCGCTGCTGACTTATACGATCTGGTTCGCCGGTATCCGCCGCCTTCCCGTGACCGCGACCGCGCTGCTCGGGCTGCTCTCCCCACTGGTGGCCGCTATCCTCGGTGCCGCCATCGCAGGTGAAGCCCTCACCCTAATCCAGTTGCTCGGCTTCGCCGCCGCGCTCACCGCGATGGTGGCTGGCCAGCTCCCATCCCCGAAGCAGAAAGCACAGACCCCGTCCTGAAAATCGCAGTGTTCGGCACGACAGCTGTGGCACACCGCCTTGACCTCAAGCAAAGTTGAGGTATTAGCGTGTCTTGCATGGAGAATATCAAGCACGCTCGCATTTCCGAATCCGACGAGAAAGCGATCCGTGACCTTGTTCGACAGGCCCACGAGGCCCAATCTGACGCACGCAAACTGCCGACATTGCACGCAGAAGGTGTCGTGATTGTGAACGTTGTCGGTCGGCGACTTCTGGGACGCTCTTCGTTCGAGGAGGCTATGGCTCACGCTCTTGCCTCACCGCTGAAGGACGTCACCACGACCGTTCGAATCATAGACATTCGGCTCGTGGCGCCTGACACAGCAATTGTGAGTTGCATTAAGTCAATTCATGACGGCCGATCGGCTTCCGAAACCACCGATATTCCAAGTTCGACGGGTGCGCTCACGTACGTGCTCATTAGAACCGGTAATTCATGGCAGATAGCCGTTTCGCAGACAACACCGATTCGCGCATGAGCGATCTTCTGGGGACGAGCCGATGTCGTCATCGTGCAGTTCGCGCTTTGCAGTTCAGCTCTCCCCAGGCACCGTGTCGATGATCCGGTCGACGATATTCGCCCCTGCCTTCGCGCCGCCAGATGCCTCAATCTCGACCCAAATATCACTCAGCCGTCGTGCAATCTGCGGATCCCGCGCTACGCGCTCGATCGCGTTCCAAAGCACATCGGGTGTAATTGTCTGGGGATGGAGCGCCTCACCAAGACCAAGCTCACGAATACGGTCGGCGTTGGCTTGTTGTTCCGCCATCTGAGCAAGGGCAACCATCGGAACCCTGAGGGCGAGGGCCTCAAGTGTGCTCCCCATCCCCGCATGGGTGACGAATGCGTTCGCGCTCTCCAAAACAGACAACTGAGGTACACGAACATGTACTTCGACGTTTGCGGGGAGCACGCCAAGCTCATCCATATTCACCAGCTCTCCTATCGCCATCACGACATGCCACGAGCGCCCGCGCGCCGATTCAGCGACCATGCGGAAGAACTCTGGACGGTTGTTGTAGGCCGTCCCTAGGGAGACGAGGACGACCGGTACATCCTGTGCAGGCGCGGTCCACGCCCCCTGGAATGATCGATCGGCGATGATCGGGCCGACGAAGTCATGTCCTGTGAATGTCTCGTTCCGTGGCTGAAACGACCGGGGCATCGTCACGATTCGCGCATTCGCGAGACGTCCTTGCATAAACGCCCCCACGTCCGAAATTCCTTCAGAACGGAGGTAATTGCCGATTCGAAGCATCATCAGGAGAAATCTCGGGCTGAACGGATTTATCCGTACATAGCTGCTCATGTTCCAATGCTTGTTCCCGACAAAGTTCGGCCACGTCTCGACCGCGGGAATGCCCCAGCGGTGCGCCAAGATCCGCCCCCACCACCCGAGCGTGCCGTCATGCACCACCAGGTCTGGACGCGGGAGATCAGCAAGTTGCTCGACCATCGCCTTCGTCTCAGCGAGAAGCAGCCCCATCGCGCGCACCATCTCCCGCCCGTGCATCTGCGGGATATCCTCGGCGTCGAGCGACTCCCACAGGGAACTGACGCGGTGGAAGCCAGCCCCCGTCGCGACGACACCCTTCTCATACTCTTCTGGCGCTGCGAATATGACCTCGTGACCCCGTGCGACGAGTTCGGCCGCGAGGCCGAGCATTGGCGTGATGTGCCCGTGCCCGTGCGGCCCCATAAAGACGATGCGACTCATGATCCACCCACTCTTCGCACGTGCGCTCTCACCTCAACGCGTCTTGCGACCGGCGAACAACTGCCGTGTCGATCTCCTGGATCTGAATTGTCACGCCGTCGGGGTCGACGACGCGGAGGGAACGTCCGAAGTCCTCGTCGAAAAGCTCAGGTCGGTATCCGAGCGAAGACAGTCTCGCCATGACGTCCATGAGACTCTCGTCAGTGGAAAATCCGAGCTCCACCGCACCGGGCGGCTTCCCCTTCGACACCGCAGCATCGTGAATCCCGAGTCCGCCGGCTTCCGCGTCCAGTTGCGCCCACACATCAACACTGAGATCTGCACGATGGGTAAGACCCAGCCCTTCGTAGAAGCGCCGGGTCCGGTCGACGTCCGCGACGTATCGGATGGGGAGAACGGTCAGCATGTGGATTCCTCTTGTCGTAGTCAAGCGTCAAGCGATGACGCGGGAATACCAGTGTTTCCGAGTCGCCAGAAAGCTGACACCGAAGAGGTGATTTTTGGTGATACCAGTCCTAAAGAAGGAAATCATGGTGGATTTGGTCGACATCGAACTCCCCCTCGAGAGCTCTATGAAAAGCTCGCGGGGCGAGAGGCCACCGAGTAGAGTACGTTTCCATGCCTGAACAGCCGCCTCTTCCCAAGCCCCCTGGGGCTCAGCCGTTGCCACCTCAGGAGTTCCACCGATGGTATGGCGGCTGGGATCCGCTCGATCCGGGTTCGATCGTCGAGTTCATGACCGGATTCGACCGCCCCTGGTGGGTGATCGGCGGCTGGGCCATCGAGAAGTTCACGGGCATGCCCCGAGATCACGAGGACCTGGACATATCCATCCTGTCATCGGACGCCGAAGAGTTCCGCGCGTTCCTGGCGGATCGATGGACGCCCTGGAATATGGACAAGGGCTGGTTGCGACCGTTCGATAACCGGTTTCGTGACATCCGGCCCGGCAGTTCTATCTGGGTGAGGAGGAACGCGCAGACCCCGTGGGTTCTCGACGTTCCGCTGACCCCGACGACCCATGGGGAATGGACGAACAAGCGCATCCCGGAACAGGCCGCGCCACTGGAAGCAGTCACGTGGGTGGCGGACGACGGCATCCGCTACATCAATCCGGAGATCGCTCTCTTCATGAAGCAGTTGCAGACTCGGCCCAAGGATCGAGTGGACGCCGAGGTCCTGCTACCCCGTCTCGACAGCGCACAGCGGCGATGGCTCCGCGACGCAGTAGGACGCACCCGCCCCGAGCATCCGTGGCTTCAGATCCTCTGAGCCGGTCGGGTTCACGGCGCGACCGCGGGGGCGGGGGCATCAATCGCGAGCTTCACCCCGATCGCGCCGAGGAGCGTGCCGGTGACCCACTTCTGCCACCGCATCCACGTCGGCTTACGCTGCAGTGACTTTCCTCCCGGGCGAAGCGTCTTGTAGGCGAGCCAGAGAAGGTAGACCGCACCAGCAATCTTCAGTGTGATGAACAGCCACGGGACAACGAGGAACACCGCTGCTAGTCCGAGGTTTGCCATCACCATGTAAACGACGAAGCCAACTGCCGTGCCGGAGAGCGACATCATCCCGGCACGCCATCCCTGGCTAATACTGCGAGAGACCAAGTACATCATGTTCGGCCCGGGGGTGAGGGCGAGCCCAAGCTCGATGAGAGCAATGCCGGCCGCGACGGACAACGAGATCATCACACTCCCGAACCCTAGATATCTGCGCCAAGGGTTTGCCCGAGACTACTGATGCGCTGCTCGTTACGCTGGTAGTGATTCCGACCTTGCCGCAACGGTCTCCGTGAACATGCGGATCTACCGATTGCGTGGAACCGAGGACAAGACTTGCCGCCGTGATGCCCGGACCTGAGTGGCATCGCACAATTCCTGCGACTCATGCAGATCCAGTCAGCTTTGCCTCATGAACCAGTAGCGCAAGTTGTACTCTATTGCTGAGTCCGAGCTTGGCCATGGCAGCAGATACGTGCGTTTTGACCGTGGGGATAGCGATATAGAGATGGTCGGCGATCTCTGCATTTGACATGCCCGAGCCGACGTCATCAGCGACATTTCTTTCCCGCTCATTGAGCACGGCAAGCCGGACGCGCACCTCTGTCGCTCGTGTCGCGGTTTCACCCGCGAAGGTTCTCTCTATGAGCGCCTTTAATACCGAGGGCGACAATACAGGTTCTCCGTCGGCGATCCGTCGGATTGACTCAACAATCTGCCGCGGTGGCGTGTCTTTGAGCAGAAACCCGGCCGCTCCGGCACTCAGCGCTCGGTGGATATGAGCATCGGCGTCAAAGGTCGTGAGCACGACGACCTCAGGTGGTCGCGGTCTAGCACGAATTATTTCGGTTGCGCTCAGCCCATCGAGCTGCGGCATTCGGATATCCATCAGCACCAAATCAGCCTCCGTGTGGGCCAGTACGTTCAGCGCTTCGTGCCCGTCTCCTGCCTCCGCAACGACCTCGATGTCCGATGCTTCACGGAGCATCATGACCAGCCCGGCACGGACGAGCGCGTCGTCATCGACGATGAGTACACGAATGGGAGTCATCATGTCCAAGGTATCCACACCTCCAACTTCCACCCGCCGTGATCAGTGACGGGGCCGTACTGAATCTGCCCATGCAAATGACTCACGCGCTCGCTCAGCCCGAGGAGACCGTGCCCGCGCCCCGGAGCCGTTGGCCGTTCAGCGCTGAGGAGCGCACCTCCGTCGTTGCGGACGGTCACACAAATGCCGTCTTCGCGTTTTCCTTACACAAAGCTCTCAATGCCAGCTCCGGGAGCGTGTTTGCGGGCGTTCGTCAGCCCCTCCTGAATGATCCGGTATACGGTGCGTTGATGGACCCCAGGGGGCTCCCCGTCTACGCGTATCCTCATCGTCACACTGGCACCGGTCTCGCGTGCCTGTTCGATGAGTTCGTCCAGATCACCGAGCGAAGGTTGAGGCGCATATAGCGATGGGGCACGTAACACCCCGATGACCTCGCGCAGGTCTTGCAACGCCTCGTGGGCGTTGACGCGGATCGTTCCGACTGCTTGTCGAACTTCGTCTGGACTTGGGTCGGTGCGGTACTCCAACGCTCCAGCATGGACGCTCAATAGGGAGAGCCGGTGGCCGAGAACGTCGTGAATTTCCCGAGCAATTTCGTCACGGTTCTCTCGTCGCGCTTGCGCGGTGCGAAGTTCGACCTGCGCCTCAGCCTGTTCCGCTCGCTCGCATAGAGCATCAAGCAGTGCACGGCGCTGATGTAGCGCAACTCCCCATCCGGCCGCGGCCGCATGAACGGCGCAACCGATAGCGAAGATCATCCATCGTTCTTCCGAACCGTCGATCCGCCAGCTCACTGAGATCAGCGCTGAAAGCAAGGTCAACGCAAACACCGCTGCCCCAGACCGGAGCCCAAGATAGAAGGCCACGTAGAACAGCCCGACAACCATTGCTCCCGAAGAGGTTTCAGAGAATGCTGAAGCGACAGTGAGAGCGATACCGATCTGTAATGGCCAACGACGACACCACCATAAGCTCAAGCAAGCTAAGGCGCCAATGATCTGATCGAGAGTGAACAGAGTTGCCCCAGGCGACATCGCCGGATCCGTGACCACAAGCCCTGAAATGAAGACCCCGTATGTTGCCGCGCACAAAAATAGCACCACATCGAGTAGCCATTCTTTGCGACTTCGCGGTTCCACGGCCCTCACCTGCTTCGTCGATGGCGTACATGTCAAGGCTACTCAGCAGAGTGGGCCGACCAACGCTGCAGCGCGGTTTCCGATACTAAAGTTCCCTTCACCATGGCTTTGGTATGGTCGGTCTTGAACGTCACGATCCCGAAGTCGCTAAGCTCGCGACCGAAGCCTGATCCGCAATGCAAGGCGGCGTTCATAGCCTGAAAACATGAAGAAAACACTTGGAGCAATCGGATTCATTTTCACCCTCATGGGTATCAGTGGGACTATCGATTACCTCTGGCGTCAACCACTCATGGGGTGGGTGCTGAACTTCTTCAACCGCGAGATCTTCACCAAAGTGGATTGGATCTCGAACTACGCGTTATTCGCGAACCTCATCGTTGTGGTGCTCGGCGCAGTCATGCTCATTATTGCTGAACGAATCTCGACCAAAGAATGAGCCAGCATGTCGGATTGCTCTGCGCATATCTGCGTATTAGTCACGCGCGGCATGAGCGGATGATCGAGCTTCGCGAAGCAATGATCGGGTACGAATGATCTCGCCGACGAGCAGAGGTCCGAGGTAGAACACAGCGAACACGGTGCCGAACGCAACCCAGACCAACAGCGCAACTCCCGGTTCTACGATTGTGGCGGCGCGGTGGGCCACCCAGATCAGGGCAGCTGCGAGGCTCACCAGTGCGCAGAGGATCGCGACGACGCGGTGCCGGGTCAGCGCCGCCAAAGCGAAGATCGCGACCATCGGCGGCAGGAACATACCCAACTCGTGATCGCGCAGAGCAAAGACGGCATAACAGGCGGTCGCGATGATCGCTGCGGTGATCGGGAAGCGGCCAACCAGAGCGAGAGCCACGCATCCGACGACCACGATAGCGAACGTGAGCGCGTCGATGGGGTGTGTCTGACCCCATCCGCTGACCGGTGAGAACGGTTCGCCGGTGGCAGCACCGACGGTTGCCCCGAGTTCGATGATCAGGACAATGGCCGCAACCGCGACCCAGACAAGCGTGCGGCGTTTCATCTCCACACCACCGCGATAATTACGTCGGTGAGGGCAAGCCCTCCGGCACCGACGAACAGCGGGCGCACCGATGCAGCGTCTGCTCCTCGCCTACGTTGCACGATCACCGCGGCAATAAGCACGCCGAGCGTCACCACGGCGATGCCGAGCTTCACGATCATCTTGACCTCATCAACTTCTATCCCCTGAAGACGGTTGGCGGCGATGAGGGCGTTTCCGGTGATGACCTGAACAATCGCGCCGGTGAGCATCAGGCGCAGGCGCAGAGTTTGACGACTGCGCGCCTGCAAGAGAAACGGTCCAATGAGGGCCGCGAGTCCAACGAAGTGGACGATCAGTAGCGCAAGGCGCGCGATTTCTAAGGGTGGCATGGTCCTCCTAAACTGGGGCACCGTTAGGGGTGGGTGAGTATTCACTCACCCCTAGAATGTCAGTGTGGATACACCAGCGTCAACCCCCGAGTCCGGCGGCGATGTAGCGTCAGCGCGCGATCGCATCCTGGATGCTGCGGCAACGATCATGCGCCGTGACGGGCTGGTGCGAGCCACAACCAAGGAGATCGCGCGCGAAGCCAGATGCTCAGAAGCACTGCTCTACAAACACTTCCCCGACAAGCGCGATATCTTCTTGCGCGTGCTGACCGATCGATCACCGCGGCTCGATCTTGCGGCCGACTTGCCCGGCACCGGAACTGTCGTCACTAATTTGGAGCAACTGGTGACGAATCTGTTGGAATTCTATGAGAACGGCTTCCCGATCGCTGCATCCATCTTCAGCAGTGCCGAGCTACTGGCTGCCCACCGAGCGGCGATGACGGCACGCGGCGCCGGGCCGCAGGGACCATCACGCATCCTCGCACGGTATCTAGATCAGGAGATACTGCTCGCTCGGCTACATCCTCTCGATACTGACGCTATCGCGCGCTTGCTGACTGGTGCCGCGCTTCATGAAGCGTTCCTGGCCAGCTACGCAGGCGAAGCAATAGTCAACACCGAGGCACTCGCTCACCGGCTCGTCGCCGCCCTTGGCTTCGGCAACGACAAGATCTAGACCAGTCTTGAAAGGACAGCCTGTATGGTAGTTGGCATGTCTGGCGCTTCTGCTGCGGCTGCTGCCGCTGTTACGAGGACGCTCCGCTAGCGGCGGGGCGTTCTTTCCTCTGACGTTTCCGTCGCTTCGTGGTTAGTCCGGAGCGGCGTTTTGTGCTGCCCGGAGTTCATACTTTCGAACAACGGAGCGTTTGTGTCTTTTCGTACTTCCTTGCACCGGGATAAGTCATCGGTGCGTGCATGGCTTGTTCTTGCCTGTCTGTCCATGTTGCAATTCTTCATTGCCGTCGACGTGACTGTCGTGAACGTCGCGTTACCTTCTATCGGTGCTGAGTTCGGCGCATCGGAGCGGCAGCTGACCTGGGTGGTGGTCGCATACACGATCGCCGGAGGTGGCCTGTTGATGCTGGGCGGACGCCTCGGCGACATGTTCGGTCGACGGCGGGTTCTCTTGACCGGCACCGCAGTCTTCGGCGCAGCATCCCTGCTTGCCGGAATCGCATGGTCTTTTCCCGTTCTCGTCGCAGCCAGATTGCTTCAAGGAGTCGGTGAGGCACTTGCACTTCCTGCAGCGATGGCCGTGATCGTCATGCTCTTTCCCGAAGGTACTCAACGCTCGCGGGCATTGAGCGTCTGGGCAGCGGTCGCCAGCTGTGGTCTCGTACTCGGCTTCGTGCTCTCCGGAGTCATTACCGAGTTCCTGGGCTGGCGAGGGGTCTTCCTGGTGGCAATTCCGTTCGTCTTCCTCGTGCTCGTTGCCACAAGCTTCCTTCTCCCCGCTGGACGTCCTCAAAAGCGCGCTCCACTTGACCTGCGCGGCGCCATATTGCTTACTGCAACGCCACTGCTGTTCGTCTTCGGCGTCATCGAGGCAGGCTCAGGCACACACACCGTCGCATGGGTAACCGCACTTGCTGCCTCGTTCATCTCCGGCACGTTGTTTGTTGCATTCGAACGCCGCGCAGCGAACCCATTGGTGCCAATGGCCTTCTTCCGCAATCGGACGCGAGTCATGGCGAATGTGGCGACCGCTCTGCTCAGCGCCGCATTGTCAACATCGTTCCTGTTGTTTACGTTCTACCTGCAAGAACGTCTGGGGTTGACCCCGCTGATGACGGGGCTCACCCTCGTTCCCCTGGCCGTCTCGCTCGTCATCGCGGCGACGTTCGTGCCTCGACTGCTCGATCGTTGGGGTGCTCGGATATGCATCCTTGCCGGCCTGCTGTTCACCGCGCTGGCCATGGTCACGATTGCGATCGTCGTGCACATGCATGCACCAGCGCCGGCAATGATTCCCGCAATGGTTCTTGTTGCCGCAGGCATGGGTTTCGGCCTGGTCGGGCTCCAGTACGCCGCGGTGAGCGGCGTCACCGAAGACGATGCCGGGATCGCTTCCGGTGTCCAGCGAGCCTCTGATCAGTTGGGTGGATCAACCGGCATCGCCCTGTACGTCGGAATCGGATTTGCGCCCATGTTTGCCAGAGATACGCCATATCTGGTCAGCAGCATCCTCGCCGTCATCGGCCTGATCGCCGCAGGAGTGTTTACCTCACGAATCACGCTTCCCAGCTCTTCCCAGCTCCAACGCCCTTTGCGGCAGTGAGCCGGAGGGATCAATTACTGTCACAACGTTGTACCTGCACTGGGAAGCGGACGGCAAACGTGTTGCCTATAGCGTCTGAGCTTGGGTTGATTCTCGCCTCCACCATTCGGTGGATCACCTGTCGACCTCGGTTGGATCAGCATCGGGTTTGGCGAGGTAGTGATCAAGGAGAAGGGGGCCCAAGCCAGCGGCCTCGTCAGGATCCAGGTCCGCAAGTTGCAGCGATAAGCCGTCGATGACAGCCTGGAGGACTGCTGCCTCCGAGTCATCAGACGGATTGACTTCATGGTGAAGGCCTTCATCCATGCCGTGGGATGCTGCCCTCCTGGCTCGGAGGATCCGCTGATACATCGCCCCGAGTTGGGTAGAAAAACTGTGCTTGAGCTCTGTCAGTGCTGGGTTCGTATCGGCATGGGTAGTGAAGGCGAGCCAAACCCTGAACTCGCGTTGGCGTTCCGCAGTGAGCGGGAGCAGTTCGAGCAGGAACGCCCGCGTCCACTCGTACGTCGGCCCGGTCCGTGGCATAGCAGTGATTCGCTGCGTGAACTGGTCGGCAAGCATCTCCATGGCATAGTGCACCATCTGAGCCCGTGACGGGAAATAATGCTGGACTGTTCCTCCCTTCACTCCGCCCTCGGCGGCCACAGTCCGCACGCTGACCCCTGTCATGCCATCCCGGGCAACAACGCGCCACAACGCCTCGGCCACCCGGCGCTTGCCATCCCCTATTGCGTGTTCCATATGAGCACCTTACACTCGTATGAGTCATACTTACGAATGTAAGAGAGCGATGTGAGATGGCTCGGCCTTGCGTGTGACAAGCAACAGAAAGGATGACATGCCAAAGACCATCGTGATCACCGGAGCAAGCGACGGCATCGGTGCTGCCACGGCCCGTCAGCTTCATCGAGACGGACACCGGATCGTCGTCGTCGGCAGGTCTCAGCAGAAGACCGCGGCGGTTGCCCAGGAACTGGGCGCAGATCACTTCGTTGCCGACTTCGCCCGTCTGACGGACGTGCGGACTCTCGCCGCAGAACTCGATGCGTCGTATTCACGTATCGACGTTCTCGCCAACAACGCCGGTGGCATCTTCGGCGACCGCACCAAGACGATCGATGGATTCGAGAAGACATTCCAGATCAACCACCTTGCTCCGTTCCTGCTGACCACGCTCTTGCTGGATAAGTTGATCGCGAGCAACGCCAGTGTCATCCAGACCTCCAGCGTCGGCGCACGCCTCTTCGGCAGAGTGAATATGGATGACCTTGATCACGACAGTGACTTCACGTCACAACTCGCCTACGGCACCGCGAAGCTGGAGAACATCCTGTTCACGACCGAGCTCCACCGTCGATACCACTCACAGGGACTGTCTGCTGTCGCATTCCACCCCGGTCTCGTCGCCACCGGCTTCGCCACGGAAAGCGACAGCATCATGAAGCGGTTCTACACCAGCCGCCTCGGACGGGCGGTGATGTTGAGCCCCGAAAAAGGTGCCGATCAACTGGTGTGGCTGGCTACGACGACGCCCGGCTCCGACTGGCAATCCGGTGTCTACTACGAGAAGCGGAAGCCAGCACGCCGGAGCAACCCGCAGGCTCTCGATCGCGACCTCTCGCGCGCGCTCTGGGATCGCTCGGCCGAGCTGCTCAGTCAGACTCACTGACGCTCGGGCCGTCGCGCCGGGCCCGAGCACTGGTTGACCAGACGAAATTTCGGTGATGCACGGATGCTGTTGGCAGCTTTCCCCGTTGGCATGGAGCGTGCCCTTCGCCATCCGAAACCCGATGATCGGCGCGAGGATCGCGCGACGGCACTCGCCTGGATGATCGAATTCGCTTCGGACGCGGGTGCGGAGGCCCGCCTTCCCGATCTAATCGAGGATCTTCCGAAGATGCGACGAGCCGCGGCTGAACTCAACGCCGCACTATTTGGGCTGTCCGACGAAAGCGTGGTCCGCCGACTTCACGCCAAACTCCCGTGACTGGACAAACCACGATGACGAGTGTCCTGACTGGGCAAGTGTCGGTGGGCGACCGGACGCTTGAGTCAGTTCGTTGGTCCCTTCGGAGAGCCCGTAGCCCAGGGAGAGCGAAGATAGTCGCGGAAGGCGAGATTGTCGGCCCACAGCGATGACGTCGAGACAATGAGATGAACGTTGGTGGCGGGTTTCGCCCTACGCGCTAGGTAGCGGCGTTCTGCCGAGATCTCGCCGAAGTCGGTGAA
This sequence comes from Microbacterium sp., assembly GCA_003524435.1. Classification (GTDB taxonomy): domain Bacteria; phylum Actinomycetota; class Actinomycetes; order Actinomycetales; family Microbacteriaceae; genus Microbacterium. Next base: position 14,296 of record DQHP01000179.1, read on the forward strand.
CCCTGCTGCCGTAAGCTCTCGCGCGACGGCGTCATGGTCAGCGAGGGCGACATCGGCCATGAGATCGATGATCGGTTTCGCTGGCAATCCGGGAACGGCCGTGCTGCCGATATGTTCGACGTCGCGCGCTCGGGTGATGCGCTTGACATCCTCGATCGCGCGGGCAGCCTGCGACGCCCAGCGTGGATCGTGGTCCATCACGGTGACAGGCTCGTCCAGAGGCAGTTCTGCGGTCATCGCGTTAACCGTAGTCCCACGTCGACCAGGAGGCGAGGTACTTGCCCAGGTTCCCCGCACGCTTCGCGGTAAGCGCGTGCCCTCGGCGGGTCCTCTGAATGGAGTTACCTGTTCATCTCGGCACTCCTCTGCCTTTCGACTGGAGACACGAGAAATGCCCTGGACCTGCGAAAATTCGCAGGTCCAGGGCATGACCAGGCTTTTATCGGGGGCTTCGGAGAGTAGCTCTTAGAAGTCCCAGTCGTCGTCTTCGGTGGCCTCAGCCTTGCCGATGACGTAAGACGAACCCGAGCCCGAGAAGAAGTCGTGGTTCTCATCCGAGTTCGGAGACAGAGCGGACAGAATCGCCGGGTTCACATCCGTGACAGTAGACGGGAACATCGCCTCGTAGCCGAGGTTCATCAACGCCTTGTTGGCGTTGTAGTTCAGGAACTTCTTGACGTCCTCGGTCAAACCGACGCCGTCGTAGAGATCCTGCGTGTACTGAACTTCGTTCTCGTACAGTTCGTAGAGCAGATTGAAGGTGTAGTCCTTCAACTCATCGCGACGCTCCTGGGTTTCTTTCTCAAGACCCTTCTGAAACTTGTATCCGATGTAGTACCCGTGCACGGCCTCATCCCGGATGATGAGGCGGATGAGGTCTGCAGTGTTCGTGAGCTTCGCCTTGGAGGACCAGTAGATCGGCAGGTAGAAGCCCGAGTAGAACAGGAACGACTCCAGCAGCGTCGATGCGATCTTGCGCTTGAGCGGATCATCGCCACGGTAGTAGTCGACGATGATCTGAGCCTTCTTCTGAAGGTTTACGTTCTCGGTAGACCAGCGGAAAGCCTCGTCGATCTCTTTGGTCGAGCACAGCGTCGAGAAGATCGACGAATAGCTCTTCGCGTGCACCGATTCCATGAAAGCGATGTTCGTGTACACCGCCTCCTCATGCTGAGTGATGGCGTCGGGGATCAGCGACACAGCCCCGACCGTACCCTGAATCGTGTCCAGCAGCGTCAAGCCTGTGAAGACGCGCATCGTCATGATCTGCTCTTCTGGCGTCAACGTGTTCCACGACTGGATGTCGTTCGACAGCGGCACCTTCTCAGGCAACCAGAAGTTGTTCACAAGGCGGTTCCAGACCTCAAGGTCTTTGTCGTCTTCAATGCGGTTCCAGTTGATCGCCTGCACGTGGTCGACCAGCGTGAGCTTCGGTGAGGGGGTCATGCGTCTTTCCTTGTCTCGGTGGTTTTCTGCGCGTCGTCGATACAGTGTCGACATGTTTCTTTGAACACATTCTTATTTGTGTGATGACGAGTATGAGCACTTCGAACGCTCGAAGGCATCGGTCGCCCCTTACGAACAGCAGACATCTTGGCTCGGGTCTCTGCACTGGCGGTCTTGCCGAAGTTGGGATTTCTTTCACCGAGTCTCATCTCGGCGAGACGAGCTTTCGATTCCTCAGACATCGTGTGTCCGTATGACGGGTGATCTGATCCGAACTTTCCGAAGTTTGGATTCTCATCACCGGAGTTGCTGCCTTTGCGCTCGCGCGACCACCGGGCCTTCTGCTCGTCGGAATGGCTTCTCCCCCACATGGGGTTTTTGTCGCCGCGAAGAGAGTCGGTGCGTTTACGACCGCGGGAGCGATCTCCCGCCGCACGCCGCTGCTCCTCCGTCCAGACGTAGCCTCGTGGACCAAGACCACCTTCAGTGAGGTTGAGCAGAGCGTGACCATCTGAGCGCAATCGAGTGATCCAGGTGCGCTCCGCGGCACCCAGATCACTCAGATCTTCACTCATCACAAGCTCGAGCGACTGGAAGTACACCGACTCATGATCGTCATGCGTACCGAGCCAGTCGACAAACGGCGTGCGACGGTTGTGTTGGACAGCTTTCCAATGCTGAGCACGTCTGCGCGGAATCGTAGCGGTCGTCAATCCGACATAGCGAAAGTCCTCAGAGTCGATTTCACGCACGCCATAGATGACGCCCACGAAGGGCCAGGAGGCCCCGCGCTGCATCTTCTTCTCAGCTGCACCCGACACGTGTCATCACCAGATCGTCAAAGCATGCAGCTGACGCACTCGTCAAGCGACGTCCCCTCAAGTGCCATCTGGCGAAGACGGATGTAGTAGATCGTCTTGATGCCCTTGCGCCATGCGTAGATCTGCGCCTTGTTGATGTCACGCGTGGTGGCAGTGTCCTTGAAGAACAGCGTCAGCGACAGGCCCTGGTCAACGTGCTGCGTGGCCGCAGCATACGTGTCGATGACCTTCTCGTAGCCGATCTCATACGCGTCCTGGTAGTACTCCAGGTTGTCGTTCGTCATGAACGGCGCCGGGTAGTAGACGCGGCCGAGCTTGCCTTCCTTGCGGATCTCTACCTTCGACGCGATCGGGTGAATCGACGACGTCGAGTTGTTGATGTATGAGATCGATCCGGTCGGCGGAACCGCCTGCAGGTTCTGGTTGTAGATGCCGTGCTTCTGGATGGAATCCTTCAGCTCGCTCCAGTCAGCCTGAGTCGGGATGCTGTGACCGGCGAAGAGTTCCTTGACCTTCTCAGTCTCGGGAACCCAGGCGCGCTCGGTGTACTTGTCGAAGAATTCACCCGACGCATACGTTGAGTCTTCGAACCCGTCGAAGGCCACGCCGCGCTCGATTGCGAGCAGGTTCGACGCACGCAGCGCGTGGAACAACACCGTGTAGAAGTAGATGTTCGTGAAGTCGAGACCCTCGTCTGACCCGTAGTGGACGTGCTCACGAGCCAGGTAACCGTGCAGGTTCATCTGGCCGAGGCCGATGGCGTGCGAGCGGTCGTTGCCATCTTCGATGGAGCGCACCGACGAGATGTGGCTCTGGTTGCTCACTGCGGTCAGGCCGCGGATCGCTGTTTCCACCGTCTTGCCCAGGTCATCAGCATCCATCGCCAGCGCGATGTTCATCGAGCCGAGGTTGCACGAAATGTCCTTGCCGATCTGGTCGTACGACAGGTCTTCGTTATACGTGGTCGGCGTATTCACCTGCAGGATCTCACTGCAGAGGTTCGACATGTTGATGCGGCCCTTGATCGGGTTGGCCTTGTTCACCGTGTCTTCGAACATGATGTACGGGTAGCCCGACTCGAACTGAATCTCGGCGATGGTCTGGAAGAACTCGCGCGCGTTGATCTTCGTCTTCTTGATGCGCGGGTTATCCACCATCTCGCGGTACTTCTCAGACACCGAAATGTCGCCGAACGGAACACCGTAGACCTTCTCGACGTCATACGGCGAGAACAGGTACATGTCTTCGCCGTTCTTGGCGAGCTCGAAGGTAATGTCCGGAACGACAACGCCCAACGACAGCGTCTTGATGCGGATCTTCTCGTCAGCGTTCTCACGCTTGGTGTCGAAGAAGCGCATGATGTCGGGGTGGTGAGCATTCAGGTACACCGCACCCGCGCCCTGACGCGCGCCCAGCTGGTTGGCGTAGCTGAAGCTGTCTTCGAGCAGCTTCATCACGGGGATGATGCCACTGGACTGGTTCTCGATCTGCTTGATCGGAGCGCCAGATTCGCGGATGTTCGACAGCAGCAGCGCCACGCCACCGCCACGCTTGGACAGCTGCAGCGAGGAGTTGATGCCGCGTGAGATCGACTCCATGTTGTCTTCGATACGCAACAGGAAACAGCTGACGAGCTCGCCGCGCTGCGCCTTGCCCGAGTTGAGGAACGTCGGCGTCGCCGGCTGGAAGCGACCAGAGATGATCTCGTCGACGAGGTCGAGTGCGACCTGCTCGTCACCATCAGCCAGGCCCAACGCCGTCATCACGACGCGGTCTTCGAAACGCTCAAGGTAACGCTTGCCGTCAAAGGTCTTCAGCGTGTAGCTCGTGTAGTACTTGAACGCGCCGAGGAAGGTCTCGAAACGGAACTTCTTGCCGTAGGCGAAGTCGTTCAGCTTCTGAATGAACTCCAGCGAATACTTCGCGATGAGTTCGCCCTCGTAATACTCCTTCTCGACCAGGTAGTCGAGGCGTTCTTTAAGAGAGTGGAAGAACACCGTGTTCTGGTTCACATGCTGCAGGAAATACTCCTGCGCGGCGCGCCGATCGGCGTCGAACTGGATCTTGCCGTTCGCGTCGTAGAGGTTCAGCATCGCGTTGAGCGAGTGATAGTCGAGACCCTCAAATGCAGGGTTGACTTTGAACGCCGTCTGCTCAGTCACTGACTGCTCTTCAACTGCAGTGTCCACCATCGTTCCAATCCGTCGCTCACGCGATCAACATCGTCTTGCGTGCCGAATACTTCAAGCCTGTACAAGTGCGGCACACGACACTTACGGCTGATGATTTCTCCGGCAAGACAGAAGGACTCGCCAAAGTTGGTGTTGCCCGCGGAAATCACACCGCGGATATGACGCCGATTGCGCTCATCATTGAGAAATCGGATCACTTGTTTGGGTACAGCGCCCTTCTCTTCGCCCCGGCCCTGACCGCCACCGTATGTGGGAGTCACCAGGACAAAGGGCTCGTCGATCACGAGGGGCTCTTCGGTGCGGTGAAGCGCAATACGTTGCGCTGGCAGACCGAGCTTCTCAACGAACCTGGCCGTGTTACCCGAAATGCTGGAGAAGTAGACCAGGAGCGGCGCGGCTGTGGCGACTGTGTTCATAGTTCACCCCGGTCTCTGAGCTCCGTCGAAGGGTCTTACGCCAAGCGCGACGCGAGTTCGCTGATTTTGTCAGGACGGAAGCCTGACCAGTGGTCTTCGTCAGTGACGACGACCGGCGCCTGCATGTAGCCCAACGCCTTGACCTGCTCAAGTGCCGCAGCATCTTCAGAGAGGTCGTGGATCTCGTATTCGATGCCCTTCGCATCCAGCGCGCGATAGGTCGCGTTGCACTGTACGCACGAAGGCTTCGTGTAGACGGTAATCGACATATTTTGTTCCCCTCAACTCGTTTTTCCAGCAGGCCCCCCGCCGGGACTTCAATACTACATATAGGGACAGACATTGAGGGCGACCACTAGGGGTAGTAGTTACATCCATGTGATTTTCCACCGCTCTCCACTGATACAACACAGGTTGTCCACCGTTTCATCCACAGATCGCGGATGAGTTTTCAGACCGTCGAAGCGCGTGATCTCGCGGGTATCTGAGACCTCTCAGAAATCCATCCACAGGCAGCACGCTACGCGGGGGTTCAGACATTCGATTTCCTGTGGAGAACCCCCTTCGGCGTGTCGCGGCGTGTCGTCGGTAGCGTTATCTCGTGGCCGCATATCGGGACCTTCTCCGCACCCCTGGCGTGACGCGCATGATCACCGCGCAACTCGCCGCACGCTTCCCATCCGGCATGTCTGCGCTGGCAATTCTGCTGCACGTCGAGCAGCAGACGCAGTCGTATGGATCCGCTGGGCTCGTCCTCGCCGCCACTTCAGTCGGTCAAGCTCTCGCCGGTCCTGTCACCAGTAGATGGATGGGCGCCTGGGGCATGCGACGCGTGCTCACTCTCACTTTGAGTGTCTGCGTTCTCTCCGTACTCGGCCTTGCGCTTCTGCCTTTGAGCCTTCCCGGCTACATGGCGTTCGGCCTTTTCGCCGGGCTCTCCACCCCTCCTGTGCAATCAGCAGTGCGCACCATCTACCCGAAGCTCGTGAACTCGTCACAGCTCACTCCCCTGTTCTCGCTGGATGCCTCTCTACAGGAGATCATCTGGATCCTCGCCCCGGTCGTCATCACCCTCGTCTCCACACAGGTCGGCACGGCCGAGGGTCTACTGCTGGTCGCGATCATTCTCGTGGTGGGTGGCGGCTGGTTCGTCCTCTCCCCCGAACTCGGACGCGTGCGCATCCCCCGCAGCCGGCGTGCGTTCGGCCTGGTGGTGCTGAAGCCGCCCGTACTGCTGGCCACCGTCGTGGGCTTCTTGCTCATCGGGGCAGTCTCCGCGGTAGAAGTCGGCGTCGTGGCAACCTTCGGTCACGATGGATTGGAAGCCGGATTCATCCTCGCGGTGTTCGCGGTCGGAAGCCTGATCGGCGGCCTTTCAATGGGGCACATTCCGATCGGTCCGTGGGCGATGGCTCGCCGATTGCTGATAGTGACTGTGGGGCTTTGCCTTGCCATGGTCTCGCTGAACATCTTCTGGCTCGGCGGCACGCTCCTCCTCGCAGGAATTGGCATCGCCCCCGCACTGGCCGTGCTCTTTGCCATCACGACAGCGAGCGTGAAATTCAGCGAAACTGCGGAAGCGTTCGGATGGGCAGGGACGGGACAGCTCATCGGCGCAGCATCCGGCTCAGCGGTGGCTGGTTTCCTCGTTGACAGCGCGGGTCCCCAGGGCGCATATTTTGCCGGTGTCTTGTTCGCTATCGTCGGACTCATTGTCGCGGCCGTTTTCGTCCGGTCATTCCCCGACCTTCGCCACCGCGACCCCAGCCCCTTCCCCGACACCGAACCAGTGCCCGTCACAACGTCATGACACGCAACCCCCGAGCCTCTTAGGCTGGGGTTATGCCTGCTCCCCTCACTCTCCCGCAGTTGCACTGGGGCGCGATCGATGCCCCACAGCATGCGCTCCTCGTGCACGGACTCGGATCATCCGCTGCATTGATGTGGCAAACCGGTGACGCTCTGGCCACCGCGGGTTGGCAGGCGACGGCGATCGATCTTCGCGGCCACGGCGACGCGCCGCGCGCTCTGGAATACACCGTCGCTGCCTACGCGGCCGACATCGCCGCCACACACCCTCCCCAGGGTGGTTCATGGGATGCCGTGATCGCACACTCCCTCGGCGGAGCCGCCAGTACAGTGGCCGCGGCATCCGACCCCGCGTGGACCAAGTTCCTTGTGCTTATTGATCCCGCCATCCTCGTAGACGGCAAGAATGCGAAGATTATCCGTCGCAGTCAGGAACGCGCCTTCGGCGACAACCGCTTCGAGGCTGTGCGTGAGCAGCAACCACACTGGCACCCGCAAGAAATCGAACTCAAAGTTGACGCCGTACGCCGAGCAAGCGCGTGGGCCGTTGAGCAGACCAGCGAGCAGAACCAGCCGTGGGACGTACGAGCGGATGCTGCGCGGCTCACAGTTCGCACGCACATCATCGGCGGCGATCCTGACGTCTACAGCCTGTTCACTGGAGAGACCGCCGAGGCGGTGCTCACGAACTCGAACATCACGATGTCTGTTGTCCCGGGCGCTGGCCATTCCCCACACCGTGACAAGCCCAAAGAAACCATCCGCCAACTGCTGGAGGCACTCTCATGAGTTTTGACCCCACCGCCTACCTGCCGGATGCGCTGTTGGAGCGCATCCGCGAACGCGCACCGATCCATGATCGAGAGAACACGTTCCCCCAGCAAGACCTCGAAGAACTGCGAGAGGCCGGCTACCTCAAGATTCTTGTCCCGTCCGAGCGGGGTGGCGCCGGACTTGGTCTGGAACAGGCAGCAATATTGCAGCAACGGCTGGCCACAGCATCCCCCGCAACGGCGCTGTCGATCAACATGCACCTGGTCTGGACCGGGGTCGCAAAGGTCTTCAGCGACCGCGGAGTGCCAGGACTGGAATTCGTTCAGGATGGGGCCGCCAACGGTGACGTTTTCGCCTTCGGCATCAGCGAGGGCGGCAACGATCTCGTTCTCTTCGACAGCGATACACAAGCAGTGCCCGACGGCAACGGCGGCTATGCCTTCACCGGAACCAAGATTTTCACCTCACTCGCACCGGTGTGGACGACGCTGGGGCTTCACGGCCTCGACACGACAAGCGAGGACGCCCCCAAACTCGTATTCGCTTTCATCGACCGCACCGATGCTGTCACGACCAAAGATGACTGGGACACGCTCGGCATGCGCGCCACCCAGAGCCGGACGACGAAGCTCGATAGTGCGATAGCCGCACCCGAACACGTTGTGCGCCGCATCGACCCCGGCCCGAACCCTGATCCGATCATCTTCGGCATCTTCAGCACGTTCGAGTTGCTCCTCGCCTCGGTCTACACCGGCATCGCCCGCCGTGCGCTGGATCTTGCCACGCTGACGGTGCAGAAGCGCACGTCGAAGAAGACCGGCCAGCCGTATAGCCAAGACCCTGACATCCGCTGGCGCATCGCCGAAATGTCGCTGAGCTACGACGCCCTGCCCCCACAGATCGCCGCGCTCGCGCGTGACGTCGATGAGCAGAACGATCACGGTGCGCGCTGGTTCACGCTGCTCTCTGGCACGAAGCACCGTGCCGTCATGATGGCAAAACGCGTCGTCGATGAGGCCATCCTTGCCGCGGGCGGTAGTTCTTACTTCTCATCCAACGAGCTTTCGCGGCTGTACCGTGACGTGCTCGCAGGGGTCTTTCACCCGTCGGATGCGGAGTCAGCACACTCCACTGCGGCGAGCGCACTACTGGGCCCGTTGGAAAGCTAAGCCAAGAACCCACGCGGGAGCTACTTCCGATCGAAGTCGAACGCTTTCAGCAGTTCAACAACGGCCTGCTCACGTTCTTCGCCGCCCTGTTCGAACATATGCGTAACGTGCGTGCGCAGATGGTTCTCCAACAGCAGACGATTGAGCGACTCGAGTGACTTCTGAATGGCGCGGGACTGCGTGATGATGTCCATGCAGTACTCCTCGCCTTCGATCATCCTGGCGACTCCACGCAGCTGTCCTTCGAGGATGCTGGTGCGGTGCATGGCGCGCTTCTTGATGTCTTCGATCACGATTCGAGGGTACCCCGCCGACCGCATCACGGTCGCTGCATGCGAGGATGACACCTATGCCGCGCACTCCGATGGCCCTGCTCTCACCCGCCGATCAAGAGCGCCTGCGCGCCCTGCGCATGATGAAGGCGATCGCGGCGGGCGCCCTCGTCTTCATGGCGATCGTCTTCGTCATCGCATTTTGGCAGCAGAGTCAGTATCCGTGGCTCGGCTATGTCCGTGCGGCTGCAGAGGGCGGCATGGTCGGCGCTCTCGCGGATTGGTTCGCTGTCACCGCGCTCTTTCGTCGCCCGCTGGGACTGCCGATTCCACACACCGCGATCATCCCGAATCGCAAAGACGAGATCGGTCGCACGCTGGGTGAGTTCGTCGAAACAAACTTCCTCGAGGCATCCGTGGTTCGCACGAAGCTCGCAAGCACCGCGATCGCGCACCGCGCGGGCGAATGGTTGCAGCAGAAGCCGCATGCTGAACGGGTGGCATCGGAAGGCGCGTCTATTGCCGCTGGCATCCTCAAGGCTCTCAGCGACGATGACGTCCGCGACCTCATCGCTGACCTTGCCCGCGAACACCTCGTGCAGCCTGAGTGGGGCCCGCCCGCGGGTGCGTGGCTTGAGAAGATTGTCGAGGTCGACGCCCACCACGGCGCAGTCGATCTTGCCGCGGACACGATCGCGACATGGCTGGACGCGAATGCAGAATCTTTCACGGGACTCGTCTCCAGGCGCCTGCCAGGGTGGGTTCCGAAGCTCGCACACCGGTTTGTGGACGACACGGTTTATCACGAGGCAGTCAAGTTCGTTCATGCCGTGCAGGCTGACCCACGACACCCTGCACGCCTTGCAATCGACGGGTACCTCGGACGCCTGGCGGACAACTTACAAAACGACGAGATAACACGGGCGAAGCTGGAAAACGCGAAGGCATCGCTGTTTGACAGTCCGCGCGTCGGTGCACTCGCTGCCGAGGCGTGGAACACCGCGAAGGCGGGCCTGCTGACATCGCTGGCCGATCCTCACAGCGGTCTACGGGTGCGCGCTGCACAGGCCGTGCAAGAGATCGGCGAGCGGCTGACGACGGATGCTGCACTGCAAAAGCGCGTGGACACCTGGGTCTCTGACGCTGCGGTCTTCCTCGTCGAGCGCTATCGGCACGACATCGCGTCTGTCATCACAGACACAATCGAGCGCTGGGACCCTGCGGAGACGACGGAAAAAATAGAGTTGATGGTGGGCCGTGACCTTCAGTACATCCGTCTGAACGGCACAGTTGTCGGCGCCCTCGCTGGTCTGGCAATCTTTACGGTCGCACACGCTATCCTCCCTGGAGTCTGACAATGTCGCTTTCTCACGACCCTCTCTGGCCCCGGGCTGGCGGCTGGTCCCCTTTCGAGAACTCTGCGGATGCTGTTGTGCTCGGTGTCCCCACCTGGCGAACATCGCTCTCCCCCACAGGCGCACACGCGACCCCAGCGGCTGTGCGCGAGGCGCTGCTGCGGTACGGTGCGACGGTGATGGGTCCGCCGCCGGTCGATCTGAATACGGCCCTGCGCATCCGGGACGCTGGCGATATCGCTGAACCTGACGGCGATGCGGGAGAAGCAGCGACCATCGCCCGGGTGCGCGAACTCGCACCCGCCTTCGTGATCGCACTCGGCGGGGACAACTCGCTGACCTATCCGGTCGCGCTCGGGGCAAAGGCATCTGGGCTCATCACCTTCGACGCACACTTCGACCTGCGCGACGGCATTTCAAACGGCGCACCGGTGCGGAGGCTCGTCGAAGACACACCCGCGGCGGCACCCGTGCCCACCCAGCGCATCGACCCACGGCGGATCGTGCAGATCGGCATCGCCGACTTCGCGAACTCCGCCGCGTATGCACAGCGCGCGGCAGAGTGGGGTATCCGTGTGATCACGCTTGACGAGGTGCGCCGTCGCGGCATCGACGACGTGGTGGCTGAGGCCGTGGAGGTTGCGGGTGGCACGCATGGACGTGTCCATCTGGACATCGACGTCGATGTCTGTGACCGCTCCGTCGCACCGGGATGCCCGGCCAGCGTTCCTGGCGGTCTCGCCGCGTGGGAGCTTCGTGCACTGGCGCGAGCGGTAGCGATGGATACACGTGTCGTCAGCGCCGACATCGCCGAGGTCGACGCCACCGCAGACACAGAAGATGCGCGAACCGTGCGGCTGGCCGCGCTGTGCGTGCTGGAGCTTTTAGCGGGGCTTGCTGCGCGCTGAGGTTCGTGATCGAGGAGTTATGAACGTCCGGCGACGAGCACGCCGTCCTTCCAGACCCTGCCGATCAGGGGAACTCCTGGCCGATACGACAGGTGCACGTGACTCGGCGCGTCCAACAGCACGAGGTCAGCGCGGGCGCCGGGCGCGATAACGCCGACATCGTCGCGACGCAGTGCCGCTGCTCCCCCGGCAGTCGCCGCCCACAGCGCCTCAGCCGGAGTCATACCCATATCCCTCACCGCGACCGCGACGCAGAACGGCATCGATGAGGTGAAGCTCGATCCTG
>DQHP01000179.1:25748-30386 GCA_003524435.1 Microbacterium sp.
CGCGACTGTTACCCCGGCGTCGATAAGGCGACGGGCATCAGGGTACGGCTGCCTGGTCGAGAACTCCACTCCCGGCAAGAGCGTGAGCACGGTGTCGGATGCGGCGAGCGCCGCAACATCGCTGTCGGTCAGGTACGTGCCGTGGTCGATGGATGCTGCGCCCAACTCCACCGCCATCCGCACGCCGTCGCCCGGACCGAGCTGGCTGGCGTGCACGCGCGGCGCGAGTCCGCGAGCGATACCCGCTTCCAACACCCGACGCGACTGTGCGACCGAGAACGCCCCAGTCTCGCAGAACACATCGATCCAACGAGAGTGCGCAGCGCAGGCATCCAGCATCGGCCCGATGACCAGGTCGACATAGGCGTCGGGGGCGTCGACGTACTCGGAAGGTACGACATGCGCTCCGAGGAAGGTGACCTCGTCCGTAACCTCAGCCGCGAGCCGCACCAGACGCTCCTCAGTATCGACGTCGAGTCCGTAACCGCTCTTGATCTCGACCGTGGTTGTGCCCTGGGCGAGCATCTCGTCGATGAACCCACGCACGCGGGTGCGCAGTTCATCATCGGATGCCGCGCGCGTCGCCGTCACGGTAGAACGGATGCCTCCAGCGGCATACTTCTGCCCCGCCATCCTCGCTTCGAACTCGGCAGCACGGTCGCCGCCGAAGACGATGTGGCTGTGACTGTCCACGAACCCGGGGATCATCGCGCGTCCGCCCGCGTCGATGGTTTCGGTGGCGGTGGAGGCCTCCTCCGCGCGTCCCACCCATGCAACGCGCCCATCTTCGATCAGCACCGCGGCGTCGTGGATGATCCCGGCAGCTGTGCAGGTACTGAGTTCACCGATGTTCGTGATGAGAGTGCGCATCACAGCATCGGTACCTTCAGGCCACGCTCGCGAGCGACTTCGCGAGCGCGTTCGTATCCGGCGTCTACGTGCCGCATCACGCCGGTGCCGGGGTCATTTGTCAGCACGCGCTCAAGCTTCTCAGCCGCAAGCGCGGTGCCATCGGCAACAGTGACCTGGCCGGCGTGGATGCTGCGTCCGATCCCGACCCCACCACCGTGATGCAGCGATACCCAGGATGCGCCAGAAGCGGTGTTCAAGAGCGCGTTGAGTAGCGGCCAGTCGGCGATCGCGTCAGAGCCATCTGCCATGGCCTCGGTCTCGCGATACGGCGAGGCAACGGATCCGGCATCCAAGTGGTCACGGCCGATGACGATCGGCGCCCTCAGCTCCCCGGAGGCCACCATCTCGTTGAACTTCAGCCCCGCGAGATGACGCTCCTTATAGCCGAGCCAGCAGATGCGCGCGGGCAGCCCTTCGAAGTGTACTTTTTCGGCGGCCTGATCGAGCCACCGGTGAAGGGCTGCATCCTCAGGAAAGAGTTCTTTCACCGCGCGGTCCGTCGCAGCGATATCGGCTGGATCACCGGAGAGCGCGACCCAACGGAACGGCCCCTTACCTTCAGCAAACAGGGGCCGGATGTACGCGGGCACGAATCCAGGGAACGCGAAGGCCCGGCCAAACCCGCCGAGTTCCGCCTCCCGGCGAATGGAGTTGCCGTAGTCGAAGACAGCGGCACCTGCATCCTGAAAGCCGACCATGGCTGCAACGTGCGCGACCATCGACTCTCGTGAGCGACGAGTGAACTCTTCCGCATCACGTTCGGCTTCGGCCTTCCATTCGCTGACCGAGACGCCGACCGGAAGATAGGCAAGCGGATCATGCGCACTGGTCTGATCGGTGACGATGTCGATCACGACGCCGCGACGGAGTAGCTCAGGAAAGACCTCGGCCGCATTTCCGACGACTCCCACAGAGAGCGCTTCGCCCGCATCCTTCGCGGCGAGCGCCCGCGCGAGCGCGGCATCCAGGTCGCTCGAATACTCATCGAGATACCCGTGCTCAACGCGGCGGGCGAGACGCGATTCATCAACATCGACGATGAGCACCGCTCCCCCGTTCATCGTGACAGCGAGCGGCTGCGCGCCGCCCATTCCACCAGCGCCAGCGGTGAGCGTGAGAGTGCCAGCCAGTGACTCGCGCGTAAGGCTCCGCGCCACCGCTGCGAAAGTCTCATAGGTGCCCTGCAGAATCCCCTGCGTGCCGATGTAGATCCACGACCCTGCGGTCATCTGCCCGTACATCGTCAGGCCCAACGACTCGAGTCGGCGAAACTCCGGCCACGTTGCCCAGTCCCCCACGAGGTTGGAGTTGGCGATAAGTACGCGCGGTGCCCACTCGTTCGTGCGGAAGACACCGACCGGCTTGCCGGACTGCACCAACAGCGTCTCGTCGGGCTCGATCTCATCGAGGGTGCGCACGATCGCGTCATAGGCATCCCAACTGCGGGCAGCCTTTCCGGTGCCGCCGTACACGACAAGATCTTCCGGATGCTCTGCAACGTCCGGGTCGAGGTTGTTCATCAGCATGCGCTTGGCGGCTTCCGCGCCCCAACTCTTCGCCGTGCGCTCTGCGCCGCGGGCGGCCTGGATGGAGCCTCTCCCGCTCGCTGAGCCCGCCGAAGCGTCGGAAACAGGGTTTTCAGACATGAGCGTTCTCCTTCGCAGTGCGGGCGACGGCGCCCGATCGGACGAGTTCAGTGACCGCTTCCATCTCGGGTGAGAGGTAGCGGTCGGGGCCAGGGCCCTCAGCGACGGTGCGCACGAGGTCACGCACGGCACCGGTGACGGGCCCGGCAATGAGCGGTGCACGCAGATCCAGTGCGCGTGCGGCGGTGAGGATTTCGATGGCGAGTACGCGGGTGAGACCGTCGATACTGCGGCGCAACTTGCGTGCGGCCGACCACCCCATCGACACGTGATCCTCTTGCATGGCGGAGGAGGGGATCGAGTCGACGGATGCCGGAACGGCAAGGCGCTTCAGCTCAGACACAATCCCCGCTGCCGCGTATTGCGCGATCATGAGCCCTGAGTCCACACCTACTTCGTGCGCGAGGAATGGCGGGAGCCCGCGGCTACGAGCCGGATCCAACGCACGATCAGTGCGCCGCTCAGAGACCGACGCGACATCGGCGACGGAGATCGCGAGAAAGTCGAGCACTGCGGCGATAGGCGCGCCGTGGAAGTTGCCGTTCGACTCGATTCGCCCATCAACGGTGATCACCGGGTTATCGATGACGCTCGCCAGTTCGCGTGAGGCAATAGTCGTTGCGTGCGCCAGTGTGTCGCGCGCGGTGCCATGCACCTGAGGCGAGCAGCGCAAAGAATACGCGTCCTGCACGCGGCCGTCCTCTGGCCCAGCGTGACTAGCCACCATGGGCGAATCAGCGAGGAAGGCCCGCAGGTTGGCTGCAGAGGCGCCCTGCCCGGTCTGGGGACGCAGCGCCATCAAGTCCGCGGCGAAAACAGCCGAGGTGCCGAACTGCGATTCGACCGACATTGCCGCGGCAAGATCGGCCGTGACGAGCAGCGTCTCGAGATCGTGCAGAGCCAGAAGCAGCATCCCCAGCATCCCGTCGGTGCCGTTGATGAGGGCGAGCCCCTCCTTCTCCACCAAGACGAGCGGTGTGATGCCCGCGGCGGCCAAAGCGTCGGATGCGCTCCGCAGGTCGCCCGCCGAATCACGTACTTCGCCCTCGCCCATCGCGGCCAGCGCAATATGCGAAAGCGGGGCAAGGTCACCCGAGCAGCCCAGCGACCCGTACTCCCGAACCACGGGGGTGATGTGTGCGTTGAGCATTGCGGCATACGTCTCGGCAACCACCGGGCGCACGCCCGTGCGTCCAGAAGCCAGGGTCTGCAACCTCAGCAGCTGCAATCCGCGTACGACCTCACGTTCGACCTCGTCGCCGGTACCGGCCGCGTGAGAGCGGATCAGGCTCGCCTGCAGCTGGTGACGACGGTCCGGTTCGATGAACGTCGTGGCCAGAGCACCGAACCCGGTAGAGACTCCGTAGTGCTGGTTCGGGTCAGCGGCGAGCGCGTCGATCACGCCGCGGGTCTCGGCGACGCGCTCCAACGCCGCCACATCGAGGCGAACGGCGAGGCCGTCGCGACAGACAGCGACAACCTCCACGCCAGTCAAAGGAGCAGCGCCAACGACAACAGGTTCACTCATGCTTTGATTCCACACCGCTTCACTGGCGAGAAACAGTGCCGCGTGGCATCCTTTGTCTGTGATCCCAGACAAAGAGCCGACCGCTCAAGTCCCTGCCGCAGAGCACACCCTGCGCATCCTCCGCCACCTCGCGTCCAGGCCTGCACCCGTTGCCGCTTCTGCGATTGCCCGCGAACTGGACCTTCCCCGCTCGACGGTTTATCACCTGCTGACCACGCTCGCCGCGCACGGCTTCGTGTTGCATCTGCGCGAGGAGCAGCGCTGGGGCCTGGGGGCGTCTGCATTTGAGCTTGCCTCCGGCTACACCAGGCAGCAGCCGCTCACACGACTGGGACGTCCGTTGATCTCCGCTCTCGCCGACCGTCTCGGCGAATCCGCACATCTTGCCGTCATGAGCGGGGCTGACGTGGTGTACATCGTTGAGGAACGCGCCCCCCGCCGGGCAGCGCTCGTGAGCGACGTTGGTGTGCGTCTGCCCGCGCACCTCACAGCGACCGGGCGCGCGATGCTTGCAGAGATGCCGCGTGAGCAGGTGCGGGCGCTGTATCCGGA
>DQHP01000097.1 GCA_003524435.1 Microbacterium sp.
CGCATCCTCGTGCTCGGGGCATCCGGCGGGGTCGGCACCTTCACCGTGCAGCTTGCGGCGTTGCGCGGTGCCGAAGTCTGGGCGACCTGCGGTGAGCCGAGCCGTGCGCTGATCGAATCTCTCGGGGCGACGCGCACCTTCGACTATCGCAGCACTGATCTGTCGACGCTGCCTGTGACCTTCGACGCGATCATCGATATCGCTGGTGCCGCACCACTTCGTCAGCTGAAGCGCTTGCTGACGCCGACCGGAATCGTCGCGATGGTCGCCGGTGACGGCGGGCATGTGCTCGGCCCGATTCCTCGGATGCTGCGCGGATTGTTCCTGTCCATCGGCTCGCGCCGCAGCATCCGCCCGGTTACCGCGGTGTCGAAGCGCGACATCATTGAGCAACTCGTCACGCTCGCGGCGGAGGGAAAAATCACGCCGGTTGTCGAGAAGATGCTCCCCTGGGATGCTGCGCCCGAGGGCCTCGCGCGACTCGAGTCCGGGCACACCGTGGGCAAGGTCGTGCTGCTTGGTCGAGAGTAACCCGAGCGACCCCGCGAGACTGGGAGAGAGTGTCGCTGGCGGACTCACAGCGTCGGATGCGAGAATAAACGATGGCGTGCCTGCGTCGCATCTTCCCCGCTAGTCTCGCAATGAGCGGTGGGTTGAACTTCCGTCGGGCCCCTGGACAGCGTCCGCCGCATCTCTTACGAGGAGCACTCATGTCTACGCCAGAAACCATTGTCTCTACCGCCACCCCGACACGCACCGCGCAGCACCGCCGGTACCTGATGTGCCGGCCGGAGCACTTCACAGTCAGCTACAAGATCAACCCGTGGATGGAGCCTGCCACGCCCACTGACACCGCGAGGGCTGTCGCACAGTGGCAGAAGCTGCACGACCTCTATCTCGAACTCGGTCACGAAGTTGAGCTCATCGACCCGCTCGCCGGATTCCCCGACATGGTCTACACGGCTAACGGTGGCTTCTTGATTGACGGTCGCGCCTACGTTCCGAAGTTCTATTTCGTCGAGCGCGCCGGTGAAGCTCCCGCGTTCGCCGACTGGTTCCGCGCGAACGGTTTCGACACCGTCGAGCCGGAAGAAGTCAATGAGGGCGAAGGTGACTTCCTGCTCGTGGGCAACACGATCCTTGCCGGTACCGGCTTCCGCTCCGCAGGTGACAGTCACCGCGAGATCGGAGAGGTCTTCGGCCGCGAGGTTATCTCCCTCACCCTCACGGATCCGCGTTTTTACCACCTCGATACTGCGCTCACCGTGCTCGACCCGATCGAGGGCGTGGAAAATGGCGGCCCGGAGCGCGCGAACATCGCCTACCTTCCCGGCGCTTTCGACGACGCGAGCCGTGCCATTCTCGAAGAACGGTTCCCGGACGCAATTCTTGTCTCCGATGAGGACGGCGCTGTCTTCGGTCTGAACTCCGCGAGCGACGGCTACAACGTCATCATCTCGCCGCGCGCCAAGGGCTTCGAAGTGCAGCTGCGCGAGCGCGGCTACAACCCCATTACCGTCGACCTTTCCGAGCTGCTGCTCGGCGGGGGCGGTATCAAGTGCTGCACGCTCGAGTTGCGCGCGGCTAAGAAGGAGTAGGCACATGACGCCGTCGACATCACGCACCGAGGCACACGTCGCAGAAAACTACAGTCCATTGCCGGTGACGATCGCCACTGGTGAGGGCGCGTGGCTCACCGATGTCGACGGCAAGCGCTACCTTGACCTGCTTGCCGCGTATTCAGCGGTCAACTTTGGCCACCGGCATCCGGCTCTTCTTGCCGTCGTTACCGATCAACTCGCCCGGCTCACTCTCACCAGTCGCGCGTTTAAGAACGATCGACTTGAGCCCTTCGCTGAGGCGCTCGCGCGGTTGTGTGGCAAAGACCTCGTCCTGCCGATGAACACCGGCGCCGAAGCCGTCGAGACGGGCATCAAAGTCGCGCGCGCGTGGGGGTATCGGGTCAAGGGCATCGCGTCGGACAAGGCGCGCATCGTCGTTGCCGCCGGTAACTTCCACGGACGCACCACGACGATCGTGAGCTTCAGCGACGATGAGTCTGCACGCAGCGGGTTCGGTCCGTTCGCCCCAGGCTTCGACACCGTGCCATTCGGAGATGCGGATGCTATCGCCGCAGCCATCACGGATGACACCGCCGCAGTCCTGGTCGAGCCGATTCAGGGTGAGGCGGGCGTTATCGTGCCACCGGAAGGGTACCTGCGCCGCATCCGCGAGATATGCGACGAGCGGAATGTATTGTTCATCGCCGATGAGATCCAATCGGGTCTTGGCCGTGTAGGCGAAACCTTCGCCTGTGATCGAGAGGACGTCGTTCCCGACCTCTACCTGTTGGGTAAGGCACTGGGTGGCGGCATCCTTCCGGTCTCGGCCGTTGTCGGCAACCGCGACGTGCTCGGTGTAATTCGTCCGGGCGAGCACGGATCGACGTTCGGTGGCAACCCGCTGGCGGCGGCCGTCGGACTGCGCGTGGTCGAAATGCTTGAATCAGGCGAGTTCCAAGAGCGCGCCCGCGCATTGGGCGAGCATCTCGATGCCGGCCTGCAAAAGCTCATCGGCCACGGAGTCACCACCGTACGGGTCGCGGGGCTCTGGGCGGGCGTCGATATCGACCCTGCGCGCGGCACGGGTCGTGAGATCAGCGAGAAACTCATGGGCCGGGGCGTGCTCGTCAAAGACACGCAGGGGCAGACCATTCGCATCGCGCCGCCACTCGTCATCCGGGGTACCGAGATCGACTGGGCGCTCGAGCAGCTGCGGATCGTGCTCGAGGGCTAAGGGTCCTCTTCCCGTTAGTCTTTCCTCGGGGGACTGATGACGGACGTGCAGCGAGCCGGCGTATGGCCGCGGATACCTGAGCCCGCTCCGACTCCGCCTCGAGGGATCCACACGTTCGTTTGGTACGCGTGGCCCTGGGTGAACTGGCTGCTGCCGGTGTTTTTCTGCTTCCGCGGCCTGCTAAGCAATGGGGGATGGGAATCGCTCGCCTTGATGATGTTCTCGCCCATCATCATCCCCGTCTTCGGACTGCTGGGGTCACTCCCGAGGTTCATCCTGCGAAAACGCGGTCACACGACCGCGCCCGGCCCCATCGTCTGGCTGCTGTTCCTCTACGGGTGGAGCTGGTTCGTCGCGCCAATGACGATTCCGGGCACCACGGATTCGAGTCCCCTTCCCTCGTTGCTGCATTCGTTTGTAGGGCAGCCGCTTTCTGACAAGTATCAGGGGGTAATTTTCGTCGGGAGCCTCGTTGTGGGGACTCTCGCGTGGCTCGCTGTATTGATTCTCTCGGCACTTTTGGATCCTCAGCCGCAGTCGGGTGCGCATCGGTGGACGACCGTGTCGTGGATTGCTGCATTGGTCGTCCCCGTGCTCTTCGTCGTTGCAACCATGGTGGGCGTGCAGGTCACTGCGGTCAGTCCTGATTCTGATTTTGAGACGAATGCGGCGGCCACGGAGAGACCGCTTAAGGAGCAGGGCGCGCTCATGCTGGAGCGTTATGAGCGGGTCCAAGAGTCGGTATCAGAAGTGCGCGCTCAGATGGCAGATGACGACTGGACGATGACCGGCGGTCCCAGCGGGCTCTCGTCTGATTGTCGTTCGCTGTACATGGAATGCTACTTCTTCGATGTCGACTTCATGCATCCCACCGCGGGCGCAGGCGTTGACAGGCGCGAGCTTGTTGCGCAGGTTGAAGAGCTCGGGTGGTTTGAGAACGAACAGGGTCTGCTGATCGACGAGGACGGCACCGAACTCTCGCTTACCGTCTACGATGATGGGCGTTTGCTGCTGCGCGTTGAGTCGGACTGGTGGTGGGGCAGCTCATTTACCCTTCAAGAAGAACTGTCGGGCGGTGTCGAACGCTATGACCCTGACGCGGAACCCGAGACTTTCACCGATGATGAGTGGCCGTCGCTTTAACAGCCGCGCTCAGCGCGGCTTCGGAAGTCGAATCGGCGTTGTAGCGGCGGCCACCTCGTCGCTGAACTCCACGGGATCAACTCGCACCGTCGAGATGGGCAGCGTCTCATCGAGGGTGAGCCGGAAACGGCTGTGTGCGCTACGGCGCAGGCGCCCGGATGCCAGCATCCAGGTCACCCCGACAATCATCGCCAGAAGCCCGGCGATACCGCCGACGAGAATGGCTGACCGTGGGCCCGCGGCGTCGGTGATCCACCCGGCGATCGGTGCGCCGATCGGGGTCGAGCCCATGACGACGGCCATATATAGCGCCAGCACGCGCCCGCGAAGAGCCGGGTCGGTTGTGGTCTGCACGTAGCCATTCGCCGTGGTGAGCAGGGTCACGGTGCAGAACCCGACGAAGATGAGGACGACCGCGTAAGTCCAATACGTCGGCATCCAGGTGGAAACTACGGATGCTACGCCGAACCCTCCCGCGGCGATGACGAGCGCGCGAACACGGGCGCGGTCGCGCCGC
>DQHP01000023.1 GCA_003524435.1 Microbacterium sp.
ACAGCGAAGCCCGCGACGCGGAGGGCGCCGGCGAGCACACCGCCGAGGCGTCCGGCGCCGATCACGGCGACACTCGCTGAGGCGAAGAGCACAGAGTGGGAAGGGTTCATGGTGTGTTCCAGAACCGGTTGACAATGGCTCTGGTTTCGCCATGAGTATCCCGCCGCGCACCACCGCTCACCAAATCGGAGAGCAATCTGCACGGTCAAGGACGACAACAGGCGCGCTAATCTGTGTCTATTCGGTCAGCTTGCTTGTCTTTTTGATCCGAAGCAACTTTTGTCCGCTCCTCAGCGCGCCCGGCGGTTAGGGCCCCGAACCGCCGTTACCCCGCTGCGGCCATGGCGCGCGAGTCGAGCACCTTGTTCAAGATCAGCGCCAGCACGAGGATCACACCGGTCGCAATCATCTGCACAAACGAGCCGATGCCCAACAGGTTGAAGAGGTTCTTCAGCACGGACAGCAGCAGCACGGCGATGAAGGTTCCACCGACGCCTCCTCGCCCGCCGAACAGGTTTGTTCCACCAAGTACGACGGCGGCGATAGCATCCAACTCCGCCCCCTGGAATGCCGTCGGCTGTCCAATCGTCAAACGGCTCGTGAGCAGCACACCGGCGATCGCCGCGGTGAGGCCAGAGAAGCCGAAGACAGCAGCCTTGATCCAGTTCACGGGAACGCCCGAAAGTCGCGCCGCTTCTTCGTTGCTACCGACCGCGTAGATGTGCTCGCCAAAGGTCGTGTACCGCAGGATCAGCGCAGTGATGATGGTGACGCCGATGAAGATCAGTCCGGTCAGCGGGACGATTCCCATGTAGCCGCCGCCGATGATGGTGAACGCTTCGGGCATGTCAGAGCCTGCCGGGCGGCCGTCGGTGAGCGTATAAGCCCAACCGCGCACGGCCGTCAGCCCGGCCAGCGTCACTATGAACGCGGGTAGTCGCAGCCACGCCGACACCGCTCCCATCAGCAGCCCCACACCCGCACCCACCAGCAGCGCCGCAAGGATCGCCACCGGAATCGGCAGAGCAATATCAAGCAGAATCGCCACGATCATGCCGCTCAGCGCTGCGATCGATCCGACCGCCAGATCAATACCGCTGGTGAGGATGACGAGCGTCATACCCACCGCGATAATGCCGGTCAGGCTCGACTGCTGCAGCAGGTTCGCGAGGTTGCGTGTCGCCAGGAAATCGGGGCTCAGAATCGCCGCGATCACACAGACCGCCACGAACACGATGAGCAGGTTGCCCTTGATGAGCCAGCTTGAGCTGCGCTGCTTCCACGTCGCGGCGCTGCGCACGTTCTGCGTGTCGGTCTGCGTCTCGGTCTGCGTGGACTCTGTTGTCTCGTTCATGCTGCCTTCCCGCTGATAATCGCGTGGCTGATCTGTTCTTCTGTGTCTGTGAACGGGTCAAATTCGCCGACTGCCCGTCCTTCATGCAGGACGATGATCCGATCGGCGTTCGCCATAAGTTCGTTCAATTCGCTGGATGCCACGAGCACAGCCGCGCCCCGCTCGGCCAGCTTTCGCACCTGACGGTAGAGGTCGGCCTTCGCGCCGATGTCCAATCCGCGCGTGGGCTCATCCAGCAACAGGATCTGTGTGTCGCGGGCGAGCCACTTCGCCAGCACGACCTTCTGCTGATTACCGCCGGACAGCAGTCGAATCTCCTGGTGCGGGCTGGCGTATTTAACGGCAAGATCGCGAAGAATAGGGGTCGTTCGTCGTTGCTGCCGCTCACGAGGGAACAGCGCCCCGGCGCCTCGAAGAGCGGCGATTCCGGCATTGCGCGCAACGGAAAGTCCGAGCATGAGCCCCTGCGCCTTGCGGCTCTCCGGCACCAGTCCGAAGCGGTTCTTGATCGCGTCGCGCACAGAGCGGATGCGCACGGGACGCCCAGAAACGTGGATGCTGCAATCCGCCGCCCGCGCGCCAAACACAGACGACAGCAGGGTGGTGCGCCCCGCTCCGCCGAGCCCCGCGAGACCGACGATCTCACCGGTGCGGACGCTGATGTTCTCAATATCCAGCATCCCGGGGATGCGCACATGCTCAATGTCGAGCGCTGGCTCGCCAGAGACCTCGCGACGCTCACGGTGCTCGGTCAACTCGCTCTTTTTGTCGCCGATCATGTCGGAGATCCACCGCTCAGAATCGGTGTCTTTGACGAGATACTCGGCGGCGTTTCCGCCGTCACGCAGCACAGTGATGCGAGTTCCGACATCGCGCACCTCATCGAGGCGGTGCGAGATGTAGATGACGGCGCGATCCTCTTCGATGAGGCGTCGGATCACCCGGTGCACGTTCTCGACATCGGCCTCGCCGAGCGTCGCGGTGGGCTCATCCATGACGATGATCTTGGCGTCAGTGGTGAGCGCCCGCGCGATTGCGGTGAGCTGCTGATCAGCGATCGGAAGATCTCCCACCCTGGCATCGGGTGAGAAGGTCGCCCCGACCCGCTCGAGAAACGACTGGGCCATCCGCCGCCGCGCACGACGATGCACGATCCCGCCGGAGGACGGCGTGTGTCCCAGGAAAAGGTTCTGCGCGACGGTCAGATCAGGAAAGAGATCCAGCTCCTGATAGATCACCGCGATACCCGCATTGATCCCGTCGAGCGGCCGCTGAAACTGCACCGGCTCGCCGTCGATTTCGATGACGCCGTCATTGGGGATGTAGCTTCCGGCGAGGATCTTCATCAGCGTTGATTTGCCAGCGCCGTTCTCACCGAGCAGGCAGTGCACCTCGCCGCGGTGCACATCGAGATCCACGGATGCCAGCGCTACCGTTCCCGGAAAAGTCTTGCGGATGCCACGCATGCGCAGCACGGGAACCGCAGCCTGGGCCGCAGCATCCACCGCCAATTTGGGGGATGTTTCAGACGTCATCGTCGTGCCTCCTGCAGGAGTTCGTTGGCTGTGCCCTCGTCGGTGACCAGCACCGAGCAGTATCTGTTCGCGACCACAGCGCGGCATGCGGCCCGTTTCGCGACCCCCGAGGCAACCACGATCGACGTCGTCGCGTTCCTCAGGTCATCGAGTGTGAGACCGAGTGTGCGCTCGTCGAGCTCATGATCGACGATGTGTCCGTCGGCGTCGATGTAGCGTCCGAGCACGTCACCGACGGCGCCCTTCTCGGCCAGCGACGACATCGCGGCGGCAGACATGTACCCACCTGCAACGAGCACCGACGACGAGTCGACCGGACCGACGCTGAAGATCAGGGCATCGGCGTTGCGGGCTCCGTCGAGAATTCCAGCGACCAGGCGGTCATCTTCAATTGCACGCCGAGTCGTTGCCTGTTCGAGAATCGCAGGGCTGGGCAGCAGCGTGACCGTGCCATTCGCCTTCTGCGCGATCGTGGTCGCGGTGGCCGACGCCATGCCGCTGCGGCGATTCACGGTGACGCCACCATTGATCTGCACGACCTCGACGCCGTTCGCCCACTGCTCTGGCAACGCCTCAGCGATCTGTTGCAGAGTGCGGCCCCAGCTGATGCCGAGGGTGTGCGGCACAGGGCGCAGCTTCGCGAGAAAATCGGCAGCGGCCGTCGCCACACGCTGGGCACCGGCGGCTTCATCAGACGATGTCGGCACGACCACGGCATCCTGCAAACCGAAGGCCTGGCGAAGCTCGCGCTCCAGCGGAAGTCGGCGCGCACGAGGGTGAATGATCTCGATCCGCACGATTCCGTGGTCGCGGGCTGCGGCGAGCGCGCGACCGACCTTCCAGCGGTTGACGTCGAGCAGCGCAGCGATCTCGGCCTGACTCTTGCCGTCTTGGTAGTACAGCTCTGCCGCACGGACGGCGAGCAGTTCGTCTTCGTCATTCATGACTTTGCGCCTTCCGTCTGGGGCTGATCCGAGGCTGCCGCGCGGGCATGCGCGCCGCTCGCGATCTCCGAGAGACGCCCGCTGATGTCGCCGGTGAGCGCGGTCGCCTCGGTATACATTCCGTAGGCCTCGTTCAGCGGTCCGACAGCATCCGGGTTGGGCTCAATCGTGCGATATGACGGTGTGAAGCGGCGGGCGACCTCATCGATCGGACTGCCCGTTGTCGCGGCAGCACCGAGGATTGCGAGTGCGCGGGTGGTGAGGTTCTCGCCGTCGACCAGGCCGATGGGGCGCTGTAGCGCGTCGGCCGTGGTCTGCATCCAGAGCCGGTTGTGTCGGATGCCACCGGTGAAGAAGACGTCTTTCGTATCGACCCCGACATTCGCGAAGGATGCCAGCACCTGACGGGTTCCGAAGGCAACCGATTCGACGGTGGCACGGTAGAGCTGCTCGGGGGTGGTCCCCAGTGAAAGGCCGAGCACTCCGCCGCGCAGGCGCGGGTTGCGCAGAGGAGTGCGGTTGCCCATGAAGTCGTCGAGCACGAGGAGTCCGTGCCCTGCCGCTGGCAGTTCTTCTGCCCGCGTGATCAGGTCGTGCACACGGTCGCGGGTGACGCCAAGGATGCGCTCGGAGAGCCACGAGAGTGCCGCTCCGGCAGCGATCTGACCGCCCTCGACCAGCCAACGACCCTCGCTGAGCGCACCGGGATAAGGTCCCCAGATCGTCGGCGAGAAAAGCGGATCGTCGAGTTCAGCGATGAAGGCGTTGGAAGTTCCGGCGACGACGGCCACCGGGTTCGGGCTGGCTCCCCAGAGAGCGACGAGTGCGAGGTGCGCATCGATGCCACCGGTGACGACGCGGGCACCGGGGCGCAGCCCGAGTTCCGCCGAGGCGGCAGCGGAGAGTTCTCCGGCGACCTCACCGACGGGAAGGATCTCTTGCGGCAGCTTCTCGGCGAGCGGCGCGATGCCCAGCGTCTCGTAGAGGTCGACGGGAACGCTTCCCACGCGGTGGTCATAGTTCCACTTGCAGGTGGCGTTCATGCGCGATCCGACCCAGCGCCCGGTGAGGCGGTAGGTCAGATAGTCGACAGATTCGCCGATCATGCGGGAGTCGCGGAACGTTTCTGGTTCGTTCCTCGCCAGCCACATCGCCTTGGGGATCAGCCATTCAGCACTATCGGAGCCGCCCG
This sequence comes from Microbacterium sp., assembly GCA_003524435.1. GTDB lineage: Bacteria > Actinomycetota > Actinomycetes > Actinomycetales > Microbacteriaceae > Microbacterium. The sequence continues at coordinate 5,026 of DQHP01000023.1, forward strand.
AAAACGCCATCGCGGGGTGGTCAACGGTGGCGGTGAAGGCAGATTCTTCGGATGCACGGCTGTCCATCCACAGCAGCGCCGGGCGCAGTGACTTGCCGTCACCATCAAGCACAACCACTGATGAAGCGGTCGTGGCGACGCCGACAGCATCCACCTGATCAATACCCGCGTCGCTAAGTGCGGTGCGGGAGGCCTGCACCGCCGCGCGCCACCAATCAGAGGGGTTCTGCTCTGCCCAGCCGGGGCGCGGATAATGCGTCAAGTACGGAGCCGACGCATCCGCTAAACGCGTGCCGGCCACGTCGAAGACGCCCGCCCGGGCGCCTTCGGTCCCGATGTCAATCGCAAGGATGATTCCCACCGCTGTGCCTCCTCGTTCAGTTCTGATTCGGCAGGAACAGCACCTTTGAACTGAAGATGGAGCGTTCCCCAAGCTGACGGATCGTATCCGGTACGGCGTCGAGGCCGAGCTCATGGGTGATCATAAACTCCCAGCGCAGGCGCCCGTCAGCGAAGGCAGCGGCTGACTCGACCCATTCGCGCCCGGGGAAGGGCGACGAGAACGAGTTCCAGCTGCCATGCAGCGTGGCTTCGCGGCGCAGGAAGTGGCTGAAGGTGGCCTTGTCGAGCTCGACAGGCTTGTGAGGGATGCCGATGAAAGCAGCCTCTCCGTGGCGTGCGGTGAGCTTCGCGGCGAGGGCGATCGTCGACGGGACGCCAGCGGATTCGATGATGACGTCGAATCCTGCGCCCGCGTGCTCGAGGGCTTCTTCGTCGTTCACTGCGGTCATCGTGGCGCCGGCTTCGCGGGCCATCTCGGCTTTTTCGACGCTGATGTCGACGGCGAGAACTTCGGATGCTCCGAGCAGACGTGCCCACTGGACGGCAAAGAGTCCGATCGGACCGGCGCCGATCACGGCGACGCGAGGGCCGTCTGTTTTGGTCTCGGCTCCGACCGTGTCTGGTTCGTTCTTGCCGAGTGTGGTGCGGTAGATCGCGTGAAGCGCGATGGCGGACGGGTCCATCATCGCGGCGGCGCGCGGGTCGATACCGTCAGGCATGGGGAAAGCGTTGCTGGCGTTGACGGTGACGAACTGGGCGTAGGCGCCGTCTTCGCGGCTGCCGAAGTAGCCGTAGTTCTCGCAGAGCGAGAAGTGCCCGGCGAGGCAACTTTCGCACTCGTTGCACGGGATCAGCGGCGGCACCGTGATGAGTTGACCGACCTCGAGACCGGTGACTTCAGTGCCCACTTCGACGATGTATCCGGAGAACTCATGCCCGCAGATGATCGGGTAGTGATAGGCGCCGGAGAAGTTCATTCGCGGGATGTCTGAGCCACATACGCCACACGCGGCAACCTTCACCAGCACGTCACCGGGGCCGTAAGTGGGGACGGGGACTTCTTCGACTCGGATGTCGCCGGGGGCGTGCATCACGGCTGCGGTCATCAGCTCGGTCATACGTTTCTCCAGATAGAACAGGCCCGTGGGTGCGGTGCAGGACAGTGCCGCCGCACCCACGGGCAGGGTTGTTACTTCTTCTTGACTGCTGCGAACAGGTCTTCAGAGACGTAGTCGGCCGCGTTGTCTTTGGTGACAAGCTCGGTGCCGGCATCGATCTCTGCGTCCACGTCGCCACCCTCGGCCACGGTGAGCGCGGTCTGTGCGGCCACGCTTCCGAGGTCGATCGGGTCGTTCAGCGATGTGGCGATGTACTGGTCGGTCTCATCGATGGCGGTGACGGCTTCCATGAGTCCGTCAACACCGGCGACGAGCACGTCATCGCGACCGTTTTCTTGCAGCACCTGCAGTGCACCCAGGGCCATATCGTCGTTGTGCGCGTAGACGACCTTGACGTCGGGGTTCGCCTGCAGGAGGTCCTGCATGGCGGCGACTGCGTTGGCACGCACGTATTCGGCGTAAGGGCCTTCAACGAAGGTCACATTGTCAGCGCCTTCGAATGCCTTGTGAAAGCCTTCGGAGCGGTCGATTGCAACTGTTCCGCCAGCGTCGCCCTGAATCTCGATGATCTTGCCGCCCTCGTCGCCGAGAGCTTCCTTGACTGCTTCGCCGACGAGTTCGCCCATGGCGACGTTGTCACGTCCGACGTGTGCGACCGCGCCTTCTGCGGGGCGGTCAACGGTGACGACCGGAACGCCAGCGGCCTTTGCGGAGGCGAGGCTGGGGGCAATGCCCTGCGGGTCGACCGGGTTGATGAGGAGAACATCGACGCCTCGGGTGAGGAGGTCTTCGATGTCGTTGTTCTGCTTGGTGATGTCGCCGTTGGCGTCGACGTACTCGAGGGTGGCGCCTGCTTCTTCTGCACCCTTCTTCACACCCTCGCCGAGTTCGACGTAAAACGGGGACTGCTGCGTTGCCTGGCTGAATCCGATGGAAATCTCGCCGTCCGCGGGGGCGTCGTCGCCTGCTCCGCCGCCGGGGGTTGTGCTGACGCCACAAGCGGACAGCGCAAGTGCGCCTGCCGCGAGGGCTGCCAGTGCGACACCGGCCCGCACTTTTCGCACAATGTTCATGACTGAACCTCCTTGGTCAGTTGATGCTCGGGTTGCTCTCTTGAGATTAAGAAGAACAGCGCGAGCGCGTCAACACATGAGGAGGAAAGTGCGCATATGAGCTACAAGAGTGCCCACGAGTGCGCATCTGCACACGAATTCGGTGTGCGAAGAGTTGCTAAAGGCGCGGCTCAACGCCTGCGGAGGAACTCCTCGACTTCAGCCGCGGTCGGTGCTGTCGTCGGTCCACGACGGGTGACTTTAATGGCGGCGGCGGCATTCGCGCGGCGGCAGGCTTCTACCCACAGCGCCGCGTCAGTGTCACTGCTCGCCTCGGCGATGCCCGCCAGCAGTGCGCCGGTGTGAGTGTCG
>DQHP01000006.1 GCA_003524435.1 Microbacterium sp.
GCCCCGCTCGGCGGGCGCCCCCGCTCCACCGAGGCCGCGAGGGGGAGAGGAGGAAGTACTCACGCGTCCAGGATGACGGATCGGCTCAGGTTTCGGGGCTGGTCGGGGTCAAGTCCCTTCGCAACAGCACGATCGAGCGCGACAAGGTGCAGGCGGGCGAGCTCAGCAAGCGGGTCGATGTCGTGCTGCACGAAGCGGCCGCCCGTGGCCTCGACCTGAGCGGCAAGACCCTCGGGGGCGGCGCCGAAATGCCAGGTGATCCGTCCAGGTGCGGCGATCGCGATCGGACCGTGTCGGTAGTCCATCGACGGGTACGACTCGGTCCACGACTGCGATGACTCACGCAGCTTGAGTGCAGCTTCGTTCGCGAGACCGAAAGTCCAGTTCTGGCCCAGGAATGTGTACTGCTCGGCGGCTGCGAGGCTCTCGTCGGATGGCGCTGCGAGAGCAGCCGCGGCATCCGTAATCGAACGCGCGACGTCGTCGTGAAGTCCGATCGACGAACGCAGGACCGTCAGCGCCGTCGTCGCGAAACGCGTCTGCACAACAGACTTCTCATCGGCAAAAGGCAACAACACGACGTCGTCGGCCAAATCGACAAGTGGCGAGTCCGGGTCGCCGATCACGCCGATAACCGGAATTTTGCCCTTGACCCGTCCGGCCACCTCAAGCACCTCACTGGTGGTGCCCGATCGTGAGAGAGCGATGATGGCGTCGTAGTCGCGGTCGATGAATGCTTCGGATGCCGCGTAAGCATCCGTCTCGCCCTGGCCCGCTGTTTCTCGCAGCGCAGCATAGGACTGTCCCATGAACCACGAGGTGCCACAGCCGATGATGGCGACGCGCTTTCCGGCAGCGGGAAGCACCTTCTGCTCGTCGCGCATGGCGGCCGCGCGTGCCCAGGTCTCAGGCTGAGACATGAGCTCTTCGCGCATGTGCGCACCGGCGGTGAGTGTCTGGTCGGTCATGTTTTGGTCCGTTCTCAGCAATTCGTGACTGATGACTTATGGCGTTATCTGTGTTTAAACCATCATATTACGTCATTGACACGATTAGGTGACATTTCGTATTGTGTTTGTTCACACACTTCACAAATAGGGGTAGTGTTCCAAACCAGTCCCCGTGAGGACAACCCCGCGCGCAGCAGCGCACTCCAGACCACGCACCGTCGCGTTATGACTGAACTTCTTCGCGACAGTGCAGCATCACAGTGAGGAATGACATGAAGAAGTCTCTGCGCATCGGCGCCGTTGCTTTGACGGCGACCGCAACGCTCGCACTCGCATCCTGCGGATTCGGCGGGTCCGACTCGGGCGGTGACGACGGCGGTGACGCAGGAGCCACCACGATCGACCTGCTTGTTCCCAGCTACTCCGACAACACCAAGGGCCTGTGGGAAGACGTCATCAACGGCTTCGAAGCAGAGAATGACGGCATCACCGTCAACCTCGAGGTGCAGTCCTGGGACAACCTCGAAAGCGTTGTCGCCACCAAGGTTCAGGGCGGCGAGGCTCCTGACATCTACAACGGCGGGCCCTTCGCCGGTTTTGCAGCCGACGGCCTGCTCTACGACGTCGAAGAGGTCACCAGCCCCGACACCTTCTCCGACTTCCAGGAGTCGTTCATCGAGAACGAGCAGCTCGATGGCACCACGTATGCACTGCCGTTCATCGCATCCGCTCGTGCGCTTTTCGTGAACAACGCATTGCTGGACCAGGCGGGCGCCGAGGCTCCCACCGATTGGGACACCCTTCTGGATGCTGCCACCAAGGTCTCCGGCCTCGGAGACGGCATCGCCGGCTACGGCATGCCGCTGGGGTCAGAAGAGGCCCAGGCCGAAGCAGCCGTTTGGCTGTGGGGCGGCGGCGGATCGTTCTCCGATGGGTCGGCGATCACCATCGACACCCCGGAGAACCTCGTCGGCGCTGAGCAGATCAAGAAGATGATCGACGCCGGCGCCACGCAGGCTGACCCCGGATCCACGCAGCGTTCACCGCTGATGGACATCTTCATCCAGGGCAAGATCGGCATGCAGATTGGTCTGCCGCCGACGGTGGGCCAGATCGCCGAGGACAACCCTGAGCTGGACTACTCGATCGTCCCGATTCCGACGAAGGACGGCTCGCCGTTCACGCTCGGCGTTGCCGACCAGCTGATGGCGTTCCAGAACGACGGTGACAAGGCTGAGGCCATCACTGCATTCTTCGACTACTTCTACTCGCCCGAGGTCTATGTGCCGTGGGTGCAGGCTGAAGGGTTCTTGCCCGTGACGAAGTCCGGTTCCGAAGAGCTCGCTGGCGACGAAGCGCTGAAGCCGTTCCTCGACGTGCTGCCGGATGCACAGTTCTACCCGTCTACGAACGCGAAGTGGTCGGCAGCCGATGGCGCCTTCAAGTCGCTGTTCGGCCAGCTGCAGACGAAGGCAGCCGCTGACGTACTGGCAGAGATCCAGGCCCAGGTCGACGCGGGCTAACGTGACAGAAACTGAACTAACGCAGAAGCGCCCGGACTGGCGAGATTCAGTCCGGGCGCTCCCGTGGCTCGCACCGGCGCTCGTGCTCATCATCGGCGTCGTACTGTTCCCCGCCGGAGTGATGTTCTTCAACTCCACGCGAGACATCTCACTGTCCGGCCTCGACAAGGGCTCGGTGGGCTTTGACAACTTCGTCGAGGTCTTCACTTTCCCGTCGTTCTGGCCGATCATCGGCCGCACGATCATCTGGGTTGTCGCTGTCGTTGTGGTGACTGTGGTGCTGTCGTTGGGGCTCGCGCAGATCCTCAACAAGGCCTTCCCCGGCCGTCAGCTCGTCAGGCTCGCGGTGATCATTCCGTGGGCAGCATCCGTGGTGATGACGACCATGGTGTTCTACTACGGCCTTGAGCCGTACTTCGGCATCATCAACCACTTCCTCGTCGACATCGGACTCGTCACGACGCCAGAAGGCTACGGCTGGACCCGAAACCCTGCGACGGCGTTCGCGTGGTCGATCGTCATCGCGATCTTCGTGTCGCTGCCGTTCACGACGTACACACTGCTCTCGGGGCTGGCCACAGTCTCACCCGACACGCTCGAAGCCGCGAAGATGGATGGCGCCAGCCCCGCACGCACCTACTGGTCGATCGTTTTCCCGCAGCTGCGCGGAGCGCTCAGCGTGGCCGTACTCATCAACATCATCAACGTGTTCAACTCGCTGCCCATCCTGAAGGTGATGACCGGGTCGATACCCGGTTACGACGCTGACACGGTCATGACCATGATCTTCAAGTACATCGAACTGCAAAAGAAGGTCGATGTTGCCAGCGCGCTCTCTGTGGTGGCCTTCCTCATCGTCATCGTGATCGTCGCGGCATACGTGAAGATCGTCAAGCCCATGAAGGAGGTCTGATGATGACTGTCACCGAAACTCGCGTCATCACGACGTCAGGCACGGGCCCCGCGGCATCCGTTGGTCGCCGTCGCCGCTACACGGCCGATCAGGTATCGCTGCCCCGCGTCATCCTGCGGATGGTGGCCGGCGCTATCGTGCTCGGCATCTTCGTACTGCCGTACCTGATCATGTTCTTCGGCTCGGTGAAGACGAAGTCGCAGATCCGCTCCGTTGATCCGACGTACTTCCCCGTGGAATGGCACTGGGAAAACTACATCAAGATGTGGTCGACGCCCGAGACGCCACTGCCGTACAACCTCATCTCGACGATCATCATCGCCGTATTCGCGACACTGCTCGTGCTGCTCGTGGCCATGCCGGCGGCGTATTACACGGCGCGGTTCCGCTTCCCCGGGCGCATGGTGTTTCTGTTCCTCGTGATCGTGACGCAGATGCTGCAGCCCGCTGTGCTCACTTCGGGTCTGTTCCGGCAGTTCACGACCCTCGGCATGGGCGACACGTGGGCCGCGATGATCTTTATCAACGCCGCGTTCAACCTGTCGTTCGCGGTGTGGATCATGCACTCGTTCTTCGCTGGCATTCCGAAAGAGATCGACGAGGCCGCCCAGATCGATGGCGCGGGACGACTGACCGTGCTGTTCAAGATCAACCTGCCGCTGGTGTGGCCAGGGATCGTCACCGCAATCGTGTTCACGTTCGTGTCGTGTTGGAACGAGTTCGCGGCCTCGCTCGTGATCTTGTCCACCGACAAGAATCAGCCGCTCGCGGTCGCCCTGACCAAGTTCGTCGGCCAGTACGAGACGAGTTGGCAGTACGTGTTCGGGGTCTCGATCGTGGCGATCCTGCCCGTGATCATCCTGTTCATGATGATCGAGAAGCGCCTCGTCGGCGGATTGACCGCCGGCAGCGTGAAGTAGGGCTGGTTCGGCGTCGGCTGTGTGAGTGGGACCGGTCTGCCGGTACACCCGTAGGTCGAGAACAGCACCCGTATGCCCGGATCCGAGATGTCGGCAGACATCCGTAGATCTGGGCATACAGGTGTACCCAGCCGTGGGCGGGCGGGGCTGAGCGGCCCAGCCGTGAGCGGGTCGGGCTGAGCGGGCTG
>DQHP01000164.1 GCA_003524435.1 Microbacterium sp.
GAGCTGCGACAGGCTCGACTCTCCCGCTCCCCCGTGTGCGCCCAGCCAGCACAACGTAGCCAGCGGTGCGCGGTCGACCACAGGGAGCTGCACAGCCGGCGCGGGGATGCCGCGCTGCGGTGCTGTCGGGCCAGATGGCTGCTCCACCAGCTCTACAGCTACAGGCGTCGCCGTAGGCTCAGGGTTCGCGGGCCGCGATACCCACGGATTTGCTCCATCGGTCAAGACAACTCCTTGGATAATGGTATTGAGATCATTCTCAAGTCTACCATGATATAGGGCAAATTGGGGTAAGTATGCGTAACTTGATGCAAAACTATACGGTTTATCGAACTTCGTGTAATATGATGCTATGCACGGAAGGTGGACGGCGATGAGCGCGGCGGCGTCTGACGCGCTCGACGCGCTGTTCGCAGATAAACCCGAGACGCTGACCGTTGCCGAGGTATCAACCTTGCTGCGCAAGACGACAACGGGGATCTATGGCATGTGCAGGGCTGGCAAACTGCCGGCCTACCAAGTCGCCGGCCACTGGCTGATCCTCCGAGATGCGCTCAAGGAACAGATGCGCCAAGGGGCCTCAATCGGCCAGGCGGACGAAGAAGAGGAACCCCAAGAATAGGAGACAGTATGCGGCGGAGTGTACTTGCGGCGGCGCTGATGCTTAGCGCCGTACTCGTGACAGGGTGCGCGGGCGACCAAAAACCCGCAGATACCGCTCCGTCGCCTAGCGCAAACGAGCACACACAGGAGCATTTCGAGGACGATCACAGGCCGATCCCCTCGCCATCCTGGGAGGAATCAGACCGGTCCGCTGCGATCACCGCAGCGGAAACCGCGATGCGCGCGTTTGCACGGCCCACCATCACCCAGAAGGAGTGGTGGGCCGATATAGAGCCGCTGCTGAATCAGCAGGCCAGTCTCGACTACGCGTACGTGCAGCCTCAGTCCATTCCGGCAACCAAGGTGACCGGGCCAGGATCCATCACAGATGACGAGAGCGCCCTGGTCGTGTTCGTCGACGTGCCCACGGATGCCGGAATTTACAACATCATCTTGAACCGCCAGGGCGCAGGGGAACCGTGGCTCGTCGCCCGGTTCGTTCCCCCAGAGTCAGCGGGGAACTGATGGCCGGCGACAGTCAGAAAAAGCTCGGCCCCATCGCGATTCTCACGGTGCCGCTATTCATCGTGGCACTCGTATTCACCGTTGTGTTGACGGCCAGCAGCGCTAACTGCAGTCCATCGGGCTCCGGTGGCGGCAGCGTATCCGTAGACCCGAATAGCGTGCCCAATATCGACATTGGCGGCTACGGTCACGAACAACTCGTCAACGCCGCCCACATCATCACAGCCGGCGAAGACCTCGGGCTGAATGCCCGAGACCAGACCATTGGCGTCATGACCGCAATGGGCGAGTCAAGCCTGACAAACATTGACTATGGCGACTGGGAAACTGGTGGGGTTACTAACCCTGATGGTTCCGCAACCACGTCGATAGGGCTGTTCCAGCAGCAGGCTGGGTGGGGGTCAACCGAAGATCGAATGGACCCGTACAAGAGCGCCACCATGTTCTTCGAAGCGATGGTCAAGAATGTACCCGAGGCGGAACGCGGAAGCCTCGCGCCGACGATCGTAGCGCACCGTACGCAGATCAATGCGGACCCGTACCACTACGAGAAGTACTGGGATACGGCCGTGCAGATCGTCGAGGAGCTGTCCGGCAAGACCACTCAGCTCGGAGCGGGCGGCGCAAGCTGCAAGGACAGCACCACGCCAGGACACGTGGGCAAGGACGGATGGGCAAGCCCCGGAGACGGGCCGATCAACGACCGATACGGACCCCGAGACGCAATCCCCGGAGTCATTGGCGCAGGGTTCCACACCGGCCTAGATCTTGAAGCAGGTGGCTGCTACGGCCCCATCTGGGCAGCCCACGATGGCACCGTAAGTAACGTCTTCATTGACTCACTCGGTAACTGGTTCCTCGTCGTCGACCACGGTGGAGGCGTCATCACGCACTACGTCCACATGTACGCCGATGGGCTGATCGCGAAGACCGGCGACAAAGTAAAAGCCGGCGAACAGATCGCCCGCACCGGATCGAGCGGCGCAAGCTCCGGCTGCCACCTCCATTTCGAGGTGCAGATCGACGGCGAATTCACTGACCCCGAACCGTTCCTCGCCGAACGCGGAATCACTTACTAAGAGAAGGAGCGACACCATGAGCACAGACACCACAGCCGCATGGCCCCGCGTCGCTGCCGTCATCAAGGACGACGGCAGCGGAGAAGTCAACATCAGCGGAAAAACGCACCCGGTACAGGCAGAAGACCTCCCCGGAGCTCGAGCTGCAGTCGTCGAGCTCGTCGCTGAAACCGCCGACAAACTCGGCCGCAGCGTCCGCGCCACGATGACCGACCCCGACGGCGATTGGCCACTCATTATCGCCGCAGACGGCACCGTGGAAGCTGATGACAGCGCACCCGCGCGGCCGCGTGATCGCGACACCGAGGACGACGAACCAGCGTCGACGGAAGATCCCGCGATCGCCACGGACCCCCCGGAGGTCGCCGCCACCGTCGTGCCGTCTCCCGGCCATGCCGAAGTGCCGGCGATCGCTACGGCGACGCC
>DQHP01000085.1 GCA_003524435.1 Microbacterium sp.
ATTGGCGCGGCAGTGCTGCTGCTGGCGCCCCGCCACCGCGACGAACTCGCCGAAGAGCGCACCGATCGTTGGGTTGCCGAGATGGGCGCTTCCCCGACGAAGGATGCCGCAGCCCCCGCCTGGACCGGCGAGGCCGATTCTGCTCCGGATGCGAATGAGACTCAGCCTCTGGATGAGCATGGATTCTTCGGGGACGGCAGCACTTCCACACCCCGCTAGACTGGCCGGGTGCTTACGGTCGCAGTCCTCATCTCGGGCGCAGGCTCCAACCTTCGCGCTCTTCTCGACGCCGCACGCCACCCCGACTTCCCCGCGCGGATTGTCGTTGTTGGCGCTGACCGCGACGCCGATGGGCTCGCGCATGCGGAGGAGTTTGGCATCCCGAGTTTCACCGTGCCCTTTCGCTCGTTCGACAGCCGCGAGGCATGGGGCGAAGAGCTCGGCCGTCAGCTCGACGTCTGGAAGCCAGATCTCATCGTGCTCAGCGGCCTGATGCGGTTGCTGCCGTCGTCGCTTGTTGCCCGTTATGCGCCGCACATCGTCAACACGCACCCCGCGTACCTGCCAGAGTTCCCCGGCGCACACGGCGTCCGTGATGCGCTCGCCGCAGGAGCGACACAAACCGGCGCGAGCGTTATCGTCGTTGACGATGGCATCGATTCCGGCCCCATCCTCGCTCAAGAGCGCGTAGCCGTGCTGCCAGATGACACCGAGCACAGCCTGCACGAGCGCATCAAACCCGTCGAGCGGCACCTACTTATCGACGTGGTGCGCCGCATCGCCACCGGCGACCTCGCTCTTACTCCCTGACCCGCACCCACCCGCACGAATACCGTACGAAGGAGCCCTCTATGGCCGGCCCGAGCCACGACTCGTCCCTGTACCGCGAACGCGACACCGTGCCGATCAAGCGCGCACTCATCTCCGTCAGCGACAAGACCGGCCTGCTCGAGTTTGCTGCCGCTCTGGTGAACGCTGGGGTCGAGATCGTGTCGACGGGCTCGACGGCGGCGACCATTCGCGAGGCCGGGCATCACGTTACAGACGTGGCCGCGGTCACCGGAGTCGACGAGATGCTTGACGGTCGCGTGAAGACTCTGCACCCCAGCATCCATGGCGGTTTGCTTGCCGACCTGCGGCTGGAAGATCACGCACGACAGCTCGCCGCGCTAGAGATCGACCCGTTCGAGCTCGTCGTCGTGAACCTATACCCCTTCGTCGAAACGGTCGCTTCAGGCGCCAGCGGTGACGATGTCGTCGAACAGATCGACATCGGTGGGCCCGCGATGGTGCGCGCTGCGGCGAAGAACCATGCCAACGTCGCCATCGTTGTTTCCCCCGAGTCTTACCCCGCCATCATCGACGCGGTGACCGCGGGCGGCACGAGTCTCGTGCAGCGCCGCGAGCTCGCCGCACGGGCATTTGCGCACACGTCCTCCTACGACACCGCTGTTGCCGCCTGGTTTGCCGAAGAAACTCTCAATGAGCCCGGCGACCTGCCCGAGCACCTGACGATCAAGGCCGAGCGCCTCGCCACGTTGCGATATGGCGAGAACTCTCACCAGCGCGGTGCGATCTACAGCCGCGTCGGCGAGCATGGAATTGCTCAGGCCGTGCAGTTGCAGGGCAAAGAGATGTCGTACAACAACTACGTCGATGCGGATGCTGCGCTGCGAGCCGCCTTCGACATGGTCCTGCCGGCCGTGGCCATTGTGAAGCACGCGAACCCCTGCGGCATCGCGACCACTGCGCCCAATGCTCTCGACCCGATCGCCAGTGCCCACCTGCGTGCGCACGAGTGTGACCCGGTGTCTGCCTACGGTGGCGTGATCGCCACGAACGGTACGGTCACGCTGAAGATGGCCGAAAACCTCAAGGACATTTTCACCGAGGTCATCGTCGCGCCGTCGTTCGAGCCTGAGGCTCTGGAAGTGTTCAAGGCGAAGAAGAACCTGCGTCTGTTGCAGCTACCTGATGACTGGCAGCAGGAACGCATGGATGTGCGCCTGGTTTCTGGTGGCCTGCTGCTGCAAGATGCTGACCGATTCCCCGACGATATTCTCTCCGTTGCGAAGAACTGGGAGTTGGCCTGCGGCGAGCGTCCGGACAGCTCCGAGATGGAGAACATGATCTTCGCCTGGAAGGCGTGCCGCGCCGTGAAGTCCAACGCGATCGTTCTCGCGAAGGGCAATGCGACGGTTGGCGTTGGCATGGGTCAGGTCAACCGTGTGGACTCGTGCCGCCTCGCGGTAGAGCGCGCCGGAGACCGCGCCGCGGGGTCGGTCGCAGCATCCGACGCTTTCTTCCCCTTCGCAGACGGTGCTCAGGTCCTGATCGACGCGGGCATCACCACCATCATCCAGCCGGGTGGATCGGTGCGCGATGAAGAAGTTATCGCCGCTGCCAAGTCCGCAGGGGTCACGATGTTCTTCACCGGGGAGCGGCACTTCTTCCACTGATCGCCCGCGGCGCCCGGCGCCCGGGCAGCCCCCGTCGCACCGTCACCGCACCCTTCGTCACCTCACCGAGCCCCCGTCTTTCCGTCCACACCCCGTCGTAGCCACGTATTTGCGACGGGGGATCGACGGCAAGACGGGGTCTCGAAGGCTCGGGGAGGGGGCTCGGGGATGAGGGCTCGGGGATGCGAGCGCTCGGGGATGCGGGGGATGCGGACTCGGAGCCAGGGGCGGTGACAGGAGCTCGGGCTATCCGGGAGGGGTGACGCCGAACGCCATCAGACGTCGACCGAGCTTCTCCGCAGTGGCGATGTGGGGGTTGCCCCAGCGTGCGAACCCCCAGCCGGTCACTCCGCGCACGTCATCTTCGCGCCTCTTCTCTGCTAACAGCACATCGACGGGCGTATCGACCGTTCGTAACTCAGGCTCGAGATACTTGCCTTCGCCATCGAACTCTCCAAACACCTGCGCGCCGCGGAATCCGAAATCAAGGAAGTAGCGATCACCTTCAGCGCCCTGCACAGGTACCTGGAGATCTGGAGCGTTGAATCCGAGCCGGAATAGCTGGAGTCTGCTCACACTCTCGCCCGGGAGCTGAGCTCGCCCGTCGACGAACTCGGCGACCCAACGCGCATTCTTGACTCCCCGTAGTCCGCTGAGCGAAAGTCGTCTCAGCTCTTCGCGCCACTCGGCTGCCGCTTCGTGAGCATATTCCTGGCCATGATTAGCTACAGAGCGAAGCGCGGCATCGCCAGCGCTGACGGCCGTCTCCAGCTTTGTGCTGCGCGCCAAATCGAACACCGTGCGTTGCAGCGATGTGCACCAGATCCCATGACGCTGAACAATATCGTCGTCGGCCACCGTCATCTCATGCCTGGCCACGCCAGCAGTCACTCGGCTGTGCCGTGTGCCCCGAATGAGCACGTGGGCAAGCACATCTACAAGGCGATGCAAGGGCAACTCCCAGAGCGCGGCGGCAGATTGATGGGTGAAGACGAGATCACGTCCTCCGCTCGCAAGATTCACCGCAATCACGCGCAGCAAGTGACGGCCTTCGGGCCACAGCTGTTCCCACGCGGCTCCGTGGACATAAAACCCGCGGTGAAGTCGCACCAGTGCTCCGGAGATCACGCGATTGCGCAACTCACGCTCGGTGCATCCGTCGCTTAATATCTCGTCGCGGGAGCGCACCAAATCTCGAGCGTCGGCGAACAGTATTCTCTTACGCATCTCGCCATCGTGTCTCGCTGAGACTCACAGGATCGGGTTTCCACAGCATCCGTGGCGCCTCCTTGGATGTGCAGGAAGAGTCGCGGACGCTCCCACCCATCCGCCGACCCCCCCGTCCTGCCGCCGAGACCCTGGGTTACCGACGTGTATACGACGGGGGCTCGACGGAAAGACGGGGGCTCAGCGGTGGTAGAGGAGGTGGGGACTGCGATGTCCGATTTCCGCGAGCCAGCGGCATTCGGACGTGTCAGAGTGGAGGCATGACCTTCCCCGCGATGAGCTTCGATGAGCGCTACCGTGCGATTGACGCGCGGGACACTCGCTTCGACGGGCAATTCATCACCGCGGTGCATTCGACGGGGATCTATTGCCGTCCGTCGTGCCCCGCGCGCACGCCGAAACGTGAGAACGTCAGCTTCTATCCGACCAGCGCTGCCGCGCACGAGGCAGGATTCCGGGCGTGCAAGCGCTGCCTGCCCGAGGCTGCGCCAGGATCCCCGGCGTGGGATGTGCGCG
>DQHP01000115.1 GCA_003524435.1 Microbacterium sp.
TGGCGCAGGCGGCGCGGCGGGGGCGGGCTCCGGAGCGCGCAAACCGAGATCGGCTAACTGGTCGCGCCCGACTTGCAGCACAACGGGGATACGGATCTGACGCGTTCGCGGGCTTGCCTCCCCGGTTGCGCGATCGACGGCGTGCTCAAGATAGTTGGACGACTTGGTGGAGGCCTCTACCGTCAGCGACACCGTGGCGTCGACGACAAAGCTGTCGCCCGTGTGGCTGTGCGCCGTCTTAGACGACTGCTTCGTTGTCGTATCTACGGCGTTGCTTTCGCCAACGCTGACCGAGGGGAAGAGTCCAGCAGAGAGGCTCCCCGTTGGGGTGGCACCGCCGCTGAGCCATGGCATGGCTAGATCCCTTGCGTCCTTGGACTTTGAACTGCTCTTGTCGCTGGATGAGACAGTCTCGTCGTTCGAGAAGGTCGTGCCCGGGGCTGTCGTTCCTTCGCGTATCGACGAGCTTGTCACTCCGCCCGAGACCGTGACGTCTACGGTCAGATCACGAAATGCTCCGGATTTTGCGAGGATCCCCTCGACGGAGACTTCGTTTCCGGAGAGGATCTCGGGAAGCGCTTCGAACAGTACGCCCCCCGAGAAGAGATTCTGCAGAGACTGATCGTAGAGGTCCCCCTGTCGGGGAGCGCCGCGCTCGCCGATCGCCGCTATCACTTGGGTCTGCAGTTCCGCGGCGCTGTCGCCAGATAGCCAGACAGGTCGCCAGTTCCCCGTTGCGGGGAGGTGGCGCACGAAGCCAGGAACTCTCGGAGCCGCGTCGGCCCGTTCTGGGCCAGGCGAGTTCGTGGGCGTCGTTATGTCGATCGTGCCGTCAACTGTGAACGCGCCGCCCTCGCGTCGGGTCCCGCCACTGAACTGTCGTGGAATCGACGCGTCGGCCGCGCCGTGGAGGTGCTCATTAAAGTTCACCGACACTTGGAACGAGACGGGCACCTGGTGTTCGGTGACACCGGTGTGTTCCGCACTCCGCGATAGCTTGCTTCCGCTGGTGCCACCGGTGTCCTTACCTCGATCGATCAGCGACACCCCAGCCTGCGGTGAGGCCCAAGAATTTGGAGTGTTCTCATCCGTATTGGGCTGAGCTCTTCCACCTGCACGAAACGAGAGATTGGCGTTGCCCGCCTTGGACGTCACGTTCTTACGGCCGCCACCGCTGGAGTGCCCAGTGGTCAGTTTCTGATCGGGGAACTCGCGAACGATGACAGCGTCATCTGACACGCGCGGCTCCACCGACACGGTGACCTCGGCACTCCGAGAATGAAGCCTGCCCGCAGTCATCGGGATGTTCATAGTTGCCGGTCCTACGACGGCCTCACGGATGAAGCCGGAGCCTTCGGACGCCCGCAGAACACGATCAACCTCGTCAAGGATGGTTTTCACATCTTCTTTGGTTCCTCCGGATGCAATCGCCTGCTGCTCGATGGTGGTGCGATCTTCGGGAGAAAGCCCAGGAGATTTCACGGCTGACACAATCGCATCGGAATAACCCCGGAAGGGCGCGATGGCTTCCTCAGCGGTAGTTCCGGGAGCCGGAGCTTCCTCGGGCGGAGCAACATCACTGAGCATCTGCGGTACTTCCACGTGATTTTTTTCGTAAAAGGCGATCGCATCGCTCACAGGCATCTCAACTGTGACGCTGTTCGGCTCGTGTCGGGTGAATGTTGCGGAGGGGTATGCGTTCTTCCACAACCACGTACGCAGCTCTAGCGACGGACTGTAGGTACGCGTTGCCCCGAATCGGATTACTGCGGTCTTCCCGGTGTATGACTGTTTCGCGGATGTGCCGGTCGTACGATCGTCCTCGTGGGACCGCCCGTAGCCGACGCCGCCGGTCAAGTCTCCCTGTACTTTCGGGCCCTTCGGTCCGTTGACATCGGGCATGAACCGCAGTCTCAGCTGTCCCGACGCGTTCACGCCGTGTGACGCACCGGTAACGGTCACGCGGTCATCGCCGGTGCTTCGTGTCAGCGTCCGATTGTCGCGAATCTGGGTGACCTCCGGGTTCCAGAGCGAGTTATGAATCTCAACTTCACCCTGATGATCACGGATGATTCCGGGCTGGTTGAAGACACCGGTGCTGACGGAACGTCCGTTGAGGCCTTCGTAGATCACATTCCGTAGGCCTTTCGCGCCCCCGATAGTGTCGATGGCCGCGGCAGACTTCGTGTTCGGCTTCGTGAACGGACTCTGTGGGAAAATTACTTCTCGTCCCCCGACCCGCATCTTTCCCGTGCCCCAACTCGAGAAGTTTCCACTTCCCCACGGCGAACGACGGGTCGACTGCTCCCCGGTGAGGAACAATCGAGAGCGCTTCGAGAATGATGTCTCTAGCAGCGTCTTGTGGGCATCGATATCTCCCACTGATTCCACCTTGGCAAACTTACTGAAGCGCGACAGATCAACGGGCGTGGCTGAGGGCGCTGCTCTGCCGACAACGGTTTCTGCGACGGGCCCGTCTGCCAGAGACTGTGGCCCAATATTCTCGCGGCTTACCATCGCTGTTTCGTCGTGATCAAAGTGCACATTAGTGACCTGCTGTAGCCGCTGTTCGGCAGGACCGCTGCCCCACATGCGGCCACCGAGGAAAGTGCGCTGCATGAAGCCAGGGTTCTTCGCCGCATCGTGGTTCACCTGAAGGTGCACGGTGCCAGGGTGATAGGTGACGTCGTTTGTCGCCTCGGATGTCACCGCGTTGTTCACACTGCGAACGACCGCAGTGCTTTTTCCTGCGTCTCGTCCGGCTCCAGCGAACATGAGGAAATAGCCGAGTTTGGCGGGTAGATCGATGAGGGTTCCAAAGTGAAAACTCTGGCCCGATTTTGATCCGGCGCTGGTTTCGATTGCCCGCGTCGCTGAGTCTTCGTGACTCGATTTGCTCGGAGCAGCGGCCACAGGGTCGTGGAGAGTGATGTCGGCGCGTACCTGCACACGATGCGTTCGGCCACCCTCGTCCCATGTGACTGTGACTCCATCGGTCGTCGCCCTGTGCAGCGCCTCGGGGCCGTGCTTGCCTGCAAATGCTTCGTGGAGGGCCGCTTTACCCTTCGGTGAAAGGTTGAGTCTCTGCTCGAGCGCGCCCGGCAGGTCCTTTGGTGTTCGCATCACGGCGTCTCGTCGTGGGTCGTAACGAGTCGGGACAACCGGCCGCTCTGCAGGGGGAGCCGGAACGGGGGCAACGGCGTCATGCTCCTGAAGTGGTACTCGCAACCCGCGGTGGACTGCCTCCGCAACGGGGACGGCGAACGTGCTGGTGACAGTGAATGCTTCGGGTCGTGGCGTCTGATTTGTGAGAGCACGCTGGACCGGCCCCGCCGCCGGGGTGCGATACATCGTGCGTGTCACCGAGTACATGGCGAGCTTGGTGTCGCTCCTGGTCGTGCTCTCTTTTAGCGACCGCTCTTTTGCACGCCCGGCTGAACCGCCATAGGCCGCCCGCAACCGCCCCCCGATAAGGACGCCCTCTACGACTTCTGGTAACGAGATGAGCGCTCCAGAAACCTCGCTTTCGACGCTGCGCCCATTCACAAAATTGCTGGAACCCGTGAGCGTTGAATCGCCCGTGGTGGTGCCGAGGTAGGTGACTCGCGCCGGATCGTCCGTGCGCACGGAGATCTTCGCTTTTTCTCCCTTGGCATCAGCGCTATGGGGCCGCATCAACAGATCTGTGACTGCGCGCGAGTCCTGGATCGAAAGCTTCGAGGAAGGACGCTCCCACTCGCGAGTTACGGGAACGGGGGACAGGCCATCGAGATCAACCACGTCACGAGGCGGTGCAGCAGCGGCTGCCGAGGTATTGCCGTATTGGACGGGCTGTTCGGTGTTTGTCCGTGTCAGGTCAGGAACCGTGAGATGTCCGTCGACGAGCACCTGCTCCGTGCGGTTGCCTGAGGTGACCTCAACCGTCAGTGCGAATGGTTTGGGGGCAGGGCCGGCCGAAGCTGAGTTCTGCTGCTCCCCATGGTTCTTGAACTTCTCCTCCGACGCTTTTGTCGAACTCGCGCCTGGTACAGGCACGACTGGCCCAAACGGGAGTGAGGCGACGAAGACCGCCGCCGCTGCGACTGACTTAGAGAAGCCGCCCTTGTGTTCCGTCTCCGTTGTGCTCTCGGTGCTGCGGGTGATCTTGTTGGGCCCGTCCTCACCGTCGCGCGGAGTGACCCTGGTGATACCCACGTCGATACGTCGTCCATTGACAGTCAGGCTGCCCTCATCGAACAGCTTTCGCCATGCTGCTGCCCGCTCATGCGTCGATGCGTTGCGGGTGCCACCTCTTGCTGTCGGGCGAGACAGGCCGATCGCCGCGCGCACTTCTCGGGGGGAGGCGCCGCTGCGCCGAGAGATCTGGGTGACAAGAGTCGCGTCATTTGCCAATGACACAAGAGGGATAGGTGCCCCCGCCAAGACCTGATCCCAGAAATTGGCCGGAGGTTCGTTCTCGGGTGTGGCTGCAATTTCGGGGGCAGGTTCTGGGATCGGGGGTGGGGTGCGGGTGGGTTCTGGGATCGGGGGTGGGGTTCGGGTGGGTTCTGGGATCGGGGGTGGGGTTCGTGTCGGTTCCGGGCCCGGGGCCGGATCCGTGTCGGTGTCGGTGCCGCTGTCAGTGTCACTGTCGGTATTTGCGTTGATGTCGGTCGCGTCGTAGATGTTGTCGGAGTCGACGCGGTTGCGTCGGTTGCGTCGGCCGTTGTTGTCGGCGGTATTTTCGTCGTTGGTCACGCGTTCGGGCGCAGCTTCGGGCGCGGTGACAAAGCTCTCCGGATCGGAATCTTCGCTGTGGCGCGTGGTATCCCCCGCTGCGGACGCTGTCTGGGCAGCATCCTGTTCGCGGGGTTCGGGACGCGGCGGCGCCTGGGGCGGGCGAGCTGTGCTTGACGTCGCGGGCAGTTCGTTCGTCGAACGTGTTTCACCGTGCTCTGGATTCGCGACAGAATCGCGCGAGCTCTCGTCGCTCTCTGAGAGATCAGTTTCCTGATCAGTGCGGTCCGAATGCTCGCTTCCGCGTGGATTTCGACGCGGCGTCCGATTGTCTCCCGGGGCGCCGAGGAAGGATGCCGGCGGGGGCGCCATCTGCCGTTCACCCTCAACGTCAGTAGTGGAATCGCTCGTCCCGACGCGAGAACCATCATCGGTGCTCTTGCCGTCCGCGCCGTCCGTCAGGAGCGGCGCATCACCGACACCATCAATGCCGCTTGTAGGTACGTGTGCGGCGTTGTTCTCTGCGGTGTTGGTGTTGACGTCCGTTTCGGTGGTTGTGCCAGCGTTGGATTCCGAATCGAAGCCTGCGTCCGAGTCCGAGTCCGAGTCGGTATCGACGTCTGCATCAGCGCCGCTGTCGCTGTCGGTGTCGACGCTGTTGGTGTTCTCCGGTGAACTGGTCGTTGCATTGTGAGCGGGGGGTTGGCCGTTCGTCGGTGCGGGTGTCGTCGTGTTGGCGTTGTTGTCGGTGGGGGCCGTCTGCGGATACTCCGAGGATGTGCCCTCGGGCGACTCGTTGGCGTCGGCGTCGGTGTTGGTGTTGGTGTTGGTGTCGGTGCTCGTGTCGGTGTCGGT
>DQHP01000102.1 GCA_003524435.1 Microbacterium sp.
TGGCTCGCCGTGCCCGCGGGGTCGCGCTGGCCGTACATCCTGCTGGCGGTCGTCGACCTGCTTGCGGGCTTCTTCAGCAGCGTGCCTGGCTGGCGCACCGAGACGATGTTCTTCATTGTTGTGATCGTGTGGGCGGCAGCATCCGGTCTGGTCGAGCTCCTCGCGGGGCTTCGCGCTCGCCGCACCGACCCGGCAGCCAAGGACGCCATCACGGTCGGCGTTCTGGGATTGGTCCTCGCCCTTATTCTGCTCGTCATTCCGGTCAACTACGCGCTGTCGTACACGGTCGAAGGTGCGGGAGCATTGACGCTCACCGGGATCATCCTCGCTGTCGGCATGGTCGGCGGCTACACCGCGATCGTCGCGGTCTTCCTTGCGATCGCCGGCTTCTCGCCGCGTCGCTCCGAGACCGTCGGTGATCAGGGGACGAAGGATGCTGTGACCGAAGACGCCACGAGCGCATCGGTCGAGAGTGGAGGAGCCGCGTGAGCGAGAACAAGCCCAACCGTCGAGAGCTGCTGCGTCCGCTGCACCTGCTCGGTATCGCCCTCGTCTGCGGCATCTTCGCCGCTGCCGTGACGCTTGTGTCCACCGGCGCATTCACTGACCGCGTGAACCTGTTGATCTCGAACGGCAGCTACGAAGGCCTGACTCCGATCATGCTCGGCCTCGTCATCGGTGGCGGGGCATTTATCGTGACGCTGCTGGTGATGTCGATGCTGATTCTCGCCGTTGACCCGCGTGACTACCAGGACAAGACCCTTGAGCGTCCGGTGCTGTACGACGAAGAGCCTGGCGATGCGCCGTCCGACTCGGCATCCGACCCGAAGGGCACGCGCAGCAACTCAGACACTCCCGACGCCTGATTCGCCCGATCGTTTCCTGTTTCGCGCGGCTCTATCTTGCCCGCGCGGCCGAAACTTCAGCAGCTTGAGCAAATAAGGACAGCGCGAACCGGTCAGTGCGCATCCACGGCGCTGGGAGCGCAGTTGCCTCCACGTCCGCGCCGCGGCATCTCGCGCGTTTACTGTGTGAGGTGACGCCCGCCTACTGCGCGAGGCGCTCGGCGATACCTGTGTACGTCGCAGGTGTGAGTGCGAGCAGGCGCTGCTTCGCCGCATCACCGATCTCGAGCCCTTCGACGAACTCAACCAGCTCTGCAGCCCCTACGCGGTGTCCGCGGGTGAGCTCCTTCAGCAGCGCGTAAGGGTCGCTGATCGTCGAGCGACCAGCCACGACCTCGGCGCGGATGACGGTCTGGATCGCTTCGGCGAGAACTTCCCAGTTGTGGTCAAGATCGTCCAGCAACACCTCGCGCGCGAGCGAGATTTCGCCCAGGCCACGGCGCAGATTGTCGAGCGCGAGCAGCGAGTGCCCGAACGCTACGCCGATGTTGCGCTGCGTGGTCGAATCAGTGAGGTCACGCTGCATCCGCGATGTCACCAGCGTCTGCGACAGCGAGCCGAGGAGTGCGGCCGAAAGCTCAAGGTTCGCCTCGGCGTTCTCAAAGCGGATCGGGTTGATCTTATGCGGCATCGTCGACGATCCAGTCGCGCCGGCGACAGGGATCTGCGTGAAGTAGCCGATCGAAATGTACGTCCAGATGTCCGTGGCGAGGTTATGCAGGATGCCGCCGGCATGACGAACCCGGTCATAAAGCTCGACCTGCCAGTCGTGCGACTCGATCTGGGTGGTGAGGATGTTGAAGCCGAGACCCAGGCCCTCCACATAGGAGCGCGCGACCTCCGGCCAATCCACCGAGGGGTCGGCCGCGAGGTGCGCAGACCAGGTGCCCGTCGCACCCGAGAACTTCGCCAGGTACTCGCCACCGGCGATCTGGGCGCGCACGCGCTCCAGGCGCCACGCGAAGACGGCGATTTCCTTGCCCATTGTGGAGGGCGTCGCCGGCTGTCCGTGCGTGCGGGAGAGCATCGCGGCATCCGCCTGCTCCACTGCCAGCTCGCGGAGCTTCACGATCACGGCATCCAGAGCGGGCAGCCAGACGTTCTCTACTGCGCGCTTGACGGTGAGCGCGTAGGAAACCGAGTTGACGTCCTCGCTGGTGCAGGCGAAGTGCGTGAGCTCAGCGATCGAGTCGAGGCCGAGGGCCGAAAGTCGATCGCGCACGAGGTACTCGACGGCCTTCACATCGTGGCGCGTGACGGCTTCCTTCTCGGCGAGCCAGTCGATCTCGCTCTGGCCGAAGTCGCGGTACAGACCGCGGAGACGCTCTTTGTCAGCATCCGTCAGTGGGCTCGTCTCGAAAAGCGAGTGATCCGTGAGCGCGATGAGCCACTCGACCTCGACCTCGACACGGGCACGGTTCAGACCCGCCTCAGAGAGGTAGTCGCCCAGGGGAGCAACGGCAGGACGGTAACGGCCATCGAGAGGACTCAGCGGCTGGACGGGGAAGGCATTCGGGGAAGTCAGGGCATTCCTCCTGATCGGGCCCCGTCAGTTCGGGGGCGTCGTGCGTGGCTGGGTCGGTAGCTTCTGGTTCTGGGGCGCCATGCGGCTCTGACGCAGTGCGGGCTCAAGCTGTCGAAACAGGCCTCGGGCCGCGGTCTCAATCATAGCGAGCACGTAGTCGAACGTTTCGGTGTCGGCGTAGTACGGGTCGGGGACATCCATGCCGTCGGCCTCACGGTCAAACGACATGAGCAGCGTGACCTTGCCCTCTTGGTCTTCATCGCGAGCCCACTCGCGGAGGATTCGCTCATGGGTGCGATCGAGTGCGACCACGAGGTCGTTTTCTGCGAAGGATGCTGCGGTGAATGGCCGTGCGCGGTGAAGCGAGCCGTCGTATCCGCGAGCATCCAGTGCATCGAGCGTGCGCTGGTCGGCGCGCTCTCCGACGTGCCATTCGCCGGTGCTGGCGCTGCTGGAAACGATGCGTAAGCCAAGTCCCTGGCGCTGTGCGAGGTCGCGAAAGACCACTTCTGCCATCGGGGAGCGGCAGATATTACCCGTGCATACGAAGATGACGCGGAAGGGTTCCGGCAAGGTCACGCGTCCATTCTCCCCCGCAGAGCACGTCTTGCACAGTCGACAGAACTAGTTCTACACACGTGTCGATTTCGGCGAGCTGTCCACGCTTCGCGCTTAGAGGCTCCTGGCGACGCGTCAGGCAGAGCATCCTTGACGCATGTTCAACTACGACGCTCCTGAGGCATGGCCCTCAGAAAATCTTTGGGCCTGGTATTCAGCCCAGCGCAACATGATGGACGCGGTTGATGCGCTGGAATCTGCTGGCGCCGGGCTGTTCCTCCTGATGGCCACCACCGATTGGCAAGCTGAGGGCGTACGCGCCCTGCACGAGCTCATCATTGAGCTCAGAGACCGCACGAGCGCTGAGGTCGCGCACGTCGGCAGTCGACTGTGGGAGACCGGCATTTTGGCTGCGCTATGAGCGACGATCTGGACATCTCCTATGGCGGAGCGATTTCCGTCGACCCGGACGCGCTCCGCACGGTGGTAAACGATATGAACCGGCTGGCGCCGAAATTCTTGGATGCCGCGTCATCGATCCGTAAGGCGCACGCGGTGATCCTCAGTGCGCCGGGCTTCGCCACCATCGTCGACTCGGTGGCCCTGGCAGCGAGCGGACAGAGAGCCGATGTGCTCTACGAGGAGTGCCAGTCGGCGGCGGCGAACACTTTACTGATGGCGGATGCATATGAGCTCGTCGACCTCAGGGCCCAATTGGCCGCGCTGGCGATTCAGGATGCTGCCGGCGCGGCAGCTCTCACTGCGCAGATCGCGGAGCTGGAAGCTTCCGATGAACGATTGCCGGTGATGGCGGACTACCTCGTTGCGGGCTGGGAGAAGGGACGTTACGAGGGCCTAGACGAACAGTTCGTGCTCGCCGGGGTTCTTGGCAAGTGGGGCGTAGGTCCGGTCTACGCGGCGACCGCGGCACTGGGGGCGGTGAGTGGGCTGGGGATTGTGAGGCCAGGAACGAAGCTCAGCGGCATCGCCGATCCGGTCACGGTCACTCCGGTGAAGAAAGATATCCCCGTCGGTCCGCCCAACACTCTGGCAGAGTCATTGCGACGCATCCCGACGACCGGAGATGCGCAGCTGAAGGTTGAACGCTACACAATGGCCGACGGGACGAACCGTTTCATGGTCTACGCACGGGGTACGCAGTCGGGGTTTTACGGAGCGGGCAACCCTTTTGATATGAAGTCGAACCTCGAGCTGTACACGAAGCAGCAGTCCGCGTCGTATCAAGGGACTCTTGGGGCGCTCGAGGCTGCCGGCGCGAAGCCAGGCGACCGCGTCGACGTGTACGCACACTCACAGTCAGGTTTCATCGCCGGACACCTGTCGATGGAGAGCGAGTTCGACGTCAAAGTGCAGGTGACAGCGGGCAGCCCGGTCGAGCCGACGCTGAGGGATGACCAGTTGCTGATTCAGCTGCGCCACACCGACGATCCGGTCAGTGCGCTCGCCGGAGGCGGATCGGTGAACGGCACAGGCTCGGAGGGAAGCTTCGTCGCCACACGGGAGGCTTCTCCTGGTCAGCAGATTGAGGACGTGGCGTTGGACGCGCACCAGTTGGACACGTATTACGAGACGGCCGAGATGATCGATGAATCCGGCGACGTGCGCGTGCAGGTCGTGGAAGAGTCCTGGCGAGAACTCGCGGATGCTGTCGCCATTGAATCAACGGAATACCGAGTAGACCGCACCGGATGGGCGCCGAAGTGAGCGGCGGCGAGGCCTAGCGGCGATTCTTTTTCTTCTGCGGGCGCAGGATGCCGCCGAACACGGCGTTGATGATCGCGATCAGGATGGCAGCGACGACGCCCCACCAGAAACTACCGACGGTCAGGCCCCACCCGAAGCCGGAGGTGATCCACGCGGTCAGCCACAGCAGGAAGCCGTTGATGACGAGGCCGATGAGCCCAAGGGTGAGGATGTAGAGCGGGAACGCCACGATCTTGATCACCGTGCCGATGATCGTGTTCACCAGGGCGAAGATGGCACCCACTGCGAGTAGCGTCAGCACGAACTGCAGCGTCTCACCCGGCGCGAATGCCGTGATGTCGACCTGCAGTGCAGGGATCAGCGTCACTACCCAGAGGGCAAAGGCGTTGACGACAACTCGAATGATGAAGCGCATGGTGCATCCAGTTTTGCACGATTCTGGCTCACGCGGCAGGGCAACTGTCGCAATTCCTGCGTCTGTTGACTGGCCAACGCTCGTAGACTCAAGATCGTGACCGAGCCGATTCTTCCCCGCATCCGTCCCGAGATCGCTGCGCTTGCGCCGTACAAGCAGGGCAAGCAGGCCGGCCCCGATGCGTTCAAGCTCTCGAGTAACGAGAATCCCTTCGAGCCGTTGCCGTCAGTTCTTGATGCGCTGGCGCACACCACTCCGATGAACCGCTACCCGGATGCCTCCGCGGCCCGACTGCGCGAGCGTCTCGGCGAGCGGTACGGTGTCACCGCGGACCAGGTGCACGTCGCCAGTGGCAGCGTCGCGATTCTCTATCAGCTGGTGCAGGCCGCGGCATCCGTCGGCGACGAGGTCATCTACGCGTGGCGATCCTTTGAGGCCTACCCCGGGCTGCCGCTCGTGGCTGGCGCGACTGGTGTGCAAGTTCCGTTGACGGCCGACTCCCGTCACGACCTCGATGCCATGGCGGATGCTGTCACCGACCGCACTCGCGCAATCATCCTGTGCACCCCGAATAACCCCACCGGCCCGATCATCACGACGGCAGAGTTCGAGGCATTCGTCGCTCGCGTCCCGGCCGACGTTCTCATTATTCTCGATGAGGCATATGCCGAATTTGTCACCGCAGAAGATGCCATCAACGGACTCGATGGGCGCGTGTACGAGTCGCATCCGAACGTTGTGGTGTTACGCACCTTCTCTAAGGCATACGGTCTTGCTGGACTTCGCGTCGGCTATGCGATCGGCAATGTCGGCGTCCTCAACGCGGCGCGAGCCACGGCCGTGCCGCTCTCCGTCACTGCTGCCGCTGAGACAGCGGCCATTGCCAGCCTCGATGCTGAAACCGAGCGCATGCAGCGCGTCGCGGTCATCGTCGAGCGTCGCACCACGTTGGTCACAGCGCTTCGCGCACAAGGCTGGGATATCCCCGACGCCCAAGCGAACTTCGTCTGGCTGCCCACCGGAGCGCAAACCGATCAGATTGCGGCGGCATTTGTGGCCGCAGACATCATCGTCAGGCCGTTCTCTGGCGACGGCATCCGTATATCCGTGGGAGAGCATGAATCGGTGGAAAAGGTCCTAGAGGTGGCCTCATCCGTTGTGTCGAGCCTCCAGCTCAGTTCTGATGAGCTCGGATAGCGTGGAACGGTGACCTCGCCAGAAACTGATTTCGTCCGCGTTCTGGAAGCGGATGGCCGTTTCGCGCCCAGTCCCGCCGCCGAGCAGTACCTACCGCTGATCAATGCGATCAGCGATACCGAGCTTGAGCAGTTCTACCGTGACATGGTCGTCATCCGGGCCATCGACAACCAGGCGACCAACCTGCAGCGTCAGGGGCAGCTCGCCCTGTGGCCGCCGAGCCGGGGGCAAGAAGCTGCTCAGGTGGGATCCGCGCGCGCGGCCCGACCGCAAGACACGCTTTTCCCGTCGTATCGCGAGCATGCGGTGACCCGTGTTCGCGGTGTTGATCCGGTCGACATCATCTCCCTCATGCGGGGTGTTTCACACGGTGGGTGGGATCCCACTGACCCCAAGAACGGCAACACGCGCCTCTACACGCTGGTGCTCGGGTCGCATGTACTGCACGCCACCGGTTATGCGATGGGCCTGAACTTCGACGGGAAGAGCGGGACGGGTGACCCCGAGCGCGACGAAGCAGTCATTGTGTATTACGGCGATGGCGCTTCGAGTCAGGGCGACGTGCATGAGGCGATGGTTTTCGCCGCCAGCTACCAAACACCGACCGTCTTTTTCCTGCAGAACAACCAGTGGGCGATTTCGGTTCCGGTTGCGACGCAGACGCGGGTGCCTTTCGCGCAGCGCAGCGCTGGCTACGGCATCGACAGCATCCGCGTCGACGGCAATGACGTTCTTGCCAGCTATGCCGTTTCTCGCGTCGCCCTCGATGACGCACGAGCCGGCAAGGGCCCGCGCGCGATCGAGGCTGAAACCTACCGGCTGGGCGCGCACACGACGAGCGATGACCCGAGCAAGTACCGCACGAGCGAAGAAGAGGAATCGTGGGAACGCCGCGACCCGATCGCGCGCATGCGAGCCTTCCTCGAGGGCAAGGGCGCGGCTGGTTCGTTGTTTGAAGAAGTGGATGCCGAGGCATTTGCCGCTGCGGACGATCTGCGCGTGCGCACACTTGCTCTGGAGACACCGCCTGTCGACAAGATCTTCGACCATGTGTACAGCGAGCCGCATCCGCTGATCGCCGAGCAGAAAGCATGGCGCGCTCAGTATGAAGCGTCGTTCGACCAGCCGGAGGCGCACGCATGACGCTCGAAACAATGCCGTTCAGTCGGGCACTGAACGCCGGTCTGCGCAAGGCCATGGAAGATGACCCACGCGTTTTGCTGATGGGCGAGGACATCGGAAAGCTCGGCGGTGTCTTCCGCATCACCGAGCACCTGTTGCGTGACTTCGGCGAGCAGCGGGTGCTCGACACCCCGCTCGCCGAGTCCGGAATCGTCGGCACGGCGATCGGGCTCGCGATGGCGGGCTTCCGACCGGTGATCGAGATCCAATTCGATGGGTTCGTGTTCCCGGCGTTCGATCAGATCACGACGCAACTGGCGAAGCTCACGAATCGCCACGAGGGTGCGATCTCGATGCCCGTGGTGATCCGAATTCCCTACGGCGGACACATCGGCGCGGTTGAGCATCACCAGGAGAGCCCGGAGGCGTACTTCGCGCACACGCCGGGGCTCAGGGTTGTCTCGCCGTCGACGCCGAACGATGCGTACTGGATGATCCAGGAAGCGATTGCGTCGAACGATCCGATCATCTTCCTTGAGCCGAAAAGCAAGTACTGGCAAAAGGGCGAGGTCGAGGTCGAGAAGTCGGCTGCGCCGTTGCACGCGTCACGCGTGGTGCGTACTGGCACCGACGTCACACTTGTCGGACACGGCGCAATGGTGACGACACTGCTCGAAGCGGCAGCAATTGCCGACGGTGAAGGCACCAGCTGCGAGGTCGTCGATGTGCGCTCGCTGTCGCCGGTTGACTACGGTCCCATCCTTGATTCGGCGCGCAAGACTGGCCGCATGGTTTATGCGCAAGAAGCCCCTGGCTTCAACAGCGTGGGCGGAGAGATCGCCGCGACAGTGATGGAGCGCGCGTTCTATGCCCTCGAGGCGCCGGTGCTGCGGGTCTCTGGTTACGACACGCCTTTCCCTCCCGCCAAACTTGAGGGCACGTACCTCCCCGATGCCGACCGCATTCTTGAGGCCGTCGACAGGTCACTGGCCTACTGATCATGTTCACAACTCCTCAAGAACTGAGCCGGCGCGCGGCAGCAGGCTGCGCTGGAGCCGGATTCCGTCCGATTTTGAGGAGTTATGAACGAGATGTCCGCCGAAAGGACTCGCAATGAGCACCCAGAACTTTAACCTTCCCGATGTTGGCGAGGGTCTGACCGAGGCTGAGATCGTCACGTGGAAGGTCGCCGCAGGCGACACAGTGGCGATCAACGATGTGCTCGTTGAGATCGAGACGGCGAAGTCGTTGGTCGAGTTGCCCTCGCCCTACGCTGGCGTCGTGGGCGAGCTGCTCGTCGGTGAAGGCACGACGGTCGAGGTCGGTGCGCCGATCATCAGCTTTGTTTCGGATGCTGCGGACGCAGCCCCGGCGTCCCCCGCCGCGCCTGCGGCCGACGCGGGTGGTGGCTCGGTTCTCGTCGGCTACGGAACCGGC
>DQHP01000072.1 GCA_003524435.1 Microbacterium sp.
GAAGAAGTAGCATCCGCTGAGCTGGTGTCCTCCGACGGTGCGTCCTCGGTGAAGGTCGAGCCGACCTGGTCACCCGAACCACCACGGCGACGGCGACGGCGACGCGGGGTGCCGTCACCTGAGCCCTGCGCCGCAGCGACATCGGCCGCCTTTTCTGGACGCTTCGTGCGCTGCGTCTTCACCGTCTGGGTCTTGGGCGCCGTAGTCAGGCGGCCCTTTGTACCCTCGGGGATGTTGAGGTCCTCGTAGAGGTGCGGGCTGGACGAGTACGTCTCAACGGGTTCTGGCTGACCGAAGTCGAGAGCGCGGTTGATGAGGGCCCATTTGTGCAGGTCATCCCAATCCACGAACGTGACGGCGATGCCGGTCTTACCCGCGCGCCCTGTGCGTCCGGCGCGGTGCAAGTACGTCTTGTCCTCATCCGGGATGGTGTGGTTGATCACGTGNNGTGACGTCGTCGACGTCGATGCCTCGTGCGGCGACATCCGTCGCGACCAAGACGTCGCGTTTGCCCGCCTTGAAAGCGGCCATCGAGCGCTCGCGCTGTTCCTGCCCCATGTCTCCGTGCACGCCGCCAACATTGAATCCGCGGTCGCCGAGTTCATCAACGAGACGTTGCGCGGCACGCTTGGTGCGCGTGAAGATCACAGTCTTGCCGCGGCCCTCTGACTGCAGGATGCGGGCAATGACCTCGTCCTTGTCGAGCGAGTGTGCGCGGTAGACAAGGTGCTTGATGTTGGCCTGCATGAGGCCTTCGTCGGGGTCCGTAGCGCGAATGTGAATGGGGCTGGACATGAACCGGCGCGCCAGCGCGACGATCGGGCCAGGCATCGTTGCGGAGAAGAGCTGGGTGTGGCGGACCGGCGCCACCTTCTGGAAGATCTTCTCGATATCAGCGAGGAAGCCCAGATCGAGCATTTTGTCTGCCTCATCCAGGACGACTTCGATCGCTCCGGAGAGGTCAAGAAGACGCTGACCAGCAAGGTCAATCAGGCGACCCGGCGTACCGACGACGATCTGGGCGCCCGCCTTCAGCTGGTCGATCTGACCTTCATATGCCTTGCCACCATAGATGGCGACGACGCTGGTTGCGCGATTACTGGCGAGCAGGTCAATGTCTTCATACACCTGCACCGCGAGTTCGCGTGTCGGAACGACGATGAGTGCTTTGACACCCGGCTCTGGGTTCAGACCGAGTCGCTGAACGACGGGGATGCCGAAGCCGAAGGTCTTTCCGGTGCCAGTTTTGGCCTGGCCGATGATGTCTTGGCCAGGAAGGCCTAGGGGGATGGTCTGTTCCTGAATGGGGAACGCGTCGACGATGCCCTTGGATGCCAGTGCATCGACGATGTCCTGATCGATATTGAGATCAGCGAAAGTTGTCACGTTGTGTTGTGCCTGTCCGGCGGCCGTACGAGCGGCCGACCATTGAAACGTATCCACGCCGTCTCTTGTGCCACAGGCGCGGGGTCCTGCTCCAACGGCAGGACAGCTCTAGCCTACCCGAGGGGTGTGAAACGCCTAGGGATGCGTGCGCGCGGAGTGTGAACGCACGTGGCGCGGGTAGTCTGAACCCGTGGTGAAGTGGTTCTGGAAACGTGACACACCCCTACGCGCACTCTCGCTTCGCAGCCGCGGAGATACGGGAGGCACGACCAGGGTGGATTTTGCTGAGCTCGCCCCCGAGCTCAATAGATTCCTCGGTCAAGCTGCGTATCTGCAGCTGGGGTACTTCGAAACGCTCACGCGGTTGATCCGGGCAACGCCCGAGCTGGAAGAGAAAGAGGCGCTGTCGCGCGCCGCAGGCGCAGCGCTGGACAAGCACCGCGCGATTCTCGACATCATCCGTGAGCGCGGAGACGATGCGACCCAACTCATGCTGCCTTTCCAAGAGCACTTGGATGCTTTCCGCCGCAAGACGATCGGCGTGCGCCCCCGCGAGACGCTGCTTGCCGTCTACATCACTGCGGGAATGCTCGACGACTTCTACCTGGCACTGGCCTCCAGCTACGGAGAGACTGGCCGCCGGGTCGCTGAGATACTCAGCGAAGACGACGCCACTGACAAGATTGTCGTCATCCTCACTCAGACGATCGAGAGCGATAAAGAGTGGCGCTCATTGCTGTCGATGTGGGCCCGCCGGCTCGTAGGAGACACGCTGCTCGTGGCAAAACAAGCGTTGCGACCGGAGCGGCTTGCTGAGGAGGAGCACCGAGTCGAGCCGGTTTACACCGAGCTCATGGGTGCGCACGCACGCCGCATGGATGCGATGGGCCTCGCAGCGTAACGCACGCAGGGCGGCCCTCACGCAGGGCGGCTCGCTCAGGCAGCGCTGCCCGCTCAGATGCCGAGCGCAGCCTTTTTCGACGCGTCTGAGCTCTTGCGCTGTGCGGTAACGATGATGCCCACAAGCGCGGAGAGGACGACCGCTCCTGCGACGCTTACCAGCCAGAGCCAGCCACTGTCTTGGCCAACGCCCATCCACTGCATGACGGTATAGACGACCGCGGCGACAGCGGTAGCGACGGCCGGAACCAGAGCCACACCGCGCAGACTACGGTTCGGGATCAGGTAGTGCACGCCAATGCCCAGCGCGCACGCAGCGAGGAGCGCGAGGAGAATATACATCGCGGGTTAGGCGACGAAACCGACGCGACGCGACTCTTCGGTGCCCAGTTCGATAAAGGCGAGGTTCGCCGTCGGCACGATGTAGGAGTTTCCCTTTACATCGGTGAAGCTCACGTGCGCTGTGCTCTGATCGAGAGCGCCGGTCACCTGCGCGCGGACGTCGTCTGCGCTGGTGGCGGTTTCGAAGCTCAGTTCGCGGCCGGTGTTGATGATGCCGATGCGGATTTCCACGCGTGCTCCTTGAAATTCGGGGACTGCGCCAACTCTACCCCGCCGCGGATGCCACCGAGCGGGACGGCGCCAGGTTTCGCCCTCGGCGCACAACTCGGTTCTGTGTGCTCTCGCGTTGGTGGTGTCGGATGCTGCCGCTAGCGTGGATCTCATGACACAGGATGCGGCGCAGCGGGCGATTATCGACGCGCCTGCCACATCTTCTGGCGTCATCATTGGTGCACCTGGCACGGGGAAAACCCAGACGCTCATCGAGCGAGTTACCGCGTTACTCGGGGAGCAGACGCTCGTGCCAGAAGAGGTGCTGGTGCTCACTCCGAACCGCCAAGCGGCTACCGTGCTGCGTGATCGCATCGGTGTGCGCATCGGCCAGGCGACACCCGGTCCGCTCGCTCGCTCTCTCGGCTCATTCGCGTTCCAGATCGTTCGCGGTGCGATGGTGCACGCGGGTGATGAGCCGCCGGCGCTTCTCACAGGTGCCGATCAAGATCGCATCATTGCCGACATGCTGGCCGGTGATGCCGAAGATGAAGTCGAAGGAGAGCCCTCGCGCTGGCCAGAAACTCTGGGCCCCAGCGTGCGTGCATCGAAGGGGTTCCGATCCGAACTGCGCGCGTTCTTCGCCGAATGCACTGAGCTGGGCGTGCTGTCTGACGAACTGCAACTCTCTGAGCGACAGGTGTGGCGCTCTGCCGGCACTTTCATTGACGAATATCGCGCCGTGCTGGCGGGCATGCGCACGGCGTACCGCGATGCGGCCGATCTGGTGAGCGAAGCGGCCACCATTCTTCGAGAAGCGGATGCCGCAACGCTGGGCCCTCTCGCTGCGCTGCGCGTCGTGCTGATCGACGATGCGCAAGAGATTACGCGCGGCGGCATCACCCTCGTGCGTGCATTGCGTGAGCGTGGCATCGCCGTGCTGGCATTCGGCGACCCTGATATTTCTTCGGGAGCATTCCGCGGTGCAAGCCCGCAGTTGTTTCATGAGCTTTCTGGTGTACTCGATCATGTCTTCGTGCTCGACACGCCTCATCGGCAGGTGCCAGGGCTCACCACCCTGACCCGCACTGTCACACAGGCCATTGGGGTCGCGGGGCGCGTCGAGCATCGCCGCGCCCCCGCTCCCGCCGGGACTACCGCCGCAGAGAAAACGGCCGCAAGTGTGCAGGCCTTCCTAGCCCCGTCTCCTTATGAAGAGGTCGATCGCATCGCCGGCACACTGCGTGATTGGCATCTCACCCATGGCATTGCGTGGAGTGACATGGCAGTCATCGCTCATGACACCCGACAGGTGACGTCACTTGAGACGGAGCTCGCCGCACGTGAGGTGCCCACTCGCGCAGCCGGGGTACAGCGACCACTCGGCAGTGAGGGCGTCGTGCGCGACATCGTCGGTATCGTCGATCTCGCGCTCCGGCCTGCGGCTGAACGCGAGAGCGGCGCCTTGGTTGAGGCATTGCGCTCTCCGTTCGGCGGCATGGATGCTGTTGGGCTACGGCGGCTGCGCGCGCGGCTGCGCCAT
>DQHP01000181.1 GCA_003524435.1 Microbacterium sp.
TGCTGCGCACGTCAGGGCTCATCGCGAGCGAGCGCTCGGACAACCGCATGTTGCACACGCGGACGCCGCTGGGCGAGGCCATGATCGGTGCCGCGCTATAGGCCTCGCCATCTCTAGGCGACGCGCGCGACCTCGCGCGCATTGCGCGTTCTACGCCCGTACCCGACTGCGGCAATTGCGGCTAGCGCCACCAGCACCAGCGGGATGATGAGTGCCGAGCGCAGTCCGAATTCATCGCCGACAAGGCCGAGCGCCGGTGGCCCCACGAGGAAAGCGACATAGCCGAGTGTTGCCACCAGCGACACGCGTGCGGCCGAGTTGGGACCGGAATCGCCAGCAGCTGAGATCGCCACCGGGAATCCCAGCGATGCGCCCAATCCCCACAACAGGACCGCGGCTGTCGCCAGCACCGGATTATCGACGAAGATGATTACCGCCAGCCCGACGACGCCGAACACCCCGCTCGCACACAGCACGGCCGCGCGACCGAAGCGGTCGATGAACCACCCTCCAACAAATCGACCGGTCGTCATCGCCGCGGCGAAGACTGCGTAGATCGCAGATCCCGATGCAGCGTCGAATCCGTGGCCGTCGACCATCACGAGCGGCAGCCAGTCGTTCGCTGTCCCTTCGGCAAGAGCCATAGCCAGGATGATCACACCGACGAGCAACAACGTAGGGTCGCGCCACAGTCGAGTGTGCGATGCGCGGGAAGTTCCGGCAGCCGTGCGCGGCACCCGTCCGGTCCCCGAAGGAATCCGCGGCACGGAGAAGATCACGCCGACAAGTGCGATCACACCCACGAGAATCAGGTGTACGTCAACGGGAAAAGCGGAGGCCGTGGCGAAGATCCCTGCTACGGCACCGATGAGGGTGCCCAGGCTGAAGCATCCGTGCAGTCGAGGAAGAAACGATCTGCCTGTCGCCCGTTCAACGTCTGCGCCTTCCACGTTGAGGGCGACTTCTCCCCCGCCCATTCCTGCGCCGAAAAGAAACAGCCCTGCGGCGGCCACGAATGCATCGGCGAGACCGGTTCCGACACCGATCGTGGGCATGCTGATAACGACGCCGATCGCTCCCGCGGCAATGATCGGCCGCGCGCCGAATCGAGAAACCAGGAGCCCTGAGACGAGGATGCCCAACATCGAGCCAAGTGACAGCCCAAACAGCACGAGGCCCATCTCGAGAGTCGACGCACCAAGCAGATCGCGAATGTCTGGTGTTCGCGTGACCCACGACGCCATCCCGATCCCGGGAACGAGGAACAGCGCGGCGAGCGCAAACTGGCGCTGGCGTGTGGACGGGGACATGATCTCCTCTTGAGATGTACGAACGTACATAAATGAACTGTACTAGCGTACATACTCACGACGGAAAGGAAGCCGAGTGAGCACCAGACGAGGCGCGAACGATCCAGGGCGCCGTGAGCGCATCATCGATGTCACGCTGGCACTTATCTCTGAAGACGGCGTGCACAAGACCACACATCGCCGCATCGCCGCGCGCGCAGACGTGCCACTGGGCTCGCTCACCTACTACTTCAACAGCCTCGCTGACCTCTTTGAGAATGCGTTTGCGTCATTCTCCACACGCCTGTCGGAGCAGTACCGGGCACGACTCGCCGCGGCATCAGATCGAGAGCAGGCTTGCGAAGCAGTCGTTGCCCTTATCTGCGATGGCTCCTACGCGACAGAAGGCGAAGTACGAACGCTCCTGGAGATGTATTCGTACGGCAGCCATAACACGGCCGTGCGCGACCTGTGTCGCGAGTGGCTCAACGTCAGTCGCGAGAGCCTTGGACTGCATTTTTCCGAACCTACCGCGCGCGCTCTCGATGCCCTTATCGAAGGCTGGCCGATCCATCAGACATGGGAGGCCGCCCACGTCGATCGGGACGTCGTGCGGGCGAGTGTTGCGGCGATCGTCGAAAGGTTTGAACCCGCGCCCAGCCGTTAGTCCTCGACGGCAATCGGACGGTGCTCGTAGTAGGTCTGCAGCACGACCGTCGTGTGCGTGCTCACATTCGCCGTCAGGCGGATGCCATTGACGAGCTCTTCCAATGCCCTCGGCGACGCAACTCTGACGAACAGCATGTAGCTCGCGTTGCCCGCAATGGAGTGGCACGCTTCGATCTCATTTATGTGTTGCAACAGCTCAGGCGCGTTGTCCGGCTGGGCCGGGTCGAGCGGGGTGATCTCGATGAATGCCGAGAGCGGCTTGCCGAGCGCCTCAGCGTCAAGAATCGGCCGGTAGCCAGCAATCACGCCGCGGGATTCAAGCCGGCGCAACCGCGACTGTACCGCGGAGCTGGAAAGACCCACAGCCTCTGATAACTGCGCGAGAGTCGCCCGGGCATCGCGGGAGATCTCGGTGATGATCTGGCGGTCGACAGCATCTTCCATAAGTGTAAGAATATCGGTGATAGTCCACTTTCACCGTAAACATTCCGCAATTTTCGCGATCGGAGGTCCCGATGTCCATAACTCCCACCCAGCTCAACGCCATCATCGGCGAACCCGAGGTTGTCGAAGATGCTCGTCTCGCCGAGACGAGCGACGCATGGCGGATGCTGAAAGACGCTGCCATCGCGATTCGTGAGGTGCAGGTGAAGGACGGGTCGATCCCCAACGTCGCCCACCACGCCGACGCAGCGAAGCATGTCGCCGCCATCACTGCCGGCATCCGCGCACTGGCTCCCGCGTTCCCGCACGATGCGGAGTATTTTAGGGCTGCTGTCGCCGATTTCGAGCGCTGGGCGTCGGAAGGTTTCGGCGTCCCCGACTTTCTCGATTCGCTCGTAGCATTTCAGCCACAGCAGCACCGCGTCGACGGCATCCGTCACCTCGTCGTCTTCCCGATGTACACGCAGAACGGGTCCTCTGACCGGCTCGTCGAGGCACTCATTGTGCAGGCGATCTGGCCAGAGTTCATCGCCGAACTTGAGGCGGGCGACTACGGCAACAAGCTGTTCGTTTCGCTGCGACTGATCGATTTCACCCCCGGCTACGACACGAACTCGGCCGTGCTTTTCCCTGAGACCGTCGCGATGCGCGAGGTCCCCAGCTTCACCTGGGGCGCAATCTTCCAGGACCGCGAGGCGGCCCGATACCGGCGCGTGGTGCGCGCAGCATCCGAAATCACGAAGCTTGACCTGCCCGACGAGGCAGTGCGGATGCTCGATAACCAGTCGCTCGCCGAAAACGTCTTCGTGATGTGGGACATCATCCACGACCGCACCCACATGCGCGGCGACCTGCCGTTTGATCCCTTCATGATCAAACAGCGGATGCCGTACTTCCTGTATTCGCTCGAAGAGCTGCGCTGCGATCTCACCGCGTTCCGGGAGTCGGTGGCGATCGAGCGCAACCTCTCCCTTCGACGAACTCAGGGCTCGGAGCCGATCTCGCCCACCGAGCAGGAGATGCTCGAGCATGCCGCGCTGGTGCAGTACGCGGTGATCTTCGACCGCATCTTCCGCTTTGCGATCACCGGGTCGCGGGTGCGCAACTACGACGGCCTCGGCGGACAGTTGTTATTCGCCTGGCTACATCAGCGCGGCGTGCTGCACTGGACCGACACGCAACTCACATTCGACTGGGATGCCGTGCCAGAGGCCGTGATCGCCCTCGGCGAAGCGATCGATGACCTTTACTGGCGCTCGATCGATCGTCCGAAGAAGGCCCATTGGCTGGCGGCATACGAGTTGGTGCGCGGGGTGCTGTCCCCGAACCCGGCATCTGTCTGGGCGCGCGGATTGTCTGATGAAGTGCTCGCCGGGCTGCCGAAGGGCTACACCGATGCGGTGCTGGACGATGAGTTCCCGCTATCGATGTTCTTCGAGGCGCTGGAGAAGAAGATGCGACCCGTGATCGAGTCGACTTCAGGGATTCGCGCGGGCGATGAGTGAGGGCGGCGTGGATCGCGCGCAAGTTTCGCGGACAGATGCAAGTCTGGCGGCCAATTCGGCTGGGATTGGCCGCCATACTTCCCCTGGGCCGCACAAGTTGACGTCCGGTGTGGCTGGCAGGCGTGTGCTGCTTGCGGGTGCGACGAGTACGGCGGGACGTGCCGTCACACGCGCGCTGGTGGCAGCCGGAGCGCGAGTGGTAGCGGCCGGACGATCGGCCGAGCGTCTGGAGCCGCTACTTGAAGCCGGGGCGCAGGTCGAAGTGGCTGAAGAGTAGGGAACAGG
>DQHP01000178.1 GCA_003524435.1 Microbacterium sp.
CGGAGCGGCGGTCGGGCCGCCGCCGGTCCAGATCTCGGATCCCCAACGCTGGTCGATGTAGGCGATCGGGCGCAGCGCGGCAGGGCCAAACAGGTCGGCGAAAGACGCTAGCGCGCGTGCCCGCCGCTCGGGCTCATCGAGGTGATCCCATTCCTGCCCGAAGATGCCGCCGATGAAGCCGAGGAGCACGCCGCGGCTGGCATCCTCAGGGCTGGCGTCGAAGGTAATGAAGGCGGGCCCTCGATCGGACAGTCCCTGTCCGCTCAGACCGTTGCGGCGCCAGAACGGTTCCTCGTAGATGGCGTAGGCCTTGGACAGCACGCCCTGCGCCCAGCGCTGCGACAGTTGCTCATAGCGGGGCGGCAGGAGCGGAGTGAACTCGATACGTCGACGCAGCGCTGGCGGCACGGCGACGATGACCTGCCGGGCGCGGGTCTGCCCTTTGTCGGTTGTGACGATTGCGCCCGGCCCGGACCAGTCGATCTTGCGCACCGGAGTGCTGAGCGTGACAAGGTCGCCGAGCTCGGCGGCCACGCGTAGGGCAACCGCGTGGGTGCCCTCGACGAAGTGCTCTTCCTGTGCACCGCCCGCGGTGTCGAGCATGGAAGCCAACCCGCCGGCCTGGTGGATGTAGTGGGCCGCGTGGAGCATGGACAGTTCGGAGGGCTCGCAGCCCCACGTGGTTCGGCATGCCAGGGCGATCAGGTCACGGGCCGTGTGCGATGCGCGGTTCCGTTCGAGCCAACTGCCGAGGCTGAGGGAATCAAGCTCCGCGGCGCGCGGTGCTTCCCACGGGCGACCGAGCGGAATGGTCTCTGCGATCCGGTTGATCTGCAACTGGATGCGACCGACATCGAGGAGCGCGGCGCCCATCGGGGGGACGGTACCCGAATAGCGGCGCAGACTCTGGCGCCAGCGAATCACGTTGTCACCCGAGTCGTAGGTCGCGTAACGCCGGACGCCGACTTCGTCAGCCAACGCCATGATTCGGTCCTGGGTCCGGCCGACGAACGTGCCGCCGAGGTCAATGTGCACACCGCCGGCCTCCGCCGACAGGGCCCTACCGCCGACGCGGTCGTCGGCTTCGAAGAGACGAACCGTGTGCCCAAATTGTACGAGTCGTCGAGCGGCGGTCAGCCCGGCGAGTCCGGCACCGATGACGATGACATCGACGTCGGTCTCAATCACGGGCGACGATGTCGATTGGATCCGTTCCGACGTGGTCTGGCTCAATGTGGTCTCCTCTTTCGGGCGGTGGGTGGATCTCATGCCGGGTTATCGTGGCTGCATGAGCAACGACAGTCGGGCGACGAGAGAGCGTGGCAAGCAACGTAAGTCGCTCCTCCTGGAAGCGACGATCCGGGTGATGGCCGAGCGCGGGCTCGCAGGCGTGACGCATCGCGCGGTGGCCACCGAAGCAGGCGTGTCGGCCTCCTCTACGACCTACTTCTTTGACTCGCTCGACGACATGATCGGCGAAGCGGTCAGCGATGCGCTCGCAACTGAGATGGAGCGGCTCGCGGTCTTCCGCGAGCGCGTGCAGTCGCAGGACTACGACGGCCCCGCCGTGATCGACGAGTTCATCGAATACCTCCGAGGTAATCGGGATGCGAGCACCATCGCGCAGTTCGAGGCCTACTTGTTCGCTTCCCGGCGCCCTGAGCTTCAACCTCGTGTCGCGGAATTCGTCCGCATGACCCGCACGCTCGCACACGAAGTTCTCTCTGCGGCCGGACTGCATGACGAGCGTGCGGCGGAGGCCGCAGTGGCGATGATCGACGGATTCGCACTGCATCATCTTGCTGACCCCCATCCTGACCACTTCGAGATCGTCGCCCGAGCGCTCCGTGCGCTCCTGGCAGGCTTCGCGACTTTGCCGTTCACCGAGAGCCGCTCAGAACAAGTTACTACCGTGATTGGACATATGTCCAAGCAGACTGGTGACTAACGGGGCTCGTTACGAAAACGTAACGTGATTGCAATAGATCATTGCACATATGTGCTGGAAACTGATCCTCTAAGACCCGGGCTTCCGTCCGGGCGACATGGAGGAGAACATATGGTGAAGGCGACATTGCGCGATCACGGAACGCGGATCGCGGCCCGCACGATGAGCAGGGCGCCCCAGGCGATAGTGCGACGGTTGCAAGGGCAACCACATATCGTTGACGGCCAAGAGCTCGATCCGATGACGCACGTGGCGCTGCGAATGCTCAACGGCGGACCGGCCGCGACCTTCGAGAGGTTTCCCCTCGACAAGGCGCGCGAGTTCATCGAGGTCGACGCCTGGACGTTCTCCGGCCGCAGTCGCGGCCTGGTCCGCGAGCAGATCTCGATTCCCACCCGCGACGGGAGCATCCCCGCGCGCGTATACACGCCGCGCGGCGGTACCTTAACGACGCCTCCCGGTGTGCTCGTGTACTTCCACGGTGGTGGCTGGGTCGTTGGCTCACTCGACACCGCAGACTCGGTGTGCGCGACGATCGCGAAGACGACGGGCATGGTAGTCGTCTCCGTCGACTATCGCCTCGCCCCCGAGAACCCGTTCCCCTCCGGCGTCAACGACAGCGTTGATGCCTTCCGGTGGGTCCGCGACCACGCCTCGTCGTTCGGCACCGATGCCCGACACGTTGCCGTGGGTGGCGAGAGCGCCGGGGGCAACATCTCCGCTGTAGTCTCCCTTGACACTCGCGACGACCCCGAAGGCGGGCCGATGTTCCAACTCCTGTTCATGCCGGTTACAGACCTCAGCCAGAAATCGAACTCGTACCTGCTGTTCGGCGAGGGGTACTTCCTGACCGAGGCGCAGATGGACTGGTACACCGATCACTACCTGCGTGGAGCCGGCTCCGCGACGGATCCCCGTGTTTCCCCACTCCTGGCGGACGACCTCACCGGCGTCGCCCCAGCGTACGTTGTCGTCTCCGGGTTCGATCCGCTGCGCGACGAAGGCCTCGCCTACGCGGACAGGCTGCGGCAGGCGAATGTCCCTGTCGAGACGGTGGTGCACGCCGGTCAGATTCATGGTTTCGTCAACGCCTGTCTCGTCAGCGGTGCCGCGCACGACGCGGTGTTGCATGCCGCTCGCGCTGTACTTAAGGCGTTTCAAGGCGTAGCCGCGCAAGCCGCTGCCCGACCGTTGCCCCGTTTTATCCCCAGCACTGACGAAACGGTGACCGCGCTAGCGCCCCCGAAGTAGTCGTGAGGTTGGGTCGCGGCGTCACAAACAGCGAGCGACGCTCATTGAGAGCAAACGGCTCGACCTGTCCGTTGTCCGTCTCATCGAGGCAACAACCGTTATCGGATCATCCGCGGTCGGCGTACGTGCGCGAGTCCGTCACGGTGACGCACTCCAACCGCGGCCGTTACGGACAACGTCGACTTTGTAACAGCTATGCCGCGGTCTCTACCGAAACGATCCCGCGCTTCACCCGCGCCGTTGCCAACGGGTGTGTCCGATAAACGGTGGATCTGGTTTGGCGTTCATTAGTTGATTCGGCCTTCGAATGCGATCGCGAACGCGTTCAGCGCCGGCTTCCATCTCGTCGCCCAGCGTGCCCTGCCGCGCCCGGTCGGGTCAAGCGAGCGGGTTACGAGGTAGAGGCATTTCAGCGCGGCGGCGTCGTTCGGGAAGTGCCCGCGCGCCCGGACTGCTCTGCGGTACCGGGCGTTGAGTGACTCGATCGCGTTCGTGCTGCAGATGATCCGGCGGATTTCCACGTCCCAGTCCAGGAACGGCACGAACTCGGACCAGGCGTTCTGCCAGAGCTTGCTGATCGCCGGATACTGTTGACCCCATTTCGCGTCGAACTCCACGAATCGCTCACGAGCGGCCGCTTCGGTCGGCGCCGTGTAGACAGGACGCAGGTCCTTGCCCATCTCTTCCCAGTAGTGGCGGGACGCGAACCGGAACGTGTTGCGGATCAGATGGATGATGCAGGTCTGC
Organism: Microbacterium sp.; assembly: GCA_003524435.1. Lineage (GTDB taxonomy): Bacteria > Actinomycetota > Actinomycetes > Actinomycetales > Microbacteriaceae > Microbacterium. The sequence goes on from DQHP01000178.1 coordinate 3,947, forward strand.
ACCGCCGCGAGCGGCCAGGCGGTGTTGATCGATTCCGGCAGACCCTTCAGCCCGTCACAGACGACGATGCACACGTCCTCGGCGCCACGGTTCTTGATCTCGGTGAGCACACCGAGCCAGAACTTCGCCCCCTCGCCGCCGTCGCCGGCCCAGATCCCGAGGATGTCGCGTTCCCCGTTCACAGTAACGCCCACGGCGATATAGAACGGCTTGTTCCGCACCTACCCGTCTCGGACCTTCACCACCAGAGCATCGATGAACACCACCGGGTAGACACGATCCAGCGGACGGTTCTGCCATTCGGTCATCTCCTCGATGACCTTGTCGGTGATCCTCGAGATCGTGTCCTTCGACACCGAAGCGCCGTAGACATCGTCGAAGTGCGCCGCGACCTCGCCGGTCGTCAGCCCCCGCGCGGTCAACGACAGCACGATCTCATCGACGCCGGTCAGGCGCCGCTGCCGCTTCTTGACGATCTTCGGTTCGAACGACCCCTCACGGTCTCTGGGAACGTCGATCTCGACGGGACCGACCTCGGTCAGCACCGTCTTCGATCGGATCCCGTTGCGAGCGTTCTCGGCGATCGTGTTGCCGTGCTTCTCGTAGCCAAGATGCTCGGTCATCTCCGCCTCGAGCGCTGTCTCCAGCACCCGCTTGGTGAGCCCGTTCAGCACCCCGTCGGGGCCGACGAGGTCGACCCCCTGTTCCTTCGCCTGCTTCAGCAGCTGCTCCGCGAGCTGCTGCTCATCGATGATCTCTCCCGTCACAGGATCGATCATCTCGATGACATCGGTCATCGCCCTTCCTTTCGGTCCCAGCGCGTCTTTCCTACTTGCCATCGTCTATACCTTCCGTCCGTATGACGTAGGTACGTTTGGCTTATAACGGCACGCCGCGATCGATGTCGGTGTGACCTTGATCTTTTTTCCATTCATCGATGTGATGGGCTTCACAATAGGAGGCTGGCCGATCGCAACCCTGCCATCGGCATCCGCCGTCGCGGATCGCGAGCCCGATGCGCTGTCTTGGAGTGAAAAGCCGTTGCTCTCGGCCCACATCGAGTGGATTTCCGCACTCATCGATCGTTACGGGCACGACGCCTGTGTCGCAGATGTGCTGCTCGGCAACTGCCGCCGGCATCGACATCACGTGATCTTCGCTGTGCGCGACTGGAGCCGCAGTTCCGTCAGCATCCACAACCTGCACGAGTCGCACGCCGGCCTGCCGGGTTCCGAACACGCTCTTCGCGTCGGCGAGCGTGCCGGCGCGCATCACATCGAGGATCAGGTCATAGGCGAGCTGGTCATTGGTTCGCGGGTCGTCGATGAGGGACTTCGCCCGTTCTTGCTCGTCGGAGTCGACGAACCTCGGACCTCCGCGCCGCGGACGCATCGCCGCGGCCAGAATCGTCTCGATGAACAGGTCGCCTTCGTCGTCGAGCACCATGTTCGCGCGCTTCTGGCCGTCTTGATCACGGTAGGTGCGGAAGGACCGCTTCTCGAATCTCGCCGCGAACCGCGCCTCTGCTCCCTCTGGGTCAAGCAGATCCCGGATGCTCCGCGCCTGATGCCAGAGCTCCTCGGCCGTGCACTCGCGCGACGCGTCGATCAGCTGCTCTGCCGCCTGCGCCCACGC
>DQHP01000063.1 GCA_003524435.1 Microbacterium sp.
ATACCCTGATCGAGGCAACCTCGGGAAATACCGGTATTGCGCTCGCCATGGCGGCGACCTCGCCACCACGGGTGCCGACAGCACGACGCTCATCGTCAGTGCGGTGCTGCTGCTCGCGCTAGGCCTCGGCCTGTTCGCAGTGCGCCGCCGCCTGCGCGCGGAGTAATCGCTGTACTTTTCACACGATGGTGCGCCGTCGGGGCTTCGGCCCTGGCGGCGCACCATCGTGGTTGGAGTCTCGGCGTCAGCTCAGCCGGTCACGAGCGTGAGCACACCAGCGGCGATCAGCGTGGTCAACGTCGTCCAGAGGAAGATCGCGATCCCCTGCCACAGCAGCACCCAGCTCTTCGCGACGCCGGTCGAGACCAGTAGCGCGGATGTGAACTGCGTGGGGATGGCCAGTGGGCCAAGAATGCTGGCGCCTGGTACGCCGAAGCGCACGAGGAACCGCTTGAAGCGCTGCGCGCCCTTCGACTCAGGTTTGTCCGCGGCAGTAGAGCCGATGGGTCCCTCCGCAGCATCAGCCAAGGGTTGCCCTACGGCGACGAGTTCGGTGCGCCGCGCACGGCGCGCGACGATCCGCGCTCTGATGCGCGCACCGAAAACGACGACCACGAAGACCGAGGCGAAGTTGCCCACCATCGCAGCTGCTGCCGCGATGAACGGGTTCAAGCCCGCCCACACGCCGAGTACAGAAGCGAGCTCGCCCTCGACGAACGGTATCGCCGCGGCCGCGGCGACGATGAGTGGCTGCACGAAGAATGGCACCTGCGACATGAGGCTCTGAAGGAATTCGATGACGTTCATGTTCTCTCTTTTTGGGGTAAGTGAGCACTCTGAACACCGCCGTTGGTGCGGCGGGAACGGAGGGGTTGAGGATGAAGGGTGGCGTCAGCGGTTCGCGACTACGGCACTGGCGATGAGGGAGTTCGTGACAACAGCGATCATTGTCCGAGTGACGGCGGCTGCGGCAGCACCGGCGGCCACATCACCGCGTTCTAAGATCTTCGCCCTCTCGGCCGTGGCTGAGGACCACGGAATCTCGCGATGAAGGACGGGAAGCGCGCCACTCGCCGACACGAGCGCTGTGAGCGTGGCGATGCGTTCGGTCGGTTCTTCTCCGTCGACGAGTACGGTGCGCATCGCCGCGACAAGCTCTTCTCGTCGACCGGAGCCGCCGTCGATGAGGGCCGTGGCCGGGAATAGTCCGAGCACGCGCCGCTTCACTCTGCGGAGGTCACCGCGCTCGATGAGTCGTTCCAGCACGGGCGCGCGCAATGTCGGGCCGTTCGCCGCGAGAACGCCCTGGACGCCCCGTGGCTTCTGGCTGATGTAGTCCCACATCGGGCGGAGCAGTTCGTCTTCGGGTGGCTCACCCGCTGCCTGGATGAGGGTGCCGCGGAATCCGGCATCCCTGACCTCTGCGCCACTGCGTTGCGCAAGGTCGGTAAGCACGCCACCGGCGAGCACATAGAAGAGTGTGTTCTCGCCCGCGATCGTTCCTGAGGCGGGCTGAAACAGCACGAGAAGGAGGTCTTCAGTGATCAGCGTGCGTGTGCGCCGCACGTGGATGCTGTCGTCGGTCATGGGTTCGATATTAGCACACTGTGCCGGTACAGTGTGCTGGACACGTAGGATCGGTGGAGGAGGTCGTGATGAGTACACGGGATCGCATCATCGCTGCGGCGACGGCAATGATGCATGAGGGGGCGCCTCGACTGAGTGTGCGGGCAGTCGCTGCGCGTGCTGACGTCGGCGCAAGCACGCTGCGACACCACTTTCCGACCCAGCGCGATCTGATCAACGCGGCCCTCACCGCCACGTATGACTCGGCCATGCCCGACGAGCGCATCCGCGACGCATCGATTCCGCCACGCGAGCGGCTGCGGGAGTGCATCTGGCGGTTGCTGGAACCTTTCGGCGCTCCCGCCGACGCCCGGGAGATGTGGACCAACCTGCTCCGCATGTTCGCCGAGGCTGAAACCGACAGAAACACTCGCGCCGGTTACGCAGTACTCATGGCCGAGGCCGAGCGTCGAGTCGGTGCGTGGCTGGCGATACTTGAGGAGGAAGGGGCGCTGCCTCCCGGTGACAACGCCAGGAGGTCGGATCTTCTCCTCACCGTCGTCGACGGTCTGTCGATCGCCCGCGCGATGCCTCCCCGCGAAACGCATCTCGAGGACGAGAGCGCAACGTTGGGATTCGCCGTCGACGCGGTCTTCGACGTCGCTTTCCCCCTGCGGCCGATGCCGTAACACGCAGTCGGCTGGAGGGTGCTGGGCTCGGCTTCGAGCTGCGTTCGTCGCCGGCTTCAGCGGCCGCTGTTGTCAGAACCCGGTGAGGTCGCGCACCTCTTGCTGGTGGCGCCGGATCATCAACATGCTCATTGTGCTCATGACGAGCCCGCCAATGACAACAATGCCGACAAGGATCCAGATGCCCTGCTCCGGATCGACAACTTTAAGGAAAAAGACCGCGATCAGTGCGATCAGCAGTGCGAGCCCCTCGATGAGCGCGAACGCGACGAAAAAGCGCGTCATCCGTTGCTGGTGCTGGCGCTTTGCTGTTTCGACACGATCGTCGTTCGAACTGCCATTCAGCGAGTAACTCATGCTCGAAGCATAGCGAGCGCGCGCGAGCCTTCGGGAGTGGGCTTGACCCAGGTGAGTCGCCGCACGACGGCGCGGGCGGGCTCTCCTTACGCACCTAAATCAACTCATCGGCCGTTGAACGTCCTCATGCCGCGCGTTGCGTAGCGGCGAGAACGCCACGATCAGTGCGGCGGCCAGGAAGATCGTCGCGGCGATTCCGAGGCTGATCGGATACCCGAGCCAGGTGGCAAGCGCGCCGGCGCCGAGTGCCCCGAAGAAGAAGACGACGCGATTCGTGGTTCGGATGGTCGCATTCATACGTCCCTGAATCGCGCCGGGCGCTACCGCTTGGCGATACGCAATGTCGTTCGCATCCTCGATCCCCATCGACAGCCCGTAAAGGAACTGCGCGATCGAGACGAGCGTGAGAAGCAAGGCGATGCTACTGGCGGCGCTGAGCGGCACGATCGCCAACGAAGCCCACGGCAAAACGATCAAGCACCGACCCGACAAGATTGCTCGCCCAGCGCCGATACGTGCCCCGATTGACGGGGCTATGACTGCTCCGAGGAAGCCTCCGACGCCGCCGAAGGCAAGTGCCACTCCGAATGCCCACACTGGCATCCCGAGTTCTCGGAGGACGAAGACCGCGAAGACGGTCGCGACGATGCTGTTGCCGAGGAACCAGGTGTGCACCGATAGTGCGAGCGGACGCAGCGTCCGATGGCTATAGGTGAAGCGCATCCCTTCCGCGATGTCGTGTCCGATGTGACGCCCCTGTGCGCGTGCGGCAGGTGCGGCCTCCACGACACGGATCCGCGACTGAAGCAGCGCCGAGATCGCATGAATGCCCGCCTCAAGCACAAAGAGAAGTGGAGCGCCGAGCACGTTGAAGAGCACTCCGCCGAGGGCGGGGCCAGCGGTGGTCGCTATGGTTTCGCTCTGGCCCAGTCTCGCGTTCGCCGACACGAGGGCCGGCCTGGGCACGATGTGCGGCAGGAAGGGTTGTTCCGCGGAATGCGCGAACAGCGTCAGCACTCCGAGTGCGAGCATCACGGCCGCGAGAGACCAGAAGGTGAGCGCCTCTAGGACAAGGAGTACTGGGATCGCGACGAGAACGATCGCACGGCCAATGCTCGTGAGCACCAACGTGCGTTGATGGTTCCAACGATCCATGAGCGCGCCGATGATCAACCCGAGAAACAGGTAGGGCACGACGCTGAGCGCGCTCAGAACGCCGATCTGGAACGGGGTCGCTGCGACCACCGTAACGATAAGAGTCTGAAAGGCAATCCCCGCTATCGAGCTACCGAAAGCGCGGATAGTCGTCGCGCCCCAAAAGAGCCTGAACGCGGGGATGCGCAGCACCTCCCCAGCACTCTCGTCATCGGTGGAACCGGACTGACGAGCATCATCGCGCATGCGGACAGCCTACGGACAGAGGGCACGCGCCGAAAACGATCGTTTCACCCGCCAACTTGTCGATGTCCGAAGTCCTCGACACTCGCGTGCGCAGCTCGGCTACACGCGATCGGAGCGATTACGTCCGCGCTGCAAGCATTGGGACCGTGACTCTCAGCCCAGTGGTTCACCGGCCAGATGCCGTCCGAAGTTCGTGAGTGCTTCGTCCCAGCCGTCGTAGACGAAGCCATCGCCCGGCTTCCCATCGAACCCACGCAGGTGGAACACCAACTCTGTGCGGTCGGTGCCTTGCGTCGTAAAGGTGAGAGTGATTACCGGCGTGGTCTCGACGGGTGCTCCCGGTTCGCCCCATGTGAAGACCAGAAGATCCATCGGTTCAACCTGAAGGAAGACGCCGCCGGTGGGGAACTTCTCGCCGGTCTCGCTATTGGTCATCGTGTACGCATAGCGACCGCCGACGCGGACGTCGAATGAGACGGAGTCGGTGCTGACGCCGAACGGGCGCAGCCACTGAGCCAGTTCAGGCTCCTCGGTCCAGGCACGCCAGACGAGTTCGCGCGGACTATCAAACGTGCGGGTGATCGAGAATTCCGGGGTCGTTGCGGGTGTCGTGCTCATTGTTCTGCCTCCTTGGGATCATGAGTTCTTGATGTGTTCTTCGACATCGCCTCGAGGTGGTCTTCGAGGGCGTCAAGGCGCAGGTTCCACTCGCGGCGTTGCTTCTCCACCCAAGCCGACGCCTCATCAAGGCGTTCGACTCGCAGCGAGAGTGTTCGCCACTGTGCATGTACGGTGCGGGTAACGAGACCCGCACGTTCGAGCACCTTGAGGTGCTGGGAGATCGCCGGGGCGCTCATATCGAATGGCCTGGCAATCTCACCGACAGTGGCGGCTCCTTGTGATAGTCGAGACAGAATCTCTCGACGGGTCGGGTCGGCAAGCGCAGCGAACACCAGGCTTAGATGATCAGTTGCACTCATTTCGAATTTTCCTTAATTAATGAATGCCTTAACCGTAGGCGCGTCTCTAGGAGCTGTCAAGGACAGCAACTTTCACGTTCTCGCTCTGTCGGTGGCGAGCTCAGAATCGCGCAGACCCGGCACCAAACTCGCGCCGTAACGCGACGCCGTGCTGATCGCTGAAGTCAGCCCGCCGCGAGGCCAGCTGCAGGGGGTTTCGAGACACCGAGGTTATGAAACACCCTCTCCCGCAGTCGAGCGGCGACCTAAGCTAGCGGTCGAGACATTCGTGGTCGGGCTATGGTTGGCGCACTCATAAAAGCTCCTGTAGCGCTGGTGCGCGAACGCGTGCGTCCTCGGCATCGTGCCAGTCGTCGAGGCTCGGCGACACCTCGTAGCCGGTGACGCCGATGGTGTTACGCAACGTCAGCGCGGTCGTGCGCAGTCGCGCCTCAGTGGTCTCGACGGTCGCGACCATCCAGCATGTGGAGGCCACTCGCTGGTACGTGCTCTGGAGAACCTCGATCTGTCGCCGGTGAAACACCGAAACCAGGCGCAGTAGAGCCTCGCCATCAGCGCCGTCCATCGTGACAGTGAGGGTGAAGCGACGGATGGCATCGGCGGATGCTCCGCGGGTGACTACGCTCATGCCACTTATACTCGGAAATGAGATCTAGAGTGTCAATGTTTTAGACAACAACTGGACAAATGGCAAAGCTCAGAACTCATCAGATGTGAGGAGATGGGCGTTATGTCAACGATTGACAGGCTCGATGCAGAAATCATCAGCAAGCTCGCCGACAACGCGCGCATCGGGATCGCAGAGCTGGCCGCCGAACTCGGCGTAAGTCGCACCACCATCCAGTTGCGACTCAAGCGTCTCGAGGATGATGGCATCCTTCTCGGGTTTCAGCCGATCCTCAACCTCAGCAAGATCGGCGCGCAGGTAGAGGCACTGATCTCACTGGAGATTGACCAGCGGCAGATGCTGAACATCATCCGCGGGTTGCACGCTCTGCCCGAGGTGCTCGAGGTGCGCATACAGGCAGGTCGTGAAGATCTGCTCGCCCATATCAGAATCGGTTCGCTGGAAGAGCTTCAGGCGGTCACTGCGGCGATCGTGGATATCGACGGCGTGCGAAAGACGACCTCGACTTTCACGGTCTCAACGCCGGTGCGCTTCCGGTTGGCACCGCTGCTGCGCAAGCTCACGCGCAAGTCCGGGTGGGGGCGCGCCAACCCCGCGCCACAGGTCGACAACCGCCGTTGACACGCGACTCAGAACGTCGCTGACGGATCGGTAGGATCAGAGCATGGTTGAGCGCGAGGCCGTGCGGCGCAAAGAACGGCGCGAGGGAATCGCGCTCACGATCGTCGGCTCGGTATTCGCTGCCGCGGGTGTACTTCTCCTGGTGATCGGAAAACCGTGGATGGGCGCCGCCGGAATCTGCTTTGGAGTCATGGGCATCCTCACCGGGATAGTGACTTTCAGGGGCGAATCCCGCGCCTCTGAGATACTGACAATCTTCGTTTGCCTCGCTTTCGCGATGACCGGCCTACTTATGATCATCTCGGGCATCGTCGCCCCGGGAGCCTGGGGTTGGCGTGGTGGCGGCGCGGGTATCGTCGCCGGGGCGCTCACCTTCACGTTCTTCGGCCCTGGGACGGTCATCCTCGTCATAAAGCGGATGCGGCGGCGCCGGTCATCACGCGGCGGGCGCTGAAGCCGTCGCCCACACCACGGGCTGAGCTGAGCGCTCGCTCAGATCTGGTCCCCTTGCACGGGTCCTTCAGCGCTCGGCTTGCCGCCGAGTTCGGGGAGAGCGCTCTTAAGCATCAAGTACATTCCGACCAGAACGATGCCAGAAAGCAGCAGCACAAGGCCGAGCAAGATGAGCGCGGCTCCGATCGGAAGCGCCGCCTCGTATCCATAGCGAATGCCGGAAACGAAAAGGAAAAGGAAGCCGAGTACAAACAACAGCGGGCTTACCACCGCGCCGATGAGCGCAAATTTGGGGAATCTCACTGCTCGCATGCTCTCTAAGCTATCCAGGTATGGCGTTACACGGCAACCACGAGCCGAAAGGTTCCGTAGCGCCTGACGATGACCGCCTCCATACAGCCACGAACGCACCGGGTTTTGTCGGCGTAATTCGCGCTGTACGAATACGCCACGTGCCAGAGTCGAGCGTGACCTGTCCAGACTCGTAGTCACTGCCTTGCTCTTCGGAGAGGACCTGCGCTGGCCCAATTCCCGTGAGATCTCGGTACCGCTCAAACGCAGAAAACACCATTCACGATCCTAGACAACAGAGCCCTCAGAAAATGAGGGCTCTGCGCGTATTATTAGATCGCGTCGCCGACGACGGGTCCCTCTGTGTTCGGCTTCCAGCCGAGCTCCGGCGCGACGTACTTCGCGAACGACTCGAGCACGTGCAGGTTGTAGTCCACTCCCAATTGCGTCGGAATCGTCAGCATGAGAGTGTCCGCTGCCATGACTGCTTCGTCGGCAAGTAACTGCCGAACCAACACGTCCGGGTCGGCCGCATAGGTCTTGCCGAACGTCGAGCGCATACCGTCGATGATGCCGATCTGGTCACTGCTGTCTTCGGATCGCAAACCGAAATACGCCCGGTCCATGTCGGAGACGAGCGGGAAGACGCTGCGGCTCACCGACACCCGCGGCGTGCCCGTGTGACCGGCAGCCTTATATGCGGCTCGATAAAGATCGATCTGCTCTCGCTGCAGCTGGTCGAACGGCACGCCAGTCGCCTCGGTGAGCAGAGTCGAGCTCATGAGGTTCAGGCCCTTGCGTCCTGTCTCCTCCGCGCTCACCCGTGAACCGGATCCCCACCAGATGTGATCGCGCAATGTCTCAGAGCGCGGTTCGATCGCGAGGTAGCGTCCCTCCCCCACCTGCTGCGGGTCCCCCGGGGCAACACCAGCACCATCGATCGCCTCGAGGAAAAGGTCGAACTTGTCGCGAGCGATATCCGCTCCACGCGGGTCTTCGCTGCCGACGTAGCCGAATGCCTCATAGCCACGCAACGCAGTCTCGGGTGAGCCACGACTGACACCGAGCGCGATGCGGCCGCGAGCGATGAGATCAAGTGCGGCCGCTTCTTCGGCGAACTGGAGCGGATTTTCGTACCGCATGTCGATCACGCCCGTGCCGACCTCGATGCGCTCGGTCTTCGCGGCCATCGCGGCGAGCAGTGGCATGGGCGATGCCGCCTGCCGAGCAAAGTGGTGCACGCGCATGTACGCACCGTTGACACCGAGCTCATCAGCGCCGACCGTGAGATCGATCGTCTGGTGCAGCATGTCACCGGCCGTGCGCGTGCCCGATCCCGGCACGTTCGCGTAGTGCCCGAAAGAGAGGAATCCGAAAGCTTTCATGGTCCTATGCAACCGAATGGATGCCACGGGCATTCCCGGCGGCGGCTCTCACCCCTCGATGAGGAAACCATCGAGCATAAGCTGACGAATTCGCGACTCGAGCTCGGCCCACAGATCAGCTAGGCGCACCTCGAAGAGGTCGGCGAGCGCGGCAACGATCTGCGAAACGGTAAGTTCTCCGTCGCACGCGCCAACAAGGCCAGCCAGTGCCGGATCAACCGACACCGTCCGCCCGAATCCGCCGCCCTGGCGCAGTTCGATCACGCTGGGATCATCATCGCCGGGCATGAAATGCCTCGCCTCGGTCACGTCGGATGCCGTGATCAGAATCGAGGGGATGCCGTCGGCAAGAGCATCATGAGCAACAAGGCCCGCCTGGAACCCGCGACCGGGGGCCGACAGAGGCTGCGACACTTTCTCGAACCGGCGCAATCGCGGGGCGTCTGGCTGAGCTGGCCGACGCAACAGCACGTACCCGAACCCGATCGCGGTGACGCGGCGCACGGTGAAGTCGTCGAGCCAGGCGCCCAGCATCCGATCGAAAGCGGTATCGCGGGGGGTTGTGCCGCCGTCGCGAATCCATAGTTCGGCGTAACCGAGCGGGGTAAGTTCTTCGCGCTCAATAACCCAGGCGTCAAGATCGGAGGCGATCCAGGATTCAAGGCGGGCGAGGCCCGGGGTCGCCTTCGCGCCTTCGGCGGGCTCAGGCGCCGTTTCCCAGTTGCCTAGCAGTTGCGCAACGCCACCGGGGGCGAGGTGCGCGGGAACCTGTCTCAAGAACTGCTCCACGAGCGCATCACCGATGAGTCCGCCGTCACGGTATTCGTACGCGGTCACTCCATCGACCCGAGGTGTGATCACAAACGGCGGGTTCGACACGATCAGGCCGAACTCCTCCCCCGCGACCGGTTCAAACATGCTGCCCTGACGAAACGTCACATTCTCGACACCATTAAGCAGAGCGTTGAGCTCGGCAAACGCGAGGGCACGCGCTGAGATATCGGTCGCCACGACTTCACGTGCGTGGCGGGCAACCAGCAGGGCTTGGATGCCGCACCCCGTACCCAAATCCAGCGCACGATCGACCGCCACGGGCACGACCAGTTCAGCGAGTGTGCGCGAGGCGCCGCCCACTCCGAGCACATGGCCGGCGGGAAGTTCAGTGCCCAGCGCAATCTCATCGAGGTCACTGGCGATCCACCACTCTCCGACGCCAGTCGCGTCAACGAACGACTGCGGACGAATCAACGCCGACGGCGCGATCTCATCGACACCGACGGTGGCGAGTCCAAGATTCACGAGACCTGAGACACCACACCGTGGCAACGCCGCCTCGACGAGCGACGTCGGCTGCGGCATCCCGAGCACGAGAAGACGCCCCACGGTCGCCAATGCGCCCTCATCACCTGCGATAGCGCGCAGTAAGGGTTCACGCATTCCGCGGCCGAGAGCATCGTCTTCTTCCTCTCCCCACAGGCGCCTGAGCGGCTCGGAACGGAAGTCCACAGCATCGAAATCGGCAGCAAGCGCGGCGACGAGAGCGGGATCGGGCGAGGGCGGAAGTGCGTCGGACACGGCCGTCACTCTACGCGCCTTCAGGGTTCACAAGTAACGCCCGCCTAGAATCGCAGGGTCACAACTCACGGGCGGACCTCCCATGGCGCCCGGGGAAGAGCAGAGACGTTGATCACCCCCCGGACCGGCAATCGTGTGCGCGCACCACGCGGCACCCGCGGTTTTGTCGTGTTTTCACTCGCTGCCAGCCTGATCTTCGCGCCGCAGCTGAGCGCTGTTCCCGCCGCGGTCGCCGACACCGCAGACGTCGAGGAAGAGGGCACCATCGAGTTGTCCATGACTTCCGGCGCGCACGGTGTCGTTCAGCCCGATTCCTCGCTAACGACAAGTGTCACAATCGACAACGCGACCGGCGATGATCTCGGCGCCGGTCGTGTCACGATCGCCCTCAACAACACGCCACTCGCCGATTCGGCCGCACTCGCTGAGTGGCTCGACTCCGATGTGGCGCCAGGCACGTTCACTTCACTGACAACGACAGCATCCGATGCCGTCACCGCATCCGAGACCGTCACGATGTCGGTGTTCACCCCGTCAGAAACGCTGGGAAAACTGGCCGACGGCGTCTATCCGATCCGTGCGCAACTGGCTGGTGCGATGACCGGCAATGACGCGCCCACCCCGCAGAACATCACCACCAACAGCGTGCTCGTTGTCGATTCAGACACCACAGCACAGGTGAGCGTCGTCGTACCGATCACTGCGACGCCTGCTGGCGGAGCGCTACTCACCGCCGACGAACTCACCGAACTCACCGGCCCGGACGGCGCACTTACCGCTCAGCTCGACGGTGTCGCCGGAACTCCGGCTGCCCTCGCGGTCGATCCGCTCATTCCCGCGGCGATTCGCGTGCTGGGAACAGCCGCACCAGTGTCGGCCACGGAATGGCTCACGCGCCTGGAGACTCTCCCCAACGAGCGTTTCGCGTTACAGGACGGCGATGCGGATGCCACGGTGCAGGCCCAGGCAGGATTCGCTGAGCTCCTTGCACCGCTCTCGCTCGCGTCCTTTATGGACGAGGCGAATTTCGCCGAAACGGAGAATTCTCCGACGCCGTCTCCCTCTCCCAGCCCGACCCCCACGGGACCGGTGCTGCCGACAGATGCTGAGCTCACGAAAGTTAGTTCAGCGATCCCCCGCATCCTCTGGCCGGTCGGCGACGTCAACACCGCAGATCTCGTGGCGTTCAACACGTATTTTGACGCGGACGTCACCACGATCCTGCCGTCGACATCGCTCCCCGCCTACACCGCAGCGCATGCCGATGTCGACGGCCACGACGTGCTGTTGGCGGATGCCGCAGCCTCGGAAGCCCTTTCCGCCGCCGCAGGCGAAGAAGACGCCGCCTCCCGCGAAGCCAACATCGTTGAAGGCGTCGCCCACCTCTCACTCACGCGTCCACAGGCCTCGCTGTTGGTAGGACTGGATCGTAACGAAACGCGCCCAGCCGACGCGCTGCGTGCCACGGTTATGTCCCTGTCGACAATCGGTTCGCCGGTCGGACTCGAAGCGCTGCGCAGCACCGAACCCGCATCCGGCACACTCATCGGCACTGACCCCGAAGCTGCTGCCGCCCGCGCGGCAACCCTGAGCGACCTGCTCTCGGATGAAACCCGACTGACGGCCTTCGCATCCATTCTTGACGACCCGCTGCTGCTGCGCTCTCCTGAGCGACTGCAGTTGCTGCGCGTCATCGCGGTCGGCACCGCTGAGACCTTCGAGGCCGACGCTGCCGCACACCGTTCGGCAACAACGACGACCATGAACGCGGTCGGTGTGCAAGAGCCGAGCCCCATTCAGCTATTCACCTCGGCCGCGCCGCTGCCGGTATGGGTGCGCAACGACCTGCCGTGGCCCGTGAATGTGAAACTCACCGCGACTCCCTCTGACGCGCGCCTCGACGTCGAGCCCATGAGTGACGTCGTCGCCCTGCCGGCCAGCAACACCCGTGTGAAGGTTCCCGTCTCGGCGCGCGTCGGCAGTGGCACACTCTCGGTCAACTTCAGCCTTAACTCCCCCACCGGCGTGCAGATCGGCGTCGACCAGACGGCGAGCGTCACCGTCCGCGCCGAATGGGAGAACATTGGCCTCGGCATCCTGGGCGGGCTCATCGTTTTGCTGCTCGGTCTCGGCATCGTGCGTACCGTGGTGCGGCGGAAGAAGGATCGCGCTGTGGCCGAATCGGAATCTTCGTCTGAATCGGATGCTGCGGCAGAAGAGGTGACGGGTGAATAGTCTCGGACGCGCCAGCGCGACCATCGCGGCCGGCACCATGGTCTCGCGCATCACCGGGCTGTTGCGCAGCGTCATTTTGGTGGGGTTGCTCGGCGCTGTCGGATCCGGCGCTGCGGATGCGTTCACCTACGCCAACCAGCTGCCGAACAGTGTCTTCTCACTGATCTCCGTGGGCATCCTGACGGCGGTCATCGTGCCGCAGATCGTCAAAGCCGCCGCCGACGCTGATGGCGGCAACGCCTTCATCTCCAAGCTCTTCACGCTGGGCACAGTGGTGCTGGTCGTGATCACAGCAATTGCGATGATCGCGGCTCCGTGGCTCGTGATCCTCGTAGCGGGGAATGCGCCGCCTGCTGTGCTGGCTCTGGCAACAGCGCTCGCATACTGGTGCTTGCCGCAGATCCTCTTTTACGGTCTCTATGCGTTGCTCGGCGAAGCGCTCAACGCTCGCCGAATCTTTGGACCCTTCACGTGGGCGCCCGTCATCAACAACGTCGTATCGATCATCGGCTTCTTGTTGATCGGTGCCCTCTTCGCGCCGGTGCCTACCAAGGCGGCCGAGTGGACGCCTGCGATGATCACTGCGCTCGGTGGAACCGCCACACTCGGAATCGGTCTCCAAGCACTGATTCTGCTTGTGTTCTGGCGCCGTACCGGTCTTTCGCTGCGTCCTGATTTCCGCTGGCGCGGTGTCGGGCTCGGCAAAGTCGGCCGCCTCGCTGGCTGGACCTTCCTCATGGCGTTCGTCAGCCTGGCGGCAGGGGTGTTGCAAGGAAACATCGTCAGCGCCGCATCCAGCGAAGCCGCCGCAGGCACCGTGGTGCAAAACGCCTGGCTGATTTATATGCTCCCGTACTCGGTGATCGTCCTGGCCATCGGAACGCCCTATTTCACCCAGATCAGTGAGCACGCCGCCGCCGGGCGGCACGAAGAAGTGCGTGCAGACATTGGGCGCAGCATCCGCACCCTCGGTTTCTTTCTTTTTGCCGCTGTCGCGGCCGTCGCTGCCGCATCCATCCCCGCATCCCGTGTCTTCACAACAAGCGCGGAAGACTCCGTCGCCGCCGCCCTCGTGTTGCTGGCGTATCTCATCGGCTTGATCCCGCTCATGGTGCTGTTCATCGTGCAGCGCACGTTCTACGCCTATGACGACACCCGCACGCCATTCTGGTTCACTCTTTTTCAGTGCGCACTCATCGTCAGCGGTGCGCTCATCTCGCTGTTCCTGCTCAACACCGGGATGATTGAGCTCTCTGCTCTTGCCGCCACGGTCGCACTGACGCAGTCGATTGCCAGCATCATCCAGACGATCACCGCCACGCTGCTGCTGCGGCGCAAGATCGGCGGACTGCGACTGGCGACTTGGATGCCCGCACTCGGCCGCTTCGCTCTGGCAGCGATTCCCTCCGGCCTCGCCGGATGGGGCGTTTTCCTGCTGATGGGCGGCGTCGGCGGCTGGACGACCTCAAGCGTTCTCTACGGTGTCGCTGGCACCGCGATCATCGGTGTGGTCGTACTCATCGTCTACGTCGTTATTCTCGCGGTGCTGCGCACTCCGGAGCTCAAAGTCGGCACAGACATGCTGCGGCGGTTCGTTCCTGGTCGCTGATCGAGGATCTGATCGTTTCGCCCAGCTCGATGGAATGCCACGCGGTTACGATGGGTTGAAGCAGGAGAACGTCTTACCGGGCGAAATCTCACCGGGCGAAGAGAGAGAGCACATGCGTCAGGTCATCATCATCGGTTCGGGGCCGGCTGGCTTTACCGCAGCCATCTACGCGGCTCGAGCGAATCTGAAGCCGCTTCTCATCGCCAGTTCGGTCGAGGTGGGCGGCGAGCTGATGAACACCACCGACGTCGAGAACTACCCTGGCTTCCCTGAGGGCATTCAGGGGCCTGAGCTCATGACGAAGTTCCAGGAGCAGGCCGAGCGCTTCGGCACCGAGGTCGTTTACGACGACGTCACTTCGTTGTTGCTGGACGGGCCCGTCAAGAGCGTGACTCTCGGCAGCGGCACGACGCACGAAGCCGCCACAATCATCTACGCGACGGGCTCTGCGTACCGCAAACTCGGTATCGAGGGCGAAGAGCGCCTCTCGGGCTACGGTGTCTCGTGGTGCGCGACTTGCGACGGCTTCTTCTTCCGCGAGAAGACGATTGCTGTCGTTGGCGGCGGCGACTCGGCGATGGAAGAGGCTACGTTCCTCACCCGCTTCGCCTCAAAGGTTTACGTGATCCACCGTAAGGACGCGTTGCGCGCCTCGAAGATCATGCAGGAGCGCGCTTTCGCCAATGAGAAGATCGAGTTCATCTGGAACAGCGAGGTCGCTGAAATCACTGGTGGCGACAGCGTCGCCGGGGTGAAGCTGCGCTCGACGGTTGATGGTTCTTCCCGTGAACTCACCCTCGACGGCGTGTTCGTCGCCATTGGCAACGACCCGCGTACGCACCTCGTGCACGACAAGCTCACCCTCACCCCCGAAGGCACGATCTGGGTCGACGGCCGCTCATCGGTGACCTCAGTTCCCGGCGTATTTGCCGCGGGTGATGTCATCGACCCGACGTACCGTCAGGCGATCACGGCAGCGGGCTCGGGAACGGTCGCAGCACTCGACGCCGAGCACTTCTTGGCAGATTTTGAAGACGTCTCGGTAGAGAAGCCCGCGGCGTTGGCTGCTGAGACGATCGTGGCCTGACGCCGGGAACACATTCCGCTCCTTTGCTGTTGTAGCAGGGAGTTCCTCAATTCAAGGAGATATCTGATGACTGCCAAGGTAACGAGCCAGGCGACATGGGAGCAGGACGTCCTGAAGGCTGAAGGACCCGTCCTTGTGGACTTCTGGGCCGAATGGTGTGGTCCGTGTCGCATGGTTGCACCGGTGCTTGATGAGATCCAGTCGGACAACCCCGACAAGATCACCATCGTCAAGCTCAACGTCGACGAGAACCCCGAGCTCGCCATGAAGTACCAGATCACGTCGATTCCGGCGATGAAGGTTTTCCAGGGCGGCGAGGTCAAGAAGACCATCATCGGTGCAAAGCCGAAGCCCGCACTTGAGCAGGACCTCGCTGAGTTCATCGGTTGATCGGCGTCCGTGCCCGTCTTAGGGCCATGGAGTAGGGAAATCCCCTCGGAGATCGCATTCTCCGGGGGGATTTTCATATCCCACCGGCGCGACTCGCGCCGGGGTTGAGTTGCGCGGCTGGGTCTACGTCGCGTCAGCGACCGCGGCGTCCCAGCGACGATGACGCTCACCTTCACCCAGCATCCCCCATACAACGGATGTCAGTTCGGGGTACTCCAGCGCGATCTGGCGCATCACACGGTAGTGTCGGGCGGCATTCGGACGTACTCCGTCGTTTGCCGTGATGTTGTCGGCGCGCAGGAGGAAGACGACCAGCTCATCTACGGTCGGAAGATCTTCCATGAAGTCCCACGGATCTTCGCCGTCCAGCAGTCGCTCCTGGATGAGCACAGCCCGTTCGTCAGTCGCTTCAGCACGTAGCACTTCGAGGCTGGCGCGGCGAGGAACGGCTTCTGACATGCTTCCAGCCTACGCGCGCTTCGGGCGTCTGCGGCGCGTGACCTCGGCTGAATCCGTCATGGATTCCAGCTCTCGGCCCTTCGTTTCTGGCACCTGGAAGTAGACGAAGAAGAACGACACGATCGCGAAGAAGGCGTAAAAGCCGTATGCGAAGGTGAGGCCGATCTCGGCAAACGCGGGGAATGTCGTCGAGATGAAGAAGTTGGCGATCCACTGGGCGGCCGCGGCGACGGCAAGGGCGCCGGCACGGATGCTGTTCGGGAACATTTCGCCCAACAGAACCCACACGAGTGGACCCCACGTCGCGCCGAAGAACACAACGAATCCGTTTGCGCAAACAAGTGCGATGAGCGACCAAGGCTCCGGCAGTACGACGTTGCCGTCTTCCAGGGTGCCAAACGAGAACGCGACGGCCATCATGCCCAACGTGATGGCCATACCGATTGATCCGGTGAGCAACATCGGACGCCGACCGACCTTATCGACGAGCAGAATCGCGATGATTGTGACCACGATGTTCGTCACAGAAGTGAAGACAGAGGTCATCAGCGCCTGCGACTCGTCGAAGCCCACCGAGAGCCAGAGCGTCGTCGAGTAGTAGAAGATCACGTTGATGCCGACGAACTGCTGGAACACACTCAGCAGGATGCCCACCCACACGATGGGTTTTAGCCCGAAGCGCTTGCCACGAAGGTCTTTGAGAGACTCTTTTTGCTCTGAGTTCAGCGTCGAGCGGATCTCTTCGATCTTGAGGTTGACATCGGATTCGCCGGTGAAGTCGTAGAGCACCTGCGAGGCCTTGTCGATCTGTCCTCGAGCGACGAGGAATCGTGGGGACTCCGGCAGGCGCAGCGCCATTACGCCATAAATCACCGCCGGAATCGCCTCGACCATGAACATCCAGCGCCACGCGTCGATTCCGAACCACAGAACGGATGCCGCGCCGCCGGCGATATTGGCAAGAAGAGCGTTTGAGAGCAGTGCGGTGAAAATACCGGTCACAATCGCGAGCTGTTGCAGCGAGCCGAGCCGTCCGCGCACCTTCGAGGGCGAAACTTCAGCGATATATGCCGGGGCGATGACGGATGCTGCGCCCACACCGAGTCCGCCGATAACGCGCCAGATGATGAGGTCGATGACGCCAAAGGCGAGGCCTGATCCGATCGCAGAGATCAGGAACAAAACCGCGGCGATCACCATCACCGGGATGCGTCCGAGTTTGTTCGCCAGACTTCCGGCAAACCAGGCACCGGCAGCACAACCAAGCAGAGCCGACGACACAGCGAAGCCCTGGAGCGCCGGGCCGAGGTCGAAGGCCCCCGCAAGCGCGTCCACCGCGCCGTTGATGACGGCGGTATCGAACCCGAAGAGGAACCCTCCGAGCGCTGCGGCAATGCTGATTCCGATGACGCGAGCGCTGAACCGTTCGCTCGTGCTCTTCTTCTCTGACATGTGCTCTCCCCCGTTCGTGCCCACTCTACGAGTCGACACGCTTATGCGCGAGGGAGAGCTTTGAATTCAGGATCCGTAGCCCTCTTCGCCGAGTTCGGAGAGGATCCGATTTAGGTCTTGGATCGATGCGAATTCAATCGCGACCTGGCCTTTTCTTGCGCCAAGTGTGATCTTCACCCGCGTATTCAAGCGGTCGCCGAGCTTGCCGGAAACTTCGTCAAGATACGCGCGTCGAGCCCCGGGCTGCGGTTTCGTCTTCTTTGTTCCGGCGGACGGGACTGCCTTGGCGGCTTCCTCTGTGGCGCGTACGGACAGGTCTTCATTGACGACCTTGTCTGCCAGCTTCTGCATTGCAGCCGCGTCGTCGAGTGAGAGCAGCGCGCGAGCGTGTCCAGCGCTGAGAACACCAGCCGCTACGCGCTGTTGCACGGGAACCGGCAGGCGCAAGAGGCGAATTGTGTTGCTGATTTGGGGCCGGGAGCGCCCAATTCGTGTCGCCAACTCTTCCTGCGTGATCCCAAAGTCCTCAAGAAGTTGCTGATAAGCGGATGCTTCTTCCAGCGGGTTGAGCTCAGAGCGGTGCAGGTTCTCCAGTAGCGCATCACGAAGCAGATCTTCGTCGGCCGTCTCACGCACGATCGCGGAAATTGTCTCGAGACCAGCCTCGCGGGCTGCGCGGGTACGCCTCTCCCCCATGATGAGCTCATGTTGTCCGTCCGCGTTCTTACGAACGATGACCGGCTGCAGCACGCCGAACTCACGGACGCTGTGCACGAGCTCAGCCAAATCGCTCGGGTCGAAGTGCGTGCGCGGCTGGCGCGGGTTGGGAACGATGTCGTTCGGGTTGATCTGCACCAAATGGATGCCCGGAACTGTTGTCAGCTCGACGTCTTCTACATTCTGCGCGCTTGCTAGTTCGGCGGCGGCAGCAGCAGCGGCTGCCGCCTTTGTGGAGGCACCCGGGAAGAACACGTCGACAGGACGCTCCGACTGGTCTGCAGTAGGAATAAGAGCGCCGATCCCTCGACCCAATCCAGTGCGCTTGGCCATCATTTCTCCTTGCTCGGCGTCTTGTAAGACGCAATCTCGACTGCGGCCTCACGGTATGCGATCGCGCCGGCCGAATTTATGTCGTAGGCAATCACCGTCTGACCGAAACTGGGTGCCTCAGAAACACGCACTGATCGAGGAATAACCGCGTCCAGTACCTGATTCGGGAAATGAGTGCGCACTTCATCGGCGACCTGCTGCGCGAGACGGGTGCGGCCGTCGTACATCGTCAAAAGAATTGTCGAGAGGTGAAGATCGGTATTCAGATGCTTCTGGATCATCTGAATGCTGCCGAGAAGCTGGCTCAGACCCTCAAGCGCGTAATACTCACACTGGATCGGGATGAATACTTCGGATGCCGCAGTAAATGCGTTGATCGTCAGCAGCCCGAGCGACGGCGGGCAGTCAATAATGACGAAATTGACCGGGTTGTCCTCGAGGTAGGTATCAAGTGCTCTACGCAACCTGTGCTCACGCGCCACCTGAGAAACAAGCTCAATCTCGGCCCCGGCCAAGTGAATGGTGCTGGGTGCGCAGAGGAGCTTCGGGGACTCGGGGCTCTGCTGCACGACATCAGCGAGCGGTTCGTCATTGATCAGCACGTCATAAACGCTCGGAGTATCCGCGCTGTGCGGGACGCCAAGGGCGGTGGACGCGTTTCCCTGGGGATCGAGGTCAATAACGAGCACCTTCGCGCCCAAATTCGCGAGCGCAGCGCCGATATTTACTGCAGTGGTCGTCTTTCCGACGCCACCCTTCTGGTTTGAGACCGTGAGAACACGGGTCTTTCCCTTGAATTTGACTGATGTCGCTTCCAGAACGCGTCGTCGAGAGCTCAGATCGGCGATTTCGCGTGCCAACGGCGTATCAACCCCGAAAGTACTGTTCGGTGTTTCCTTCTCGGACTGTTTCACGTGAAACATCCACTCCTTTCGGGGGCCGCGTTCTACTCTAATCGCTAGGTCGGACGTTGCTCGCATCGTGCTCCCCTGCGTCTGTCTCTCAGTGTCAACTGCGCTCTGGGACGTCGATCCTCGAGCAGATCAGCCTGTCCATTTCAGCTTCGCCAGCCATCCGGTGCTCATTCGTCAAACCTCGCTGCGCCTATTGTGTGTGGCGGAATCGCCCGCGCGCGCCGGAAATACCCATCGCAGAGTGCGGACGATGTTTCACGTGAAACATTCGCGCTCGTGTTGAGCGAGAAACGGGACTCGGGACGGGCTGAGCTAGAACCCGAGCGACGAGTCGAACCAGGATCCTTCACGTGGAGCCACCGGGTCATTGATCGCGTCGGAGCGAAACGAAAAACGCCGAGGGGCCAGGTGGCGAATTCTTAGCCACCGTCGATGCAGTGTTTCACCTGAAACATCTCTCCTCTGACCCGCTGTCTCTGGTCCTTAGTACGGTATTGACTGGCTGCGGTGACTTCCGTGGACCAAGAACAGCGGGGGCATTGCTCTGGGAGAGGATTGATAGATTCCCTCAAGTTCCAGTTCTTTCCTATTGCGCTGCACTTATTCGTGGGGGCGTTGGTGAAAATAGCGTCGTCAGTCCGCATCTCGACAATCGAAGAAACTACATCGTCTGCGCTGTACTGCTCGTAGGACTCTTCTTAGATCTCCGCCCTGCCGGACCTATGGCACCCAGATGTGCGGGCACTTAGATCCTCGACGCAAGTGGATTACTGAGCGAGGCAGTGCGCTCCCCATCCCCCGAGCCCAGAACTCGCTGTTGCGATCAGAGCAAAGACAACCTCGGGAACCAACGCTGTGAACAATGTCCTTCCACCGCCGAGATCTCAATCATCAACTATCCGCAACTCACGGCACCCACTCAAGTTTCACGTGAAACAACGAGAAACGCCTCAGGATTCGAAGGCACAACCTCCGCCAGCCCCTGCGTTCTAACACTCGCGAGCACAGACGCCGCACGAATCGCGGAGCCGGCAGGTCCTACACAGCATGTTTCACGTGAAACATCACCCCCAGGAACGACCGCACCGGCACGTCTCGCACTTTCCTACACTCCGACTATTTGGGTGCGAGTAAGAACTCCCCCCAGTTTCCCAATCAGAGATCACTTCGGCGTTTCGTCCCCTTGTGGCATCTATGGGGTACACATACTGCCGAGCGGCAAACGAACACCGAGCCGAGCGGCAAAGGAACACCACGCCGAACACGCCAACCGCACCTACTACCCCCGGCATAAACCTGTTGTATAGACCCAAGACAAGGATCGAGTTCCGCAGCTTTCGGAGCGATGTTTCACGTGAAACATGTCGGCTTCAACCCGTCACCGCGCCCCTCACTCGACCCGCTTCGTCTCATCCCCTTCACGCACAGTGTCACTCCCGCGCACCCAGCAGCACACCATTCCCGCCACCTCCGCAGGACACCGATGTTTCACTTGAGACATTGGCCTCTTCACGAACGCTCTCACCCGCTACACCGGTCAGATAATCATTCAGGGAAAAGGGAACTGAGGGCGCAGAGATGTTGAACGAACGAGCATCGGGGTGTCCGGCGCAGCCGGACGGGGTCCCCGCTCTGCTCGAGAGTCAACATCTCGGAGCCCGTAGCGTCTACCCGCGTCGTCCAAAGGACGCGCACAAAGCGCATCCATCGAGACCTAGCCCCGAACGGTAGCCCGTACGACCCGAGTAGTCTCCGCGAGCACGCCCTCACCGAGCAGCTCAACGCGAACGTTCCCGAGCCGAAACTTCTTGATCTGTTTCGCTGCGGCGTCAATCTCCGCCGGCGCATTCATGCCTTTGAGTAGCGCGAGCTCTCCCCCATCGCGCACGAGTGGCGCGGTGAAGGGAATCAAGGTTCGCAGTGCGCTGACAGCACGGGCCGTCACCATGTCAAACCGAACATCGGCAGGCACTTCTTCACCGCGTGCCCGCAACACGGTGACGTTCTCGAGCCCGAGCGCACCCACCTGCTCGTTCAGCCAAGTAACTCGGCGCTCCATTGGTTCGATGAGTGTCCACTGAACATCCGGGCGAGCGATAGCGAGCACAAGGCCAGGTAATCCCGCTCCTGAACCGATATCAGCGACTGATCCATGAAAAAGCGGCGCCGCAATGACACTGTTCAGAATATGCCTGGTCCACAGACGAGGAAGTTCCAGCGGCCCAATGAGCCCTCGCTCCTCACCGACGGCAGCGAGCGCCGCGGTGAACTGACGAGCAACATCAATCCGCTCACCAAAGAGAGCCGCTGCCGCGAGAGGTTCTGCTTCCAATTCAGTCATACGATCCACCAATGTTTCACGTGAAACATCAGCGACGGCGAATCACCGTGTGACGATCTGCACCTTCACCGTACGACTCAGAAATCAGGTTCCGCTCAGCAACGATGTCATGAACGAGCTTGCGCTCATAGCTCGACATCGAGGGCAGAGACGCCTTAGATGCACCCTCATCGAGCTTCACAAGTGCAGCATCCACCAACTTCTCGAGCTGACGGCGACGCGCATCGCGCGACCCACCAACATCCAGAATCAAACGGGAGAACGCACCGGTCTTGTTCTGGACGGCCAGACGAGTGATCTCCTGCAGAGCCTGCACGGTGTCGGGATCTGAGAGCACCGAGATGCCCTCCCCCTCAGCCTCGACCGAAACGTAGGCACGCCCCTGTCGAACATCAAGGTTCAGATCACCATCGATGTCAGCGATGTCGAGGAGTTCCTCAATAAAGTCCGCAGCGACATCACCCTCGTGCTCGAGCTCGTCATCCGTCGGCTCAGCGCGCTCGGGGCGTTCCACAACATTCTCACTGGTCATGCGTTCGGACCCTTCTTCTTTGCGCGCTTCTTACCCACGGGCTGCTGACGCTTCTTTGCTTCTTGCTTTGCCTTCTCAGCCTCTTCTAGCAACCGCGCCTGCTCTGCTTCATACACAGCGAGCGGCACAACTTTGCCGGAGGAATCGATGGCCTTGCCCTTACGGGCCAGACGCTCTTCGCGAGCCTTCGCGGCCTCAGAACCAGGAGTCGGCATCTCGCGAATAACAAGGAACTGCTGCGCCATGGTCCACAGGTTCGAGATGAACCAGTACACGACGACGCCGAGCGGGAAGAAGATACCCGAGAAGATGAAGCCCAGCGGCAGTACGTAGAGCATGATCTTCTGCATCTGGTACGCCTGGCCGGTCTTCGCCTCGGGTGACAGGTTCTTCGAAATGATCTGCAGCTGGGTGAAGAACTGCGACCCAATCATCAGCACAACAAGGATGACCAACAGCACGATAGCAACCGTGTTCTGGTTGTCGACCGCATCACCGAGAGTCTCGTGCAGCGACACCACGTCGAAGAGCTTGGCGTCGTAGAACTCCATAGTGAGCTCTGGCGACAGCATCCCCACACCGCCCAAGCCAGCCTTTGCATGAGCGCTGACGTCTCGCAGCACACTGAACAGCGAGAAGAAGATCGGCATCTGAACGATCAGAGGCAGACAGCTCGACATTGGCGAGGTGCCATGCTTCTTGTACAGCGCCATCGTCTCGCGACTCATGGCCTCGCGAGAGAGCTGATCCTTCTTGCCCTTGTACTTGGCCTGCACCTTCTTCATATCCGGCGCAATTTCCATCATCTTGCGCTGGCTCTTGATCTGCTTGACGAACAGCGGGAACACCGCAGCGCGCACTACAATCACAAGGCCGATGATAGATAAAACCCAGGTCACACCGGAAGATGCCGGAAGTCCGACGGCGGTGAAAAGCCAGTGCCACGCGACAAGAATGAGCTCAACAGCCCACTTCAGCGGCCACAGAATGGTGCCAAGTAGGTCAAAGCCTGGGTCTGCGGGGGCGCTATCGGCCGCCGCGGTCGCAGAGGCGAGCAGAAGGTCAAGACCCACTGTTCAGTCCTTTCGAGAAGGTACGACAAAACCTCGGGCGGTTAGGTCGTGTCGGAAATGGTCGTGGGGGCGTACGTCATCGACGCCGCCTTTGGTCCAGGGGTTACATCGCAGGATGCGCCATGCCGAGAGCACCGCACCTTTGATAGCGCCGTGTTGCTGCACCGCCCCTACAGCGTAAGCCGAGCAAGACGGATAGTACGCACACACATCTCCATAGATCGGAGAGATCACCGTGCGATATCCGGCAAGAAATCCCAGGACAAGATTTCGAGGGATAAGCGGGATGCTGCGTACGAGGTCGGTGCCATGCAGATGAGCCGACCCCATCGCGTATGACGGCAGGGCACTCATGCCGATGCTCGTTCGCGGTTGAACCGAGCGAGGCATCGATTCACATCGTCCGCCAGTTCGGAAAATGACGCAGAGGCAGACGCAGGAAGGGCGCGGATGACAATATCCGCGCCCTCTGGGACGTCCGCGAGCGCAGCGGCACACACGGCTTTGAGCCGTCGACGCACCGTATTGCGGATCACAGCCGTGCCCACCTGCTTACTGATGATGAAGCCGAACCTCGCTTCACGTGCTTCCCCGGTCACCAACATCGAAGTGATGACGCGAGCGCCCCCGCACCGAGTACCGCGACGGACGACCAACTTATAGTCGGTGCCACGCGTCAATCTGTGCGGACGGGCGAGCACGAGGCTTACGCGGAGAGCTCGGTGCGGCCCTTCGCGCGGCGCGCTGCGAGGATGCCACGGCCGGCGCGAGTGCGCATGCGAGCGCGGAATCCGTGCTTCTTCGCGCGACGACGGTTGTTGGGCTGGAACGTACGCTTGGTCATGGGATCACTCCGGGAACGCTGTCACCGGGGGATACGACCGGAGACATAGGGAACTGCCCGATTTCGGACATAAGTCAACCGATTAATGGTACGACTTACCGGCGCAGAGGGCAAATCTCCGCACCGCGATAAAACGGAGGTCTCCCACTCCGCATCATAATTATCCACAACCCTCACTCTCCCTGCACATTCGACACACCCTTGATTTTCCGTAGGCAGGTTGCCGTTCACAGCTTCGGTGACTACCGTGGCATCCGAAGTTATCCACAGGGAGGAAAGCCTTTTTGGCCGACCCTCCGCGAGCCCTTGCCCGGAGCACAATGTCCACTCCTGCCCAGCCCGACGTTCCCATCTGGGCCCAAGTGATGGACCTGCTCGACCAGGATGATCGCGTTACCCCTCAGCTGCAGGGGTTTATGAGCCTCGCCGTTCCGGCGGGGGTGATGGGTGCCACCATCTACCTCGATGTGCCGAACGACCTGACCGCCGCGCAAATCAACAAGCGTTTGCGCGTGCCGATCATGGAGGCGCTGGCGCAACTCGGTGAAGAAGTCACCTCGTTCCGCGTTGTCGTCAACCATGAACTTGCCGAACAGCCCATGGCACCGATTGCTGTTGCCGACTTCGGCCGCCCAGAAGCGCCTCGCACGGACATCGCCATGGACCAGCCGACCCCCATGCGTCATGAGTCACGCCTCAACCCGAAGTACACCTTCGACAATTTCGTGATCGGTCAGTCAAACCGTTTTTCTCACGCCGCCGCTGTGGCCGTTGCGGAAGCACCCGCCAAGGCATACAACCCGCTGTTCATCTATGGCGACTCTGGCCTGGGAAAAACACACCTCCTCCACGCCATCGGTGACTATGCGCAGTCGCTCTACACAGGTGTCAAGGTCCGCTACGTATCGAGCGAAGAGTTTACGAACGACTTCATCAACTCGATCGCCAACAACCGAGGCTCCGCATTCCAAGCCCGCTACCGTGATGTCGACATCCTCCTCATCGACGACATCCAATTCCTCCAGGGGCGCGCCGAGACTCAGGAAACGTTCTTCCACACGTTCAACACGCTGCATGATCACAACAAGCAGATCGTGATCACGAGTGATGTCGCGCCGAAACACCTCACCGGATTCGAGGATCGGATGCGCAGCCGATTCGAGTGGGGCCTCATCACCGACGTGCAGGCACCTGACCTTGAGACGCGCATTGCGATTCTCCGTAAGAAGGCGCAAAGCGAAGCGCTGCACATCCCCGACGAGGTGCTCGAATACATCGCGACCGTTGTGTCGTCGAACATCCGTGAACTCGAAGGTGCACTCATCCGCGTTTCGGCGTTCGCGAGCTTGAACCGCTCTTCACTCGATATCTCGCTTGCACAAACTGTGTTGCGCGACATCATCGACACTGCAGAAGACAACATCATCTCGCCGACCGACATCATCACCGCGACCGCGCAGTACTTCAAGCTCACCGTCGACGACCTCTACGGATCCAGCCGGTCGCAGCAGATTGCGACCTCACGCCAGATCGCTATGTATCTGTGCCGCGAACGCACGAACCTTTCACTCCCCAAGATTGGTCAGCTGTTCGGCAACCGCGATCACACGACGGTCATGTACGCGTACAAAAAGATCAGCGATCTCATGAAAGAGCGTCGCTCGATCTACAACCAGGTGACAGAAATCACCACTCAACTGGGCCGACGCTGAGAAACGAGACGAAAAACGGGCTGAAAA
Source organism: Microbacterium sp. (assembly GCA_003524435.1). GTDB lineage: Bacteria > Actinomycetota > Actinomycetes > Actinomycetales > Microbacteriaceae > Microbacterium. The sequence continues at coordinate 25,672 of DQHP01000063.1, forward strand.
CAGCCCTTGACAGCTCTCGCGGCCATCAGATAAATGCCGAATTGCACATGTGGATAACCTGTGGAGAATACGCCTTAACTTCTGGACGAATGTGTGGCAATCGCTCCAACCTGTGGATAACCTCGATCGCAACCAAGATGGGGCATCACCTGTTTACCTGCGGATTCCTCAGGAATTCCACATCTCACACGCATGTAGTTCCCTACTCGTCACTGCTATCCACCGAGTTATCCACAGTATCCACAGCTGTTAAGAACGTTAAGGAGTTAACCCTTTGAGATGCGGATCCGATTACCTCAAGGGTGTGAAAAGCCGGCGTATGGCGCATCGCTTCGGTAGGGATAGCATGGGAATCCCTGACGTGGACCCACCGGCGGTCAGGTTCTGTAAAACGACGAGGGAGCGCCCGTGAGGTTCCAGGTCAACCGCGATGTATTCAGCGAAGCTGTGTCCTTCGTCGTGAAGCTACTGCCGCAGCGCAATCCGCAGCCCATCCTGGCGGGTGTGCTGATCGAAGCTGGCGATGAGGGCTTGACCCTTTCGGCATTCGACTACGAAGCATCCGCCCGCACGACGATTGAAGCAACAGTTGACACACCGGGCACGATCCTGGTGCACGGACGCCTGCTCTCTGACATCGCAAGCCGGCTTCCGAACGCTCCGATCGAGATCGCGGTCGAAGAAGATGGCGGAATCGCCGTGACTTGTGGCTCGGCACGATTCACCCTCGCTGCTATGCCAGTTGAGGAATATCCCTCAATCCCCGAGGTCTCTGGGTCATCCGGTGTTGTTCCGGCCGATGATTTCGGCACCGCAATCGCGCAGGTCGGTTTCGCCGCATCGCGTGACGACGTCACTCCAGTGCTAACCGGTGTGCAACTCGAAGTTTCCGGACAGGATCTGAGCCTCGTCGCAACGGACCGCTACCGTGTTTCGCTGCGGAATGTTCCCTGGGATGGCGAGGCTGCTGAGCAGACCGCGCTGGTTCCGGCTCGAACTTTGACCGAGGTGGGTAAGACTTTCGGCCACGCCGGCACAATTCAGGTCGCGTTCTCTGGTGAGGGTGATCGTGAGATCATCGCATTCACCGCGGGCAACAAGACCGTGACATCGCTGCTGATCAAGGGCAATTTCCCGCCCGTTCGTCGACTTTTCCCCGAGCAGACCGAGCACTACGCAGTCGTGAACACGGCTGATCTCATTGAGGCCGTTCGTCGTGTGGCACTGGTGTTGGATCGCGCGGCTCCGCTGCGATTCACGTTCACGTCCGACAGCGTGACGATGGATGCTTCCGGCAGTGAACAGGCGCGAGCATCTGAGTCGGTTGATGCGCACCTTTCCGGTGGCGAAGATGTGACTCTCGGACTCAACCCGCAGTATTTGACCGAGGCCCTGGGCGCGGTCAAGAGCGAATTCGTCCGTGTGACTTTCACCTCGAGTGACAACGCGAACAAGCTGAGTCCGGTGTTGATCACAAGTCAGACGTCCGTCGACCAGGCCGGTTCCGATTCGTTCAAGTACCTCCTTCAGCCGAATCTTCTCCTTCGCTGACTCGACGCACTTCACCGAGGAGTACTCCACCGACTCAGTGTCAGACCCAAAAGGTAGGCTGAGCTTGTGATTGTGGAGCACCTGAGCCTCGTGGATTTTCGCAATTATGCGACCGCAGAACTCACTCTTCACCGCGGCCCCAACGTCCTAGTCGGCAAGAACGGTCAGGGAAAGACAAATCTGGCCGAGGCGATTGTCTTCCTGGCGACTTTGGGTTCGCATCGAGTGTCCTCGGATGCTCCGATGGTCAAAGATGGCAAGGAATTTGGTGTCATTCGTGCCCGACTTTCAGTCGGTGAGCGCAAAGTTCTCGCTGAAGTTCAGGTAAATCGGCAGGGATCAAACAAGGCGCGCATCAACGGGTCACCTTCGAAGACAAGTGAGCTGCCGCGTTACGCGCATGTGGTGCTATTTGCCCCTGAAGATCTGCAGATCGTTCGGGGAGACCCTTCTTCGCGGCGAAAATTCGCCGATCAGCTGCTGATTCAACGCACTCCGCGCATGTCAGCCGTACTTGGCGACTATGACCGTGTGCTCAAACAGCGCACGGCGCTATTGAAATCGGCTCGAGCCAGAGGCATCCGCGGGGAAGGTCTCAACACCCTCGATGTTTGGGATGACAAACTTGTCGCTCTCGGATCCGAGATTATCGACGCGAGATTGCGGCTGGCGACAGATCTGCGCGCCCCGCTCGCCGCGGCATACACGGCAATCGCCGGTGCAGATCATCGTCCCGAGCTCGAATGGGCACTATCTACGCACGGTGCCGATCCAGAAGAAGGCGAGACCCCGGCGTCCGACACGAAGGGCGAAATCGCCGAGATGTTTCGGGCTGCTCTCTTGGCGAAGCGATCACAAGAACTCGACCGCGGCCTCACATTAGTGGGTCCACACCGCGACGATTTGGTGCTCAGCGTGCGCAATCTTCCGGTCAAGGGCTATGCATCGCATGGAGAATCGTGGTCGATTGCCCTCGCGCTGCGCCTCGCATCCGCGGAACTTCTCCGTGCAGAGTCGCCAGCCGGCGATCCGGTGTTGATTCTGGATGATGTTTTTGCCGAGCTTGATGCTGATCGTCGTCAACGCCTCTCTGATCTCACCGTTGGCTATGAACAGGTCGTCGTGACGGCCGCAGTGGAAGAAGATATTCCTGAAGCGCTGCATAGACATGTAGTGCGTATCAGCGAGGGCACGATCAGTGATGACCGAAGCAGTGAAGAGCAGGGCAGCACCGATGAGTGACGCCGCATCCGACGTTCCTGAAACCGTCGCGACATATCTTCGTCTTCGCGGGCTGAAGCCAAGTTCAAAATCATGGAAGCGCAAACGGCGCATCCGTGACGATGACGATAACGCGCCTTTCACTCCCGGCCGTGATCCGGGCGCCCTTGGCGCGGTCCTCGACAAACTCAGTCGCGACTCTGGTTGGGAGATCACGCTGGCGCGCGAAGATCTTGTGCGCCAGTGGGCAGAACTTGCCGGCGAAGGCACCGCACAACACTCTGAGCCCGTCTCTTTGGAGAATGGGATGCTGACGGTGAAATGTGATTCCACAGCCTGGGCGAAAAACTTGCAGTTCATGCGCGCGACCATCCTCACTGAGATCGGAAGGCGTTATCCCCAGGCGGGTGTGGATAACCTCCGTTTCATTGGCCCTGACGTCCCCTCGTGGAAATGGGGGCCGAGAGCCGTTCCAGGGCGTGGTCCGCGCGATACCTATGGGTAGGGCATCATGCGAGGCATCCAGATCGATTTAAGGGCCACACACGGCCTCTGAGCCGAGATTTCTTGCTCTAGACCGGCTAGACTGGAGTTTCGAGATATCGATGTGGAGTACGCCCTCTGATGACGCCTGAATCCCCCGCTGACGAGCCAGAAACGACCACTGGGGGAACCCCCGAAAATTCACCCGCCGAGTACGGCGCGGCTGACATTCAGATTCTTGAAGGTCTCGAAGCCGTGCGCAAGCGCCCGGGCATGTACATCGGTTCGACCGGTCCCCGTGGTCTTCACCACCTGGTTTATGAGATCGTCGATAACTCTGTCGATGAGGCTCTGGCCGGCTACGCCGACAAGATCGTAGTGACGCTGCTCGAGGATGGCGGTGTACGTGTCGTCGATAACGGTCGTGGCATCCCGACTGAGCCGCATTCCTCTGACCCCAATAAGTCAACCGTTGAGGTTGTGCTCACAATTTTGCACGCCGGCGGAAAGTTCGGCGGCGGGGCTTACGCGGTGTCCGGTGGTCTGCACGGTGTTGGCTCGTCTGTTGTCAACGCGCTCTCGACGCGTTTTGATGTGGAGGTCAAGCAGAAGGGCTTTTCCTGGCATCACAGCTTTGCCGATGGCGGCGAACCGCAGCAGAAGCTGGAGAAGGGCGAACCGACCGATGAGACCGGGACGTCTATTACCTTCTGGGCAGATCCCACAATCTTCACCGATGGCGTCGAGTTCGAGTACGACACTCTGCGCACACGTTTCCAGCAGATGGCGTTCCTGAATAAGGGGCTGCGAATCGAGCTGACGGATGAGCGCGAGGGTTCAAGCTATGAGGTTGAAGACGAAGGCACCACTTTCACAAAGCAGCGCGAAGATGTGTTCTTCTACGAGCGCGGCCTGGTCGACTATGTCGAATACCTGAACCGAGTCCGTCACGCTGAGGTCGTCAACAGCGAGATCATCGACTTCGAATCAGAAGACAAAGAGCGCAAGATCTCGCTTGAGGTCGCAATGCAGTGGACGACCGGCTACACCGAGAACGTCTTCACCTACGCGAACACGATCAACACGCACGAGGGTGGCACGCACGAAGAGGGCTTCCGTGCCGCACTGACAACTCTTGTCAATAAGTACGCGCGTGCGAACAACATCCTTAAAGAGAAGGATGAGAACCTCTCCGGCGACGACGTGCGTGAAGGACTCACCGCGGTGATCTCCATCAAGCTCGGCGAGCCGCAGTTCGAAGGTCAGACCAAGACCAAGCTGGGCAACACTGAAGCGAAGGCCTTCGTTCAGAAGGTCGTAGGCGATCAGCTGGGTGACTGGTTCGAGCGGAACCCCGCTGAGGCGAAAAACGTGATTCGCAAGTCGATTGACGCCGCCACCGCGCGCTTGGCTGCACGAAAGGCGCGCGAGACTGCGCGGCGAAAGAGCGTTTTCGAGTCGGCCGCGATGCCGGACAAGCTCAAGGACTGCACGAGCAAGGACCCGTCGATCAGCGAGATTTTCCTCGTTGAGGGTGACTCGGCCGGCGGCTCGGCAGTGCAGGGTCGCGACCCGCACACCCAGGCGATCCTCGCGCTGCGCGGCAAGATCCTGAACGTTGAGCGTGCGCGCTTGGACAAGGCGCTCGGAAACCGCGAAGTACAGGCGATGATCCAGGCCTTCGGCACGGGTATTGGCGAAGACTTCGATATCGAGAAGGCCCGCTATCACAAGATCGTTTTGATGGCGGATGCTGATGTCGACGGCCAGCACATTACAACGCTGCTGCTGACGCTGCTGTTCCGCTACATGCGTGGGCTCATCGAGGCCGGATTCGTTTATCTCGCGATGCCGCCGCTGTACCGGCTCAAGTGGTCGAACCAGCCGCATGAGTACGTGTACTCGGATGCTGAGCGCGACGCGCTGCTCAAAGACGGTCTCGCCAACGGCAAGCGTCTCCCGAAGGATTCCGGCGTCCAGCGCTACAAGGGTCTTGGTGAGATGAATGCCAAAGAACTGTGGGAAACCACGATGGATCACAGCACGCGAACCCTCCGTCAGGTGACGATCGAAGATGCCGCCGCGGCAGATGAGATCTTCAGCGTTCTGATGGGTGAAGACGTTGAATCCCGGCGCGGGTTCATTCAGCGCAACGCCAAGGACGTCCGCTTCCTCGACATTTGATGCCCCAGGCATTCACGGCGACCGGAAATTTGAAAGAAACACATGACTGACGAAGAACGCCCCGAGGCCTTCCACGAGCACGGCAAGATCGACCAGGTCGATCTGAAGTTCGAAATGGAGCGTAGTTACCTCGACTACGCGATGGCCGTGATTGTCGGCCGTGCACTGCCGGACGTGCGCGATGGCCTCAAGCCCGTGCACCGCCGCGTGCTGTACGGGATGTACGACGGTGGGTTCCGCCCCGACAAGTCGTTCTCGAAGTGCGCTCGCGTCGTCGGCGACGTCATGGGTCACTTCCACCCGCACGGTGACACCGCGATTTATGACGCTTTGGTCCGGCTCGTTCAGCCCTGGTCGACGCGCTACCCGCTGGCGCTCGGACAGGGTAACTTCGGCTCTCCCGGCAACATGGGTGCGGCTGCGCCGCGTTATACCGAGACGAAGATGGCTCCGCTCGCGCTTGAGATGGTGCGCGACATCGAAGAAGAGACCGTCGACTTCCAGGACAACTACGACGGTGAGACTCAGGAGCCGACGGTACTGCCGTCACGGTTCCCGAACCTGCTTGTCAATGGTTCTGTCGGTATCGCCGTGGGTATGGCGACGAACATTCCGCCGCACAACCTGCGTGAGATTTCTGCTGCCGCGCTGTGGGCGCTGGAAAATCCAGAACTTCCTCGTGAAGAGCTTCTCGAAGGCCTGATCCAGCGCGTTCCCGGTCCTGATTTCCCGACGGGTGCGCAGATTCTCGGATCCAAGGGCATCCAAGAGGCCTATCGCACCGGCCGCGGATCGATCACGATGCGTGCCGTCGTCAATATGGAAGAGATCCAGGGCCGTAACTGCCTGGTTATCACCGAGTTGCCGTATCAGGTCAACCCCGACAACCTTTCGGTCAAGATCGGTGATCTGGCGCGTGACGGCAAAATCACTGGCATTGCGGACATTCGCGATGAAACCAGTGACCGTACCGGCCAGCGTCTTGTCATCGTCCTCAAGCGGGATGCTGTCGCCAAGGTTGTGCTGAACAACCTGTACAAGCACACACAGTTGCAAGACAACTTCGGCGCGAACATGCTGGCGATCGTCGACGGCGTGCCGCGCACGCTGGCACTGGATGGATTCATCACCCACTGGATCGCGCACCAGATCGATGTAATCGTTCGCCGGACCATCTTCCGTTTGCGCAAGGCTGAAGAGCGGATGCATATCCTCCGCGCCTACCTCAAGGCACTTGATGCTCTTGATGAGGTCATTGCATTGATTCGTCGCTCCCCCACGCCGGCAGAGGCAAACGAGGGACTGCAGAAGCTGCTCGATATCGATGAGCTTCAGGCCGATGCGATTCTGCAGATGCAGCTGCGCCGACTGGCTGCCCTCGAGCGTCAGAAGATTCTGGACGAGGCGGAAGAGCTCGAGCGCAAGATCGCCGATTACAAAGAGATCATCGCCAATGAGTCGCGCCAGCGCACGATCATCCGCGAAGAGCTCGAGGGGATCGTCGACCGCTTTGGTGATGAGCGTCGCACGCACATCTTGCAGGGCTTCGACGGCGATGTGTCGATGGAAGACCTTATTGCTGAAGAAGAGATGGTCGTCACGGTTACCCGTGACGGTTATCTCAAGCGCACGCGCAGCGACAACTATCGCTCGCAGCACCGTGGTGGCAAGGGCGTCAAGGGTGCGCAGCTGCGCGCAGATGACGTTGTCGAGCACTTCTTTGTAACAACGACGCACCACTGGCTGTTGTTCTTCACAGACAAGGGTCGCGTCTACCGGGCGAAGACATATGAGGCGCCAGAAGCTGGACGCGATGCGAAGGGTACGCACGTCGCGAACCTCTTGGCTCTGCAGCCTGACGAGAGCATCGCCCAGGTGCTCGCGATGCGCGACTACGACGTTGCCGACTATCTGGTGCTCGCCACCCGCGGCGGCGTGATCAAGAAGACGCGCCTGAGCGAGTACGACACCAACCGTCAGGGCGGCGTCATCGCGATCCGTTTGCGTGAGGATGACGAACTGGTCAGCGCCATGCTGGTGGATAACACTGATGACATCCTGCTGATCTCGCGTCACGGCATGTCGCTGCGCTTCAACGCGACCGACCAGGCGCTGCGCCCGATGGGTCGCGCGACCGCAGGTGTGAAGGGAATGAGCTTCCGCGGCGAAGACACTCTGCTGTCAGCATCCGTCGCCGATGAAGAAGGTTTCGTCTTCGTCGTCACCGATGGCGGCTACGCAAAGCGCACGTCGATTAGCGAATACCGCGTCCAGGGACGCGGCGGTATCGGGATCAAGGTCGCCAAACTCAATGACGATCGGGGCACTCTCGCGGGTGGTCTGATCGTGAGTGAGGACGACGAGGTCTTGGTGGTTCTGTCCAGCGGCAAGGTGGTACGCTCTGCCGTGGCCGAGGTGCCCGCTAAGGGCCGAGACACCATGGGAGTGGTGTTCGCCCGGACCTCAGAGAAGGACCGGATCCTCGCCATTGCCCGCAACAGTGAGCGGGCCATTGCCGAAGAAGTCGCGGAGTCAGATGACGAAGCATCTGCTCCCGAACAGAACCAGACCCCTGAGGAAACAGACGCATGAGCACAGTAGCCGACAAGCTGGCGAAGAAGTCCACGCGCAAGACCGGCGGTAAGCAGGTCAGACTGCGTTTGGTCTATGTCGATTTCTGGTCGGCTGTGAAGTTGTCATTCTTGGGCGCGGTCGCACTGGCGATCGTGACCATGGTGTCGTTCTTCCTCATCTACCTGGTGTTGCAAGCGACCGGGCTGCTGGCCGGCGCGGATGACTTCGTCGGGCAGATCACTGACGGTTCCGTTTCGATTGCGGCGCTGTTGGGTCTGCCTCAGGTGATGGCGTTTGCCGCGGTCATCTCGATCCTCAACCTGATCGTGTTCACGGTGCTCGGCGCTGTGGTCGCGGGAATCTACAACCTCGCAGTGAAGGTCACCGGCGGCTTGCTCGTCGGCTTCATGTCGAACTGACCCCGCGTCACCCGGTCGTCACCACTCTGCCAACCTCCGTCGCCACGTCGCCGACCCCCCGTTACCGGTCTGCCGACCTCTGTCCCCTGGTCGTAACCACTCCACCGACCCCCCGTCTTGCTGACGATCCCGTCACCGACTGCCCGTCACTGCTCATCGACCCCCCGTCTTGCTGTCGACCCCCCGTCGTGCCCGCGTGATTACGACGGGGGGTCGATGACAAGACGGGGGGTCAGCGGCGCGCGGGCCGGCGTCGGCGACGTTCCCCGGCAGCGCGCGGGGGGCCGAGCGTGAAGCAAAGGTAGGGAAAACCCGAAGCATCCTCTCCGGGAGACACGGTGTCGGCGACCGCCCCCTGCGGCCTACCTTTGAATCATGACCAACCAGACTGCTCCCCCGATTGCGAATGCAACCCCTGCGGGTGCGACGCCGCGAGTGAAAAATCCGCCGCTGCGCGTGTTCACGACGATCCTGCATCTCGCAGCGCTCGGAGTGCTCGGTGGCGGAGTAATCGCCATACTCGCCGCGCTTCTCGGAACCGGCGTCGCCGCGCTCTTCGCCTTCGGCATCGGCATCGTCTTCCTGGTTGGCCTCGTCTACGCGCTGTATGGCATCGGATGGTTCGAAGTGATGCGCGTGCGGGGGCTCTACAGCCTCGACATCGCCGATCTTCAGCCGCGCCGCCGCCAGAGCGCAGGCTTCGGAGGATGGCTCCGATCGCTCGGACGCCAGAGCATCGATGGCCGGATGTGGCGCGCGTTGGCGAGTTTCGTGATCGCATGCCTCTTCGGTGCGATGGTGCTTCGGCTCTTTTGGGGTCTGGTGTGGTCGGCGATCTATTCGTTCACACCGCTGTTCGCGACTGGCGACGCGGTCGCCCCCTTCGGAAACACGATCGGGGCCGGATGGACGCCAGTCATCGGCATCCTCGGTGTGCTCGCCAGTGCCGCTGGCATGATCGGCCTTGCCCTCCTGCACCGTCTCATCGCCCGTGCGCTTATTGTGCCGAACCGTGAGGCAGAACTCACGGAGCGGGTGCGGACGACGTCCGCGCAGCGTGAGGGTGCAGTGCGCGCCGCTGATGTCGAGCGCACGCGCATTGAACGTGACCTGCATGACGGCGTGCAACCCCGACTGGTCTCGGTGGGAATGACCCTCGGACTTGCGCAGCAGAAGATCGACAAAGATCCCGTTGCAGCCAAAGAGCTGATCAGCGAGGCACACACGTCCACGAAGGCCGCTATTACTGAGTTGCGCCAGCTCGCCCGCGGCATCCATGCGTCGGTTCTTGATGATCGAGGACTGGATGCTGCGCTGTCGGCCCTTGCCAGCAGATCACACATTCCGGTGCATCTGGATGTGCGGATAGATGGGCGGTGCAGCCGGGATGCTGAGGCAGCCGTGTATTTCTCCATCGCAGAGTCACTAACAAACGCTGCCAAACACTCACGGGCCAGCGAGACACGGGTCGTCGTGCGAACGCGGGACGGCAATGTGCTCTGGGCGCGCGTTGAGGACAACGGCATGGGTGGCGCACAGGTGCAGCCCGGCGGTGGCCTCGACGGGATCTCGAATCGGGTGCTCGCTGCCGGCGGCAGCATCCGCATTGACAGCCCGCAGGGCGGTCCGACATCTGTGGAGGTGAGCGTGCCATGCGCATCCTGATTTGTGAAGATTCCGTTCTGCTGCGCGAGGGACTTGTACGCCTGCTCGAGGATGCTGGACACAGCGTCGTCGCGGCGCTGCCCGACGCTGAAGGATTGACCGAGGCCGTGCAGACCACGGATCCGGAACTGTGCATCCTTGATGTGCGGCTTCCTCCGACGTTCACCGACGAGGGCATTCGGGCAGCTCTCGGACTGCGCAGAACGCATCCGTCGCTGCCGCTGCTTGTGCTCTCGCAGTATGTCGAGGAGCGTTACGCCAGTGATCTGATCGCCGCGCAGGGTGGCCCGCTGGGCTACCTGCTCAAGGATCGCGTCGCCGATGTTTCGGAGTTCCTCGCATCGGTCGAGCGGATCGTTGAGGGTGCGTCGGTGCTTGATCCAGAGGTTGTCGCGCAACTGCTGGCCCGCCGCAATCGCGATGATCGGATGCTGCGCCTCACCGAGCGCGAACGCACAGTGCTCGCACTGATCGCAGAGGGGAAGTCAAACCAGGCCATTGCCGGATTGCTGTTCCTCTCGCCCGCAAGCGTCGAAAAGAACATCACGGCCATCTTCCAGAAGCTGGGCTTCGAACAGGATGAGTCGGGCAACCGCCGTGTGCTTGCGGCCCTCGCCCACATTGAGAACAGTGGCGGACCCTCGCCGAGCGGCAACCAGCCCAAAATTTGATAGCGCACACAGGAGCAAGAACATGAACAATGAACCGCAGAACCCCGCTGAGCCGAACTCTGCAGAGTCGAACGCTGCGCACCCGCACCCGGCCCCGTCGAACCCGGCCCCGTCGAACCCGGCCCCGCAGGGCGGTCATGACGTTCCATTGACACCGCCGCCGGCACCGTCCGTGGCGTCTGATGCTCCCGCATACCACCCGACTCCCGCATACCACGCGACTCCCGCACCCCAACCGGAACCTTCTCGGTCATCGTCGGGATCCGGTGCACGGGCGGGCGCTATCGCTATTGCTGCATTCGGTGGCATTGCGCTTTTGGGAGCCGGCGGCACCGCTGCGTTCGCCGCTGTTCACGATGTTGCCGCCAGCGCGGCGCCGGGCGTGACAGATGACGTACAGAGCGTGAATGCCTCGGGAATCGACGCGCTCGATGTCGACGTCGCGGCCAGCGATGTGACTGTGCAGTTCGGCGATGTCGACGAGGCGACGTTGGAGGTGACCGGAACTGCGGATAATCGTAAGTGGCGGCTGGAGCGCGACGAGGACGAACTCGTTCTCAGCAACGATCGCAATGCGTTCGGCTGGCTCGACGGTGACTGGTTCGGTGACTGGTTCGATAACGAAGAAACCGTTGTGCTCACCTTGCCGGAAAGCCTGAACGACGCTCGTCTGGACGCCGACTTCTCGTTGAGCGCGGGACGCCTCGACATTGAGGGTTTGTTCGGCGAGGTCGACATCGATATGGGCGCGGGCGGGTTGAGCATGAAGGGCTCAGCGACCTCGGTCGAAACGGACATCAGTGCAGGGCGCGCGCAGCTGGATCTTTCTGGGGTCACCGAAGCAGCCCTTTTCCTGGCGGCAGGCGATCTCGAGGCGAAATTCACGGACACAACACCGGACCTCGTCACCATCGACGTCAGCGCCGGGACCCTCGATCTGACCGTGCCAGATGAGGTCTATAACGTGAGCGAGGACGTCAGTGCGGGGTCGGTCGATAACAGGGTGAATCAGTCGGACTCATCTCGTAATAAGATAGACGTGACGGTGTCCGCGGGCAGCGTCATCCTCCGCGCAGGAGACTGATCGGCTCGATTCGGATTTTCCGTCAATCTCCGGTAAAGTCTTGGAGGTTGACGGGGCTATAGCTCAGTTGGTTAGAGCGCTTCACTGATAATGAAGAGGTCCCTGGTTCAAATCCAGGTAGCCCCACCGTTAGACTAAAATTAAACACACGCGGGGCCTTAACTCAGTTGGTAGAGTGCCTGCTTTGCAAGCAGGATGTCAGGAGTTCGAATCTCCTAGGCTCCACAGATAAGAACCGGTCAGACATTGAGTCTGGCCGGTTTTTTGTTGCAGAACCGCTGAAATGACTACATTTTCGTAGTCATCTAACTTGACTACGAAAACATCGTCAAGAGTAAGCGTGTTCACAGCAACCCTGCGTTCAAGTGCAGACATAGGTGCGGCGATCCAGCAGGCCCGTCTGGCCACAGAGATGACGCAACGTGAGCTTGCCGAACGAATTGGAGTCTCTCAGCGATACATCTGGGAGTTGGAATCGGGCAAGGACGTCGCAGCCATCACACGCCTGCTCAGTGCACTAGAGGCGACGGGTGCGCGGCTGTATGTCGAGGTCCCCGAAGGTGATCTCGATGCCTGAACTGACCGTTGCCCTTCACGGCGCCATTATCGGACACCTCCGTGGTGCCGGTGCTGACTTCGACTTCAGGCCCACTCCCGAGGCGGTGCGCACCTGGGGAATGAACAGCAGGATGCTCTCGCTCGCCGTTCCGCTGCTGCCGCGTCCGCCGGCATCCGGTCGTGCGCTTCGGCGCAGCTTCTTTGCTGAACTACTTCCGGAGGGCGACGCGCGCGAGCGTCTTGCGAACGAGGCGCGCGTGCGTAAAGACGACATCATGGGCATGCTTGCTGCCTTCGGACGCGACGTCGCCGGTGCCGTCCAGATCTGGGACACATCAGCACCCGGCGAGCCGCGTACCCCGGCGGTCGAACCGCTTGACGACTCAGGTGTGCGTACGATGCTTGAAAACGTTGCGATCGCACCGCTGGGCAACAAACCGAGGCGTGGGAAGACCTCCCTCAACGGCGTCCAACCAAAGGTCGTGCTCGTGCGCACCGACGACGGATGGGCACGCGCGGTGGACGGCTGGCCTTCGACGCACATCGCTAAGCCGGTCGTGCCGAAGTATCAGTCGATGATCTTCGACGAAGAGTATGGCTCGCGATTCGCGCGTGCGCTGGGACATCGCAAGAATCGTGCGGCCCGTCGACGCCGAGCGAGTACTGCGGATGCTGACGCTCTCAGTTGCTGTGGGAAACCTCGATCTGCACATGAAGAATTTCTCGCTGCTGCATTTGCCCGACGATGTCGTCCGCCTCGCCCCGATGTACGACGTCGTTCCGCAACACTTCTACGACGATACCGATGGTGAGATGGCCCTGCGGATCGGCGGAGAATTCGAGCACCGCCTCCTCACCCGGGCACATCTGGAGGCAGCAGGGGCAGAACTCGGCGTCAGTGCGGCGAACGACGTCATCGCTGAGACGCTCACAGTGGTGCGCGATATCGCGAGGGGAGAGCGACCACACGCCGCTGCCCACCCCGGCCTGCAACCGATGATCGAGAGCATGACGGTACACCTGATCAACGGGAAGACGGTCATGAGCGTCGACCCGGGGTCACCCGACAGCAATGGCGGCCGGTGAACCGGCCTAAGATCGAAGTGTGCTGATTGGTCTTATGCGTCCCAGGGAAAATCGCTCCGTTGACGTTGAGGCCCCAGATCTTGCTGGCATTCAAGAAAAGCTTGAGCAGCAGCGCCCCGAGGGCTTTGACCTCGTGTCGGCTCCTGTTGAGATGATCAAAGGTGCGGCGAGCATGAAGGCAACGGGAACCTTTCAGCGCCGAGACGGCATCGAGCAGATTGAAGCTGATGATATGGATGCTCTCCTGGCCAAAGTCCCCGAGGGCTGGCAACTCCTGAACGTTCGCCCCGCCTGACCCGCTCCCCACGACTCGGTTCGCACGCCCCGCTCGGCGCGCGCCCCCAAGAGGGTAGAGCTCAGGCGAGCCCTGACTGGAATGCGAACACGACGAGCTGCGCACGATCGCGGGCGCCCAGCTTGATCATCGCTCGGCTAACGTGCGTGCGCGCCGTCGCGGGGCTGAGGAAAAGCCGCTCGGCGATCTCGTGATTGGTGAGGCCCTGCGCGACGAGCGTGACAATTTCAGACTCCCGCGCTGTCAGCTGATCAAGCTGAGGGTGCGGCGTCACAGAACGTCGCCCTGCCGTCACAAATTCAGAGATCAGCGTCCGTGTCACGCTCGGCCCCAACAGCGCTCCTCCATCGTGAACTGTGCGGATCGCATCGAGTAACTGTGTAGGTGGGGTGTCTTTGAGGAGAAAACCGGATGCCCCGACCCGCAGCGCTTCGAAGACATACTCGTCCCGCTCGAACGTCGTGAGGACGATCACGCGGGTGCCGGACAGGTTCTTGTCAGCGGCGATGCGGCGGGTGGCTTCCAGACCGTCAATTCCGGGCATCCGAATATCCATCAAGATGACGTCGGGACTCGTTGCGGTCGCTTGTTCAACGGCGGCGAGACCATCGGCCGCCTCGCCCGCGACCTCGAAGCCATCCACGTTCTCGAGCAGTGCCCGCAGTCCGATCCGCACGAGATCCTGATCATCGACCAGCAACACCCTGATCGAGGACGACGCGCTTTCGCCCGGTGTGTGCGTCGGATCGGTCATCGCAGCTTCCTTTGATTGTGCTCGTCGTTTTCGCTCCGACTTCCAGTATCCGTGTAATGGCCGGAGCGGGTGTACGCCGTGGGACGTATTCCGGCATACGCTCCAGGGCGGCGATCAGTGCCGGTGCCTGTTGTCTTTGTTCCGGTTGCGACACCATGGTCAGGTGACGCGCAGAACACGAAGTCTTATCGGCAATACGCTCTTTGTCGTGCTCCTCGGCCTCGTCGCGGGGGTGAGCATCCGTTTTCTTTACGTCCGAGGCGATCAGGGCGTCGATGGATGGGCCGCGGTTTTGGTCATTGTGGCGGCGCTCTCGGCCGCTCTGCGGTGGTGGCCGCTGATCACGTTCGCGACGTGTGTCATCGCAGTCTCCGCGTACCTCCTTCTCGGGTATCCCCCCGGACCGATCCTGTTCTTTCTCGCCGTGACGACCTACACGCTGGCACGCCGAAAGCCTCTTCGTATTTCGGTGATAGCCGCGGTGATCGCACTCGGCCTGCTCCTCGTGCGCGTGCTCCTTGACCCCGCGACGCTGGAAGGATTCTGGAACGTCGTGCCCAGCGCGGCCTGGATCGTTGTCCCGTTCACGGTGGGACTCACCCGTCGCCTCGTCGTGGAGAGCAGCGAACGTCAGCGCGCAGAAGCCGAACGCCGTGCCCTGGACGATGAACGGCTGCGCCTCGCATCCGAAGTACACGACATCGTCGGGCACGGGCTGGCCGCCATACAGATGCAGGCCGACATCGCGCTGCACGTTCGCGAAAGCAAGCCCGAGCAAGCCGAGCTCGCCCTGACGGCAATCAGCCGCGCCAGTGCAGAAGCTCTCGCCGAACTGCGCACGACACTTGCGGCGATCGCACCGGATGATGTCGTCGCATCCACGCAGTCTCGCGCGCCCACGCCAGGACTCGCTCGCATCGAAGATCTGTGCACGCGCATGCGCGATTCTGGCATTCACATCGATCTGATGATTACGGGAGTGCCCCGGCCAGTCGATCCGGCCATCGATGTCGCCGCCTACCGGGTCGTGCAGGAGTCGCTCACGAATGTCGCGAAGCACGCGACGCAACGCCACGCGCGCGTCGAAGTGCATTCTCTCGCGCCGCAGTCAGAAATCAGAGCCGCGCCGCGACGCCGAGGCCAACCTGGTCTCACGGTTCGCCTCGGGTGAGATCACGACGGAGGAGTACCGCGCTCGCCGCGCTGTCCTGCGCGAAAAGCCCTAGCCCAGTAACTCTCGAGGGGCCCTAAACCGGCATCCCGCGAGAAAGGACTGCCGCATGAGACAGGCCCAGCTACGGCCTGTCTCATGCGGCAAACTTCGTTTCGAGGCTCAATCCGCTGCGCGCCGGCCCCGCACCCCATTTGCTAGCGCCGCCAGCGCAGTGACGGTGGAGTCCCAGTCCATGCAGGCATCCGTCACACTCTGTCCGTACGTGAGCCGGCCGCGTCCCGCCGCCACATCAAGCTTCTGAGCCCCGGCGACGAGGTTGCTTTCCAGCATCACGCCCGCGATCGCTGCGCCGTCCGTCGCGATCTGCGCGCCGAGCT